>NZ_JBEPDM010000013.1:0-156224 GCF_040300305.1 Streptomyces sp. NPDC000410
CTCGGACCACCCGTGGGCGCGCTGGTCCGACGATGCCGCGCACGAGGCCGCCCGGCTGCCCGGCGCGCCGAGCCGCTGGTCGGGCAAGAAGGACCACGGCCCGGACGCCCGCTAGCGGTGCGAGGGGAACTCGACGACCTGCTGATAGGTGGGACGGTTCTGCCAGTGGATCGACGGGTGGGTGATACCGCCGAGCGCGCGGTGCACGATCGTGTCCGCGCACCACTGGTTGCCGGCGCCGCAGCTGCCGTCACCGGGGTAGACCTCGGTGGCGGGTTTGGCCGCGGCCTGCTTGAGGGTGGTGAGCAGCGCGTCGCGGCAGGCGGCGAGTGCGCCGTTGCCGCAGTACGTCCTGGCGAGCGGGCCGGCCACCTGCTGGCCGAGGACCTGGCGCAGGTCCTTGTCGGCGAAGCCCCACCAGCCGTACTGGAAGGCGGAGCCGCCGTGTCCTCCGGTCGGGCCGTGGTTCGCGGCCGGTGACTCGTCGGTCGGGAGGCCCGCGGTGAGGGCACGGTAGAGGTCCTCGCCGAGACCGGGCTTGAACTCGGCCTCGATCAGCAACGGCCACCAGGCGTCCATGATCCGTACGGCGTCGGCGTGTCCGTAGGTGTGCGAGCCGGGAGCGGTCTCCTTGCGCTGCGAGCCCGCGGCGCGCCAGGACTCCAGCTTCTGCACGGCGGCGTTCACCTGCGGGTCGGTGACCGGGGCGCTGCGCAGGACCTTGAGCAGTTCGGGGAGCAGCTGCTCGCCGCGCAGATCGGTGACGCCTGCCTCGGCCATCGCCCGGGTGAGGGACGCCCGGGTCACGCCGCCGTCCGCGACGAGTTTCGCGACGCGGTCGTCGAGGAGGTCGCCGCGGTGGACGGCGCCGAAGCCGAAGCCCGCGGTGTTGTAGTCCTTGGCCTGCCGGTTGTTCCAGGAGATGTAGTAGTCCTGGCCGGTGGACCGCGGATGCTGGGCGAAGGGGGTGTACGCGGCGGTGTTGGCGGCGGGGTCGTAGGCCTGCCACTCGTAGGCCGGCTCGGCCTTGACCGGCAGGGCTGGGTCGACACCGGACGCGCGGACCGGGTTCATGCCGCTGTTGTAGTAGGAGGTGGTGCGGGAGTCCGCGTAGAACCAGTTGAAGGCGTAGTCGATGTGGTGGACGGCCCGCTGGAAGCTCTGGGCGTCCTTCACGTACGAGGGGTCGTTGAGCATCTGGAAGCCGATGATCGAGTCGGCCTCGTGGCGGTAGGTGGTTCGCAGCGAGGTGTACGCGACGGGCTTGCCGCCGACCGTCGCGCGGTGCGTGACGATGCCGTAGTTGGTGCGCCAGACCTGCATCCGGTAGGAACCGGCGGCGGTTCCGTCGGCGACGGTGGGCTTCCAGGAGTTGCGCTTCTCCAGCTTCTCCATCGGGGTGCACACGCCCCGGTAGAGGTAGTGGACGTCGTCCTGGCACAGCTCGACGGCGTAGGTGTCGGTGATGTCCTGGCCGGCGGATGTGGCGGACCAGGCGTAGTCCTGGCCGCGGCCCATCTGGACGTACATCCCGACACCGGCGAAGGAGACGCCGCGGGCGGAGATGCCGGGGCCCTGGAGTTCCTGGAGCATCAGCAGCTGGGGGGCGAAGTAGCCGGTCTGGGGGCCGAAGACGGCCACCGGGTCTCCGCTCGCGGTGTGGGCGCCGGAGACGAGCAGGGCGTTGGACATGCCGCGCTTCGGGTCGAGCGAGCCGGGTGGCAGGACGCCCTGGTCGTACATGCCCTGGGCGGGCTTGAGATGCCCGGGGACGCGCAGGGGGGCCTTGGTGTTGGTGCCGGCGGATCCGGTGCGGTCGTACACGAGCTGCTCGGGCTTGACCGAACCGGGGTCGGGCAGTGCGGTGCCGCGCGCGTTCGCGGGCTTCTGCGCGTACGGGAAGGAGGTGCCGTCGTGCACCGTGAGGACGGCCTCGGGGTCGTTGCGCTGGCGGAACGACTCCCAGACCTTGGTGCCTTCGACGACGCCGTACTTCTGCTGTGCCGCGAGGAGGGACAGTGCCGCCTGGACCTCGCCGCCTCCGCCACCGCCGAACTGGCCGCCGACGACCGAGGCGATGGAGATCAGGTCGGTGAGCTTGAAGGGTGCGATCTCGCCGATGTTGGTGATCGCGTCGACGTGTCCGGTGAGGACGTACTCGCCGGGGAAGTAGCGGCCGTTCTTGGACTGCTCGCGGTAGGCGTTGATGCCGTCGACGTAGGCCTGGGCGTCGGCCATGGCCTGCTCGCCGCGGGCGCCCTCATGGGTCCTGATGTACGCGATCTGGGCCTCGTAGTCGGCCTCGGTGTACGGAGCCTGGGGCCAGAACTGCTGCTCCAGGCCCTGGTTGGCGAGGGCGCCGCCGGCGAACGAGGTCAGTTCGCCGCGTCCGATGTGGCGGAAGAGGTCCATCATCCAGAGCCGGTCCTGGGCTGCGGCGTATCCGGCGCCGAACTCCGTCCCGTACCGGGTGGTGCCCTTGATGTGCGGGACTCCGGTCTTCTTGTCCCGGGTGATGGTGACGTCCGCGCGCGGTGAGGAGACGGATTCGGCCTGACCCGCGGGGACGCCGAAGGAGGCGTCGTTGAAGAAGTCGGTGAGCTTCTCGTCCGTGAGGCCGCCGTAGCCGCCGACCAGGGAGTCGTAGCGGGCGAGTTGGTCGGAGCTGTGGCCGGGGCGGGTGCCGAGGACGCGGTGGGCGAGGATCGCCGCGAGCGTGGCGTTGCCGTTCTGCCCGGGCGGCAGGATGTCGGCGCACTGGCTCACGCCCTGGCTCAGGCAGTGGTCGGTGACGGGTGGGGCGGGCTCGTCGGCGGCGGTGGCCTGTGGCAGCGGGGCCAGCAGGGTTGCGCCAAGTGCGAGGACCGCGCAGGCGGTTCTGAATCGTCCGGTGGGGGGTCCGGTGCGTCGCATGGGTGCTCCTCGGGAGGACTGGTGCGGCGCAGGTTACTGGCGGTATGACCCGTCGGTAAGATGAACAACCGTCACTTTTTCCGAATCGGCACACGCGCATCATTCAGCCACTGGGGTAATCCAACGCATTTTCGAGGGAGCCGGATCTGGTAGTCGTACGTCCATTCCTCAACGCGGAAGTACGAGCGACGGAGTACGAGCGACGGAGGTGGCAGTGCGATGGCCGGTTTCCGGAGTCTTGCGAGACAGGTGCGCGACCCGCGATGCGATCTGGCGCTGCGGCGTTACTCACTGCGCAAGTGCCTGGAGAGGTTTGCCCCTTATGGCCACCGGGCGACCTGGCATCACCTGTGCTCCAGGCACAGCATGGAGCCCGAGGACCGGGCGCCCGATCCGGCGCGGCTGGTGGCCGCGCTCGAAGAGCTGGAGGAGGCGCGGGCCGTGTGGCTCGCGTACGAGGAGAAGTTCGCGGAGCGCCGCAAGCGCGAGAAGCACGACGGGCTGCGCCGCCCCGGGACGATCGACGACTGGCACCGACGCACCTGGGGCGGTCATGGGATCGCCCGCTGCGACGACCCGTCGGTACATCCGTCGGACCCGCTGGACGAAGTGCTGCGGCGGCTGATCGGCGCGCTGGAGAGTACGCCCGGCGAGGTCTGCCCGGTCTGTGCGGAGAGCCGGATCGTGTGGCGGCAGGACCTGGACCACGAGCCCTGGGTCGGCCCGGTGTGCACGGGCTGCGGGGTGGTCGTGCCCCAGCCGGTACTGACGGGCCGGGCCCTGCGGACCGCGAAGCGGATACGCGGCCGGGAGCTGGCGTCGGTGGCCTGAGGTTCCCCCTGCGACCCCTGTGCCCTGCGGCATGGAGGGACCCCAGGGGGCGTGGGAGGACCCCGGCCCGAGCACGCGGGGACCCGCCGCGCCGAACGAGCCGCGGCGGGTGCCTCGTTGTCAGTGGCGCCTGGCACCATCGAAGACATGATCCAGGTCTGTCTGAACGGGACCCGTGGCGCGGGGGATTCGGCCGCGGTGCCGATGTCGCCCGGCGCGCTCGCCGAGTCGGCCGCGGCGGCGGTCGCCGCCGGCGCGGCCGAGGTGCGTGTGCGTCCGAAGACGCCGTGCGGGAGCGACTCGCTCTCGCCGCGCGTGGTCGGCCCCGTGCTCGAGGCGATACGCGCCGCGGTGGACGTGCCGGTCGGGGTGACGGCCGGTGCCAGGTCCGAGCCGGACCCCGTGCGGCGGGTGGAGCGCGTCCGCGCCTGGACGGTGCTGCCCGACCACGCCTCGGTCGACTGGCACGAGCCGGGCGCGGAAGCCGTCGCCGCGGCGCTGCTGGAGCGCGGGGTGGCGGTGGAGGCCGGTCTCCGGGCCGGGACCCAGGGCCCCCGGCTCTTCGCCGAGTCCCCGCTCGCGCCACGGGTGCTGCGTGTGCGGGCGGAGGTGACCGACACCGACCCGAACACGGCGGCGGATTCGGCCCGGGCGCTCCTGGCCGGGCTGCGGGTGCCGGGCGGCGTCCCCGTGCTGCCGCACGGCGAGGACGGCGGGGCGTGGCCCGTGCTGCGGTTCGCCGCGGAGCTGGGGCTGGATGTGCGGATCGGTCTGGAGGATGTGCTGGTGCTGCCGGACGGCCGGGCGGCTCGGTCGAACGCCCAGTTGGTGGCGGCGGCACGGGACCTGACGGAGGGGCGACGCTATCAGAGCGGAAATCGCTGGCCCACCGCAATTCCGGGCGACGACAGTGGGCCCGCGATGAGAGTCACACCCGAGGAGTCCTGACATGTCGACACTGCGCGTCACCGCCGAACCACTGACGATCCATGAGCATCCGAACGCGGACGCGCTCGAGCTGGCCCAGGTGGGTCTGTACCGAGCCGTCGTCGCCAAGGGCGCCTACCGCACCGGCGACATCGCCGTCTACATCCCGGAGCAGGCCGTGCTGCCGGCCGCGCTGGTCGAGGAGTTCGGGCTGACCGGCCGGCTGGGCGGGAAGGCGTCGAACCGGGTCAAGGCGGTGCGGCTGCGCGGAGAGCTGTCGCAGGGCATCGTGTGCCGGCCCAAGGCGCTCGCCGGCACCGACCTGGAGCGCGCGGCGGCCGACGGCACGGACTTCGCCGAGCTGCTCGGGATCACGAAGTGGTCGCCGCCCATCCCGCCCACCATGAGCGGCGAGGTGGAGTCCGCGCCGGATCTCCTGCCGTGGGTCGACATCGAGAACCTCCAGCGGTATCCGGACATCTTCGAGCCGGGCGAGCCCGTCGTCCTGACGGAGAAACTGCACGGGACGGCGTGCCTGGTGACGTACGTCGCCGAGGGCCTGGGGGCCCCTCCCGTGCCCGAAGGGCCTCGGGGGATCGTACGGGTGTCGTCGAAGGGATTCGGGGCCAAGGGCCTGGCGCTCAAGGAGGACCCCCGCAATCTGTACTGGCGTGCGATCACCGGCCACGGCGTCCCGGCGGTCGCGGCGCGGCTCGCCGAGAAGCTCGGGGCGAGCCGGGTCGGCATCTTCGGCGAGGTGTACGGAGCCGGGGTGCAGGACCTGTCGTACGGGGCGAACGCCCGCTCCACGGAGCTCGGCTTCGCCGTGTTCGACGTCTCGGCCGAGATCGACGGGCAGGTGCGCTGGCTGGACCCGGCCGAGCTGCTCGCGGGTGAACTGCCGCTGGTGCCACGGCTCTACGAGGGCCCCTACGCGCTGGAGACGGTGCTGGAGTTCGCGACCGGCCGCGAGACGGTGTCGGGCCGTGATCTGCATCTGCGCGAGGGCGTGGTGATCCGCCCCGTGACGGAGCGCTACAGCCCCGTCGTGGGCGGCCGGGCGATAGCCAAGTCGGTCAGCCCGGCGTATCTGACCCGCAAGGGCGGCACCGAGTACGAGTGACCGCGCGCGGGGCGTCCGGTGGCCCGTCACGGGGGTGCGGGCCACCGGGCACTTCGGAGACGTACAGCCTTGGGGCCGGAGGGCCGCAAAACCGTGGGGCCTTGAACAGCCGCACGGGCTCACGCGCTCACGGGCGCACGGGCGCACGGGCGCACGCCCACGGTCGGCGCAATCGGCGGTCCGGAGGCCCGGACGCACCGAGACTCGGCGCGTGAAACCGACGCGCGCATCCGCCCTGACCTCTGCCATGGTGGCACTCACCCTGGTCACGGGCATGGTGGAGGCGGTCAGCTTCCTCGCGCTCGGCCCGGCGTTCACCGCCGTCCAGACGGGCAACACGCTGTTCCTTGCCTTCGCGCTCGGGGGCGCCGACTTCATGGGTCTGTCCGTGGCGGCGCCGCTGGCCTCGCTGCTCGGGTTCACCGTCGGAGCCCTCCTGGGCGCGCGGTTCGAATCGCACGAGGACGTCCTCGGTCACCGGTGGTTGCTCACCGCGCTGTACCTCGAAGCCGTGCTGCTGGGAATCGCGGGGCTGGTGGCACAGTGGGGAGTCGAGCGCGCCGGCCAGCCGCTCACCGGCCGGCACTACACGGCGGTCGCCCTGGTGGCACTGGCCATGGGCCTGCGCAATGTCACGACGATACGGGCGGGCGTCCCCGACGTATCGACCACGGTGGTCACACGGACGCTGACGGCGCTCATCGGTGGCTCGCCCCTCGGCCACGACACCCGTATCCCGTCGGGAGCACGCCATGAAGGGCGCCGCGCGGCCTCGATCGGTGCCATGTTCGGGGGCGGTCTGATGGGCGGATGGATGCTCCACGAAGGGGTCCGGCCGTCCGTGGTGCTGCTGGTCACCGCCGCGTGCGTGCTGGCCGTCGCGTTCGCGTTCTCCTTCGCCTCCCGCGGGCCTGCCGCCACGTCCGGCTGACCACCCCCGTGCGACGTGCCGTCAGGCGCCGCCCTCCCGGGCACCTCGGCGCTCCGGCATCAGCCGCGAGCCCGCCATGCGCTCACCGAAGACATCGTCCGGGTTGGACAGGACGCAGGTCTCCATGGAGAGGCAGCCGCAGCCGATGCAGTCGGTCAGATGGTCCCGCAGCCGCCCGAGCTGCTTGATGCGCTCGTCGAGTTCGGAGCGCCACCTCTCCGAGAGCCGCGCCCAGTCGGCCCGGTTGGGGGTGCGCTCCTCCGGCAGTTCGGCGAGGGCGTCGCGGATCGTGGCGAGCGGGATGCCCACCCGCTGCGCGGCGCGTACGAAGGCCACGCGGCGCAGCGCGTCACGCCCGTAACGGCGTTGGTTGCCCGCGGTCCTGCGGCTGCTGATCAGCCCCTTGGCCTCGTAGAAGTGGAGGGCGGAGACCGCGGCTCCGCTGCGCGCGGAGAGCTGGCCGACGGTGAGCTCTCCGCGCGCGTGGACCTTCTGGGCAGGCTCTTCGGGAAACTTCCCGGTCGCCTTCCCGGTCGCCTTCTCGGCGATCTGCTCGGCGATCTGCTCGGTGATCTGCTCGGTGATCTGCTCGGTGATCTGCTCGGTGATCTGCTCGGTGATCTGGGGCATTCGCCCGAGCCTACTGGGATCTTGCGCGAGGTTCGCGTGCGGTCGTCCGTTGACAGGAGCACCCGGCCCCACCATGCTGAGCAAGCGCTTAGACAAGTAGCGGGTCCGAGACACATGGCGCGTGGCGAGAGCGAGAGGCAGGGAGCAGGGACATGGCAGAGCCGAGGATCTTCACGTCCGCCGAGGAACTGGCCGCAGGGGTCGGCGAGCAGCTGGGTCACAGCGACTGGCTGGAGATCGAGCAGAAGCGGATCGACCTCTTCGCCGACGCCACCGGTGATCACCAGTGGATCCATGTGGACCCGGAGCGCGCGGCGGCGGGTCCGTTCGGGAAGACGATCGCCCACGGCTATCTCACGCTGTCGCTGCTGCCCACCCTCGTGCCGCAGATCATGCGGGTCGAAGGCATGAAGATGGGCATCAACTACGGGACCAACAAGGTCCGTTTCCCCTCCCCCGTGCCGGTCGGCTCGCGGCTGCGCGCGACCGGCGTGCTGACGAGCGTCGAGGAGGCGGGCGGCGGCGTGCAGGTGACGGCGGTCATCACGGTCGAGCGCGAGGACGCCGACAAGCCGGTGTGCGTCGCCGAGTCGGTGTCCCGCTACTTCTTCTGAGCGCCCGCTCCCACCATCCGCAGGACGAGGTCGGCGTAGAGCGCGCCGACCTCGTCCGGCGTCCGGCGCCCTTGCGTGTTGAACCAGCGCGCCACGTCGATGCACAGCGACAGCACGGCCAGCGTCGTGCCGGGGACGTCCGGGACGTCGAACTCCCCCGCCGCCACGCCCTCGCTGAGGATCCGGCGCACCGCCGCGTCGCTCCTGCGCCGCAGCTCGACGATCTCGGTGCGGTGGTCGTCGCCGAGCGCGTCGAGTTCGTACTGCACCACGCGCGCGGTCATGTGGTGTCCGGCGTGCCAGCGGACGAAGGAGCGTACGGCTTCGGCGAGCCGGTCGGCCGCCGAACCCCCGCCGTCGGCCGCACCCTCCAGGATCTCCAGCGCACGGTCGTGGCCGATGCGGCTGATCCGGTGGAGCAGCTCTTCCTTGGTCTTGTAGTGGATGTAGAGTGCCGCCGGGCTCATTCCGGCACGGCCCGCGATGTCCCGGGTCGTGGTCGCGTGGTAGCCGCGCTCGGCGAAGGCCTCGACGGCGGCGACGAGCAGCCTTCTGGCCGCCTCCGGGGTGACCTCACCCCACGGCATGTCCTCGGCGCCGGCTGTTTCCTCCGCCGTACTCATCGCTCGCCCCTTCCTCATGGCAGGAGGCACACCATACCCCGAACCTGAGCAAGCGCTTAGAGTCGGCTCACAGCTTCTGGAACGGGTCGTGCTCGGCGAGGAGCTTCTCGAGGCGGGCCTGGTCGACCCGGCTGACGATCTGACCGGCCTCCTGCCGGTCCCTGACGACCTTGGCCAGGGTGAACGCCGAGGTCGTGAGATAGAGGACGGCGATGCCGAGGAAGGCGCGCACCCAGGGGTCGACGTCCAGGTTGAAGATCCCGAGGGACACGGCACCGAGCGCGATGGCGAAGGAGGCGACGGCCTGGCCGTAGTACGCCGCCGTGTTCTGCTGTTTGACCGGTGTATCGCTCATGCCGGAAGGATGCGCCGGAGGGGGACGGGGCGATATCCGCTCCCGTACTCAGTCACGTACTCACCTCACGGACGGGACCAGGTCACGAACGGTCCACCTCGCCGACGGGCCCACTCGCCCACGGGGCCGCACGGAGGCCCGCGCCGCCGGCCGTCAGAACGCCGAAACCCCCGTCAGCGCGCGGCCGATGATGAGTTTCTGGATCTGGCTGGTGCCCTCGTACAGGGTCATCACCCGCGCGTCGCGCAGCAGCTTGCCGACCGGGTACTCGTCGATGTAGCCGTAGCCGCCGAAGACCTGCAGAGCGTTGTTCGCGGCGCGGACGGCCGCCTCGGAGGCGAAGAGCTTCGCCTTGGAGGCCGCCGTGGCGAACTCCTCGCCTCGGTCGACGAGATCGGCGACCCGCCAGGTCAGCAGCCGCGCCGCGTCCACGTCCACGGCGATGTCGCTGATCAGCTCCTGCACGAGCTGGTACGAGGCGATCGGCTTGCCGAACTGCTCGCGCTCGCCCGCGTAGCCGACGGCGGCGTCGAGCGCGGCCTGCGCGATACCGACACACCCGGCGGCCACGGACATCCGCCCCTTGGCGAGCGCGGACATGGCGATCGAGAAGCCCTTGCCCTCGGGGCCGAGCATGGCGTCGGCAGGCACCCGGACGTCCTCGAGGACGAGCTCGGCGGTGGCCTGGCCGCGCAGGCCGAGCTTGCCGTGGATGGTGCGGCGGGTCAGCCCGGGGGTGTCGGTGGGCACGAGGAAGGCGGAGACGCCCCGGTGGCCGGGGCCGTCGCCGGTGCGGGCGAAGAGCAGGACGACATCGGCCCAGGTGCCGTTGGTGATGAACATCTTGGAGCCGTTGATGACGTACGCGCCGCCGTCCGCGTCCCGTACGGCCCGGGTGGCGAGGCTGCCCGCGTCGGAGCCAGTGCCGGGCTCGGTGAGCCCGAAGCAGCCGAGGGCCTCGCCCGCGGTCAGCCTCGGCAGCCAGTACCGCTTCTGCTCCGCACGGCCCCAGGCCGCGATGGTCTTGGCGACCAGGCCGAGCGAGACCGAGACGATGCCCCGCACCGAGGAGTCGCCGCGCCCCAGTTCCTCGGTGACCAGGCAGTACGCGAGGTGGTCGCCGCCCGAGCCGCCGTACTCCTCGTCGATGGTGAGTCCGAGGAAGCCGACCGCACCGAGCTTCTTCACTATCGATCTGTCGACATTCTCGGCCCGGTCCCAGTCGATGACGTGCGGGGCGATCTCGCGGCCGACGAAGTCGCGCGCGAGCTGCCGGACGGCCGTCTGCTCCTCGTCGAGATCCAGGTTCACCACGAGCCACCCCTTCACCATAAAACTACCACCGCTAGTTTCCGCCGGGCAGGGCCTACTATGAGCCGCATGGCCAGACCGCGCAAGCCCCTCCTCAGCCGGGACCGCATCGTCGGGGCGGCCAGCGCGCTCGTGGACGCGGAGGGCCTGGACGCCGTCTCCACCCGCCGCCTGGCGGCCGAACTGGGCGTGAGCGGCCCCTCCCTCTACAACCACTTCCGCAACAAGGACGAGATCCTCGAAGCGGTCGCCGACTCCATCTCCGCACAGGTCGATCTGTCGATGTTCGACCAGGACGACAGCCGCGACTGGCGCACCGCCCTGCACGACTGGGCCGTCTCCTACCGCGCCGCCCTCGCCGCCCACCCCCACATCGTCCCGGTCCTCGCCCGGGGCCCCGGCCGCCGCCCGGCCGGCCTCAAGGTCGCCGACGCGGCCTTCGGCGCGATGGTCCGGGCCGGCTGGCCGCCCGCCCAGGCCACCCATATCGGCGCCCTGATGCGGTACTTCGTGATGGGCTCGGCCCTCGGCTCCTTCGCCCTCGGCTTCGTCGACGACGAGACCGCGTACGACCCGGCCGACTACCCGCACCTCGGCCAGGCCCATCTCCTCGCCGAACGGCAGGAGAAGGTCGACGAGGGGGCGTTCGAGACCGGGCTGCGGGCGCTGCTGGACGGTCTGGCGGTGCAGTACGAGACCGGGATACGGACGGAAGCTTCGGCCACCGCCGAACAGTGAGTGCGCCACCCTGGAGGCATGGCTTCCAAGGACGTCGCCGCGCTCGCGGCACTGCTCGCCGACGAGACCCGTGCCGCCTTCTGCCTCGCGCTGCTCGACGGGCGGGCCTAGGGCCTGTCTTTTGGATCAGGCCGGATCAGCGAGCGGGGTCTGGTGCGTGCAGCTGCAAGGCGGAGGAGGGAGACATGGCGGAGCCATGGCGACCGACGACAACGCGGCTGGGGGCACCCCCAGGCGAAGCTCTGGGGGAGTGCGTGCCAGGGCACGCGAGCCCGGCAAGATCCGAAAGACAGGCCCTGACGGCCGGGGAGCTCGCCCGGCATGCCGGGGTGGCGGCGTCGACCGCCAGTGAGCATCTGGGCAAGCTCGTCGCGGGCGGGCTGCTGGCCGAGGAGCGGCAGGGCAGACATCGGTACGTACGACTCGCCGGGGAGCCCGCCGCGCGCCTCGTGGAGGTGCTCGCCGCGCACGCCGCCCGGTCCGACGAGCCGCCGCGCACGCTGCGGGCGGCGAGTGCGCGCAGCGCCATGGCGCGCGGGCGCACCTGCTACGACCATCTCGCCGGACGGCTCGGGATCGCGATCACCGAGGCGATGACGGCCCGCGGACTGCTCCGCCAGGACACCGGTTTCGCGCTGACCGACGCGGGGCTCGGCTGGTTCCGGGCGGCCGGGATCGCCCTGCCGCGGGCCGGGCGGCGGCCGCTCGCCCGGTCGTGCCTGGACTGGACGGAACGCCGGCCGCACCTGGCCGGGGTCGCGGGCGCTCAGCTGTGCCGGCACGCGCTGGACTCCGGCTGGTGCGTACGGATCGGCTCCGAGCGGGCGGTGAAGGTCACCGAGGCCGGGGAGCGGGCCCTCGGCGAGCTGCTGGGCATCGGGGCGGAGGCACTGCGGTGAGGGAGGTTCCGGCGACGGATATTTCGGTGGGAGCCGAAGAGTCCGCGGCGTACGGTCGCCGCATGACGACAACCCAGTGGCGCGCCTTCGCCGCGGCCTCGACCACCGTGGTCCTGTGGGCCTCGGCCTTCGTCTCGATCCGCAGCGCCGGTGCGGAGTACTCCCCCGGCGCGCTCGCCCTCGGCCGGCTGCTGGCCGGGGCCCTGGTGCTGGGCGCGATATGTGCCGTGCGCCGGGAGGGGCTGCCGCCCAGGGCGGCCTGGCCCGGGATCGTGATCTCCGGGCTGCTGTGGTTCGGGGTGTACATGGTGGCCCTGAACTGGGGCGAGCAGAAGGTCGACGCGGGCACGGCGGCCCTGGTCGTCAATGTCGGGCCGCTGGTCATGGCCCTGCTCGCCGGATGGCTGCTGAAGGAGGGGCTGCCGCCGCGGCTGCTCGCGGGCATGGCGGTGTCCTTCGCGGGCGCGGCGGTCGTCGGCCTCTCGATGTCCGGCGGCGGCTCGGCGTCGGTGTTCGGTGTGCTGCTGTGTCTGCTGGCCGCGGTGTCGTACGCGGCCGGGGTGGTCGGCCAGAAGCCCGCGCTGCGGCACGCCTCCGCGCTCCAGGTGACGACGTGGGGCTGTGTGATCGGCGCGGTGGCCTGTCTGCCGTTCGCGGGGGTGCTGGTCCGGGAGGCCGCCGCCGCGCCGCTGTCGGCGACCCTCAACATGGTGTATCTGGGCGTTTTCCCGACCGCGCTGGCGTTCACGACGTGGGCGTACGCCCTGGCCCGGACGACCGCCGGGAAGATGGGGGCGACGACGTACGCCGTGCCCGCGCTGGTGGTGCTGATGTCCTGGCTGTTCCTGGACGAGGTGCCGGGCTGGCTGACGCTGCTGGGCGGCGCGGTGTGCCTGGCGGGGGTCGCGGTCTCCCGTTCCCGTACGCGCTCCCGCACGCCGGCCGGGCAGGACCGGACCGGCGGCACGGAAGCGGCGGAGGTCACGTCCGGGCGGCCGCCCGCTTCGCGAGAACCCTGATCGATACGAGGGCGATGACCGCGAGCCCGACGATGTAGCCGGACACGGCCATCGACGTGCCGGTCGCCTCCAGCAGCAGCACCATGATGAACGGGGCCAGGCCGCCGCCGAGGACCGCGGCGATCTGGTACCCGAGCGAGGCGCCGGTGTAGCGCGTCTCGGCCGTGAACAGCTCGGCGAAGAGCGCCGCCTGGGGCCCGTACATGATGCTGAGGAAGCAGCTGGTGACGAACGTTCCGACGGCCAGCCACAGCAGCGACTTGGTGTCGATGAGCAGGAACAGCGGTACCGCCCACACCAGCAGCCCGACCGCGCCGAACGCGTAGACGCGCAGCCGTCCGACGCGGTCGGACAGGGCGGCGGACGCGGGTATCAGCGCGAGCTGGGTGAGGCTGACGCAGAGCGAGACGGTGAGCACGGCGCTGCGCTCCATGCCGAGTTCGCGGGTCGAGTAGTCGAGCACGCCGGTGACGATGATGTAGAAGGTCGCCGTGTTGACCGCGAAGGAACCACCGGCGAGGAACACCGTGCCGAGGTGATGGCGCAGAATCGTCCGGAGCGGGGACCTGGTGGCGGCCTTCTCCTGCTCGGCCAGGGCCCGTTCGGCCGCGCGGAACTCGGGCGTCTCGTCGACCCGCGCGTGGATGTACCAGGCAAGGGCGAGGACCAGGAAGCCGACGAGGAACGGCACCCGCCAGCCCCAGGAGGCGAAGGTGGCGTCGTCGGTGAGCGAACCGGCGACGAGGAAGACGGTGTTGGCGGTGACCACGCCGATCGGCACGCCGAGCTGGACGAGGCTGCCGTACAGCCCGCGCTTGCCCTCGGGGGCGTACTCGGTGGCCATCAGCATGGCGCCGCCCCACTGGGCGCCGACGGCGATGCCCTGCATGACGCGGAGCAGGACGAGCAGCAGCGGAGCGGCGATGCCGATCGTCTCGTACGTCGGGAGGAGGCCGATGCCCGTGGTGGCGATGCCCATCAGCGTGAGCGCGAGGACGAGCATCGGCTTGCGGCCGCGCTGGTCGCCGAGCTGGCCGGCGATGACGCCGCCGATGGGGCGGGCGAGGAAGCCGACCGCGAAGGTGGCGAACGCGGCGAGCACACCGGCGGACGCGCTGCCCGCGGGGAAGTACAGATCGCCGAGGACGAGGGCGGCGGCGATGCCGAAGACGAAGTAGTCGTACCACTCGACGGCGGAGGCGAGGGCGGCCGCGGTGGCGACTCTGCGGCGGTGGCGGTCGGTGGGGGCGCCGCCGGGGGCGGAGACCTGTGCCGTGTCCATGCGTGCACACTCCGATGGGTGCGGGGACGAGGAGTGCGGGGAACGTACCGACCGGTGGGTATGGCGTCAACGGTTCGCGCAGCAGTTCGCCGGACGGGTTCGGTGTGAACCCGTCCGGCGAAGGATGACGCGGGATGTCAAGGAGGACGCGGAGCCTCCGGAAGACGACCGGGGCCCTGCCCGGGAGGGTCCGGCCAGGGCCTGATCCACAAGACACCCCACTAGAACACGATCAGCGCCCTGCCACCCCTGCCCGCCAGCATGTTGTCGAACGCCGCCGGGATCCCGTCGAGCCCGATCCGCTCCGTGACCAGCGCGCCCAGGTCGAGCCGGCCCGCCCGGACGTGCTCGGCCAGCACCGGGAGGTCCCGCGCGGGGTCCGAGTTCCCGTACACGCAGCCCGAGAGCGTACGGCCCCAGTGGAAGATCTCCAGGGCGTTGAAGGTGACCTGCTGGTCCTTGCCGCCGATGCCGACGACCGTGGTGCGGCCGCCGCGCCTGGTCGAGTCCCAGGCGGTACGAATGGTGGCGGCGCGGCCCACGCACTCGACGGCCACATCGGCGCCCAGCCCGCCCGTGAGCCCCCGGATCTCCCGCGCGGTGGTGTCGGAGGCGACGACGTACTCGGTGGCTCCGGCCCGGCGCGCGAGGGCCTCCTTCTCCTCCGACACGTCGACCGCGATGATCGTCGACGCGCCGGCGATCCGGGCGGACTGGAGGGTGGCCAGACCGACCCCGCCGACGCCGATGACGACGACCGACTCGCCCGCGCGGACCCGGGCGCTGTGATGGATCGCGCCGTAGCCGGTGAGGACGGCGCAGCCGAGCAGCGCGGCGTCGGCCAGCGGGACGCCGTCCGGCACCGGCAGGACGCAGTTGGCCGCGACGACGGTCTCCTCGGCGAAGGCGGCGACGTTGAGGCCGGGGTGCAGCTCGGTGCCGGCCTCGGAGACGGCGTACACGCTGCCCGCCCCGGTGAGCGCGTCGGCGCAGAGCCACACCTCGCCGATCGAGCAGTGCGGGCACTTCCCGCAGGACGGCGCCCAGTTGAGGACCACGGCGTCCCCGGGGGCGACATGGGTGACGCCCTCGCCGACGGAGACGACCGTGCCCGCGCCCTCGTGGCCGAGCACGGCGGGGACGGGCACGCGCATGGTGCCGTTGGACAGGGACAGGTCGGAGTGGCAGACCCCGGCGGCGGCGAGGCGGACCCTCACCTGGCCGGGGCCTGGTTCGGGCAGTTCGATGCCGGTGATCTCCAACGGAGCACCGATGGCGGGAAGTACGGCGGCACGGACCACGGTCGTGGGCTCCTCGGAATGGCTCAGAACTGGAGGGACTTGGTCTGAAGGTACTCGGTGAGACCGTGCGCGCCGAGCTCGCGGCCGACGCCCGACCGCTTGTAGCCGCCGAAGGGAGCCAGCAGGTTGAAGCGGCCGCCGTTGATGTCGACCTGGCCGGTGTCCATGCGGCGGGCCACGGCCACGGCCTCCTCCTGCTCGCCCCACACCGCGCCGCCGAGCCCGTAGACGCTGTCGTTGGCGATCCGTACGGCGTCGTCCACGTCCTCGTACCTGAGGATCGCGACGACCGGGCCGAAGATCTCCTCCTGTGCGATCGTCATCTCCGGGGTGACGTCCGCGAAGACCGTCGGTGCGACGTAGTAGCCGGTCTCGCGCGGGGCTTCGGGGCCGCCCGCGACGATCCGCGCGCCCTCCGCGACGCCGGTCTCGATGTAGCCGCGCACCCGCTGCTGCTGCTTGGCGCTGACGAGCGGGCCGATGCGCTCGCCGGGGACGTACGCGGCGACGGCTTCGACGGCCAGGGCGACGGCCTCGTCGTACTGGTCCTTGTGCACCAGCATCCGGGTCTGCGCGTTGCACGACTGGCCGGAGTTGCGCATGACGTCGGCGATGCCGGCCGCGACCGCCTTCGGCAGATCGGCGCTCGGGAGGATGACGTTGGCGGACTTGCCGCCGAGCTCCAGGGCGACGCGCTTGACGGCGGCGCCCGCCGTGGCGCCGATCCGCCGGCCGACGGCGGTGGAGCCGGTGAAGGAGACCAGGTCCACGCCCGGGTGCTCGGCCAGCGCCTGTCCGGCGACCGCCCCGAGCCCGGTGACCAGGTTGAACACCCCGGCGGGCAGGCCCGCTTCGTCCACGGCCTCGGCGAACAGCTGGGCGGTGAGCGGGGTGTCCTCGGCGGGCTTGAGGACGATCGTGCAGCCGGCGGCGAGGGCGGGGGCGACCTTGGCGACGATCTGGTGGAGGGGGTAGTTCCACGGGGTGATCGCGCCGACGACGCCCACCGGCTCCAGCAGCACGGTGGAGTTGCCGACCTTCTCCTCGAAGGCGTACGAGGCCGCCAGTTCGGCGTACGAGCCGGCCACGGCGACCGGCAGCCCGGTGTGGACCGCCTGGGCGAACTTGGGCGGCGCGCCGAGCTCGGCGGTGACGGTGGCGGCGATCTCGTCGGCGCGGGCGGCCAGGGCGTCGCGGACGGCGGCGATCCTGGCGGCGCGCTCGGCCGGCGGCGTGGCGGCCCAGGCCGGGAACGCGGCGCGGGCGGCCCGTACGGCCGCGTCCACGTCGTCCGCCGTACCGGCCGGGACCTGGCCGATGATCTGCTCGTCCGCCGGGTTCACCACCGTGATGGTGTCCGCTCCGGCGGCGTCCCGCCACTGACCGCCGATGTACATCCCGTCGTGGGCCTTCATCGCATTCCTCCTGGGGCGCCGGCTGGGCTGCCTGGGCTGCCGTCAGTCGGCACAGTAGTCCGCATCGTGGTCCGCATCTGATCCGCGCACCAAACTAGCGCCGTTAGTTTTTTGGTGCCAGGGGCCGCCGGGGAGTTGCGGCTGATGCGTCCGTCACAGCCGTCCGGGAGGGCACGGTGCCACGAGTACGCACCCCTAGGGTCGCCGCCCCGAGCAGCAGCGCCCCGAGCATCACGAACGGCGCCGCCGTACCCGCGACACCCGCGACGAGACCGGCCGACGCGGGCGCCGCGACCTGGCCGAGGCGGTTGCCCGTCAGCCGCAGCGCGAGAGCGGTCGAGCGGGACCCGGCGGGGGCCGCCCGGACGACGGTGGTCATGGACAGCGGCTGGCCCACTCCGAGACAGAAGCCCAGCGCCGCCAGCATCACGGCGAGCGCCCAGACGGGAACGGGCAGGGCGACGCCCGCGCACAGCAGACCGGCGAGCAGACAGCTGCCGGTCAGCAGCGCGGTGCGGCCGACGACGCGGATCATCGGGGCCATCACCAGCCGGCAGGCGATCGTCGCGGCGGCGCGCAGGCTGAGCAGGAGCCCGATGACCGAGGGGGCGATGCCCCGGTGCTCGCCGATGACGGGGAGGTACGCGGTGAGGATGTCCGTCGCGGACAGTACGGCGAGGCTGATGAGGATTCCGGCGGGCACGCCCCGGGTGCGCAGGATGCGGTGGACGGGGACCTCGGCGCGTGCGGTGCGGGGCGCGGACGCACCCCGGTGTTCGATGCGCCACAGGGAGGTGAACGACACCGCCGCGACGGCCGCCGCGACGAGGAGCGCGAGTCCGCTCGTACGGGCCATGTCGCCGCCGATCACCGCGCCCGCCGCGACCGGGCCGATCAGCTGGCCGAGCGAGGCGCCGATGGTGAAGTGCCCGAAGTTGCGGTCCTGTTCGGCGGGGGACGACTGTCGGGCCACGATCGACTGCGCGCCGATCACGAAGCAGAGGTGGCCGAGGCCCATGACCCCGCTCCAGACGGCCATGGCGGTCAGGGATCCGGCCAGGCCGCTCAGCGCGCAGCCGCCGGATATCAGGACGACCCCGACGGGCAGGAGCGGCGCGCACCGGCCGTGGTCCGTGCGGCGGCCGAGCGGTACGGCGGCGAACAGCGGAAGCAGCGCGTACACGCCCGCGATGACGCCGATCGCGCGCTCGTCGGCGCCCAGGGCCAGTGCCCGGTAGGAGACGGCGGGGCGCGCCATCGACACCGCCCCCTGCGCGAAGCTGAAGGCGATGACGAGGCGGAGCAGCCAGGCCCGGTTCATTCTCGGACGATCCCGACTCAGATGATTCCGGCTCAGATGATTCCGAAGAGGATTCCGGCGCCGAGCACCACCAGCGAGGTGAGCGCGGCCCACTTCACCGTAAACCTGGTGTGGTCGCCGAACTCGACCTTGGCCATGCCGACCAGGACGTACACGGCGGGGACGAGCGGGCTGGACATGTGCAGCGCCTGCCCGACGAGCGAGGCGCGGGCGATCTCCAGCGGGGAGACTCCGTGGGCGGCGCCGGCTTCGGCGAGGACGGGCAGGACGCCGAAGTAGAAGCCGTCGTTCGACATGAAGTAGGTGAGCGGCAGGCTGAGCAGGCCGGTGACGAGCGCCATGTGCGGGCCCATGCCGTCGGGGATGGTGCCGACGAGCCAGTCGGCCATGTGCTTGACCATGCCGGTGCCGGTGAGGACGCCGGTGAAGACGGCGGCGGCGAAGACCATGCCGGCGACGTTGAGGACGTTGTCCGCGTGGGCGGCGATACGGGCCTTCTGGTCGGCCATCTTCGGGTAGTTGACGGTGAGGGCGAGGGCCGCGCCGAGCAGGAAGAGCACCGGGATCGGCAGCAGCTCCATGATCATCGCGGTGAGCAGGGCGACGGTGAGCCCGGCGTTGAACCAGTACAGCTTGGGGCGCAGGGTCTCGCGCTCGGGGTCCAGGCCCTGGAAGCCCTCGTCGCCGGCGCCGCCGCCGGCCGTGCTCCCGGTGGCCGCCGTCGTGCGCTCCGCGCCGCCGCCCGCCTGCACCAGCACGGTCTCGGTCCGCGGCTCCAGCGCCTCGTCCAGCGTCAGGTATCCGATGCGCTTGCGCTCCCGCAGGCCGAGCACGTACGCGAGGACGAAGACGGCCAGCAGCCCGACGCCGAGCGCGGGGATCATCGGCACGAAGATGTCGCCGGCGTCCAGCTTGAGCGCGGTGGCGGCGCGGGCGGTCGGGCCGCCCCACGGGAGGGTGTTCATCACGCCGTTCGCGGTGGCGGCGACACCCGTCATCACGACCAGGCTCATGTTGAGCCGCTTGTAGAGCGGGTACATCGCCGAGACCGTGATCATGAAGGTGGTGGAGCCGTCGCCGTCCAGCGAGACGATCGCGGCGAGCAGGGCCGTACCGACCACGACCCGCATCGGGTCGGCCTTGCAGAAGCGCAGGATGCCCCGGACGATCGGGTCGAAGAGCCCGACGTCGATCATCACGCCGAAGTAGACGATGGCGAACATCAGCATCGCGGCGGTGGGCGCGAGGTTGCCGACGCCTTCGAGGACGTAGTCGCCGAGCTTCGCCCCCTGCCCCACGAAGACGCAGAAGAGCGCGGGGATGAGGACCAGCGCCGCGATCGGCGACATCTTCTTCATCATGATCAGGACCAGGAAGGTCGCGATCATCGCGAAGCCCAGGAGTGTCAGCATGGGGATACCTAACGTTCATCATCGAACTCGCGTGAACTCCCACCGGAGCGGCGGTTGCGATGACGTTAGGTTCCGTTCATCGGCGTTAACAAGATGTTGACGCGTGAGCAATAAGAGCAAAACCCCAGCTCAGGACGGTCATCGAGCGGACGGTCAGCGAGCGGCGGATACGTCGACGGGGAAGCCGTTGAGCACCGCCGTGCCGGACAGCGGGTCGAGCCGGGAGCCGTCGAGCAGCTGGTTCACGTTGACGCCGGGGCGGGCCGCCGCCACCGACATCCGCGTACCGGGGCGGTCGTGCCCCCAGCCGTGCGGCAGGCTCACCACCCCGGTCCGTACGGCGTCGGTGATCTCGACCGGGACCTCCAGCGCGCCGCCGTCCGCCGTGACGCGGGCCGTGGCTCCGTCGGCGAGGCCGAGCCGGGTGGCGTCGGCGGGGTGGATCTGGAGGGTGCAGCGGTTGGAGCCGCCGTTCAGCGCCGGCACGTTGTGCATCCAGCTGTTGTTGGAGCGCAGGTGGCGGCGGCCCACGAGGACCAGCCGGTCGGTGCGCTGCGCGAGGGCCGACCGCAGGCGCGGGAGGTCGGCGGCGATGGGCGCGGGGAGGAGTTCGACGCGGCCGCTGCGGGTCTTGAGGATCTGCGGGATGCGGGGCCGGAGCGGGCCGAGGTCGACGCCGTGCGGGTGGGCGAGCAGATGGTCGAGGGTGAGGTCGTACGGGCCGAGGCGCAGCATCATGTCGAGGCGCCGCTCGGGGCCGCTGCTCCCCGTCAGGTTCGCCGCCAGCTCCTTCGGGTCCTGGCCGTGGACCGGCGCGTGCGGATCGGCGACGGCCCTGGTGAGGCTCTGCTCGATGACCATGTCGTCGACCGCGGCCGGATCGGCTCCGTGCATACCGGTCACGGCGAGAATCAGCCGGGCGTGGATCTCGCACTCGTCCATCGCGCCCGCGTCCAGCGGCACGGCGGCGGGCGTGTAGCGGGCCTGGTTGCGTACGGCGAAGGCGTTGAAGGCGAAGTCGAAGTGCGCGCTGCGGGAGGGCGGCGGCGGGGGCAGGACGACGTCGGCGTGGCGCGAGGTCTCGTTCAGATACGGGTCGACGCTGACCATGAAGTCCAGGCCCTGGCTCAGCGCCCGGTCGAGGCGGTCGCCGTCGGGTGCGGAGAGCACCGGATTGCCGGCGATCGCGATGAGCGCGCGGACGCGTCCGTCGCCGGGGGTCTCGATCTCCTCGGCGAGCGCGGCGATGGGCAGTTCGCCCTTGGCCTCCGGGTGACCGCTGACCCTGCTGGTCCAGCGGCCGAGCGCGAAGCCCTTGCCGGGACCGGCCGGGCGGGGCGCCCGGTCGGTGGCCGCGTACGGGAAGAGGGCGCCGCCGGGGCGGTCGAGGTTGCCGGTGAGGATGTTGAGGACGTCGACGAGCCAGTTGGCGAGGGTGCCGTACTCGACGGTGCAGCTGCCGATGCGGCCGTACACGGCCGCGGTCTCGGCGGCGGCGAGTTCGCGCGCGATCGTGCGGATCTCGTCGGCCTCCATGTCGCAGGCGGCGGCGACGGCTTCGGGGGTGAACTCCATGAGCGCGGCGCGGAGTTCGCCGACTCCCTCCACGTGCGGGGCGAGGTCGCCGAGGTCGGCGAGGCCCTCGTCGAACAGGACCTGGGCGAGGGCGGCGAGCAGCAGCGCGTCGCTTCCCGGGCGGATGGCGACATGCCGGTCGGCGAGCCGCGCGGTGCGGGTGCGGCGCGGGTCGACGACGGTGAGGGTGCCGCCGCGTCGGCGCAGGGCCTTGAGCTTGCCGGGGAAGTCGGGCGCGGTGCACAGGCTGCCGTTGGAGTCGAGCGGGTTGGCGCCGAGGAGCAGCAGGTGGTCCGTGCGGTCCAGGTCGGGGACGGGGATGGCGATCGCGCTGCCGAAGAGCAGTCCGCTGGAGACGTGCTTGGGCATCTGGTCGAGGGTGGAGGCGGTGAACAGGTTGCGGGTGCGCAGCGCCGCCAGGAGGACGGGCGGGTAGAGGCCGCCGGCCATGGTGTGCACGTTCGGGTTGCCGAGGACGACACCGACGGCGTTCGCCCCGTACTCCTCGATCACCGGGCGGATGCGCGCGGCGACGGTGTCGAAGGCCTTCTCCCAGGTGGCCTCGCGCAGTTCACCGTCTGCGTCGCGGACGAGGGGGGTGCGCAGCCGGTCGGGATCGGCGTCGAGTTCGCCGAAGGAGGCGCCCTTGGGGCAGATGAAGCCGCGCGAGAAGACGTCGTCGCGGTCCCCCCGTGCGGCGGTGACGCGGGTTCCGTCGATGGTGAGGGTCAGTCCGCAGGTGGCTTCGCAGAGCGGGCAGATGCGCAGGGCGGTGCGGGACATTCGTCCTCCCCAGGGCGACGGCGCGCGGGCACGACCGAGCATACCGACCGGTACGGACAACGGGGAGGGGGCCGCCCGGGGCGAGTGAACCGAAGGGGCGCGTCACTGCCGAAAGGGAGCCTGCGATCGATGTGCGGCTACCGCCGCGCGGGCGGAGGTCCTGAGGAACGAAGGACCGAGCACGATCGACCGTCGACAGGGACTTCAGCGCCCCGGTGGGGGTCCCCCCGCCGAAGGCAGGGGGGAGAACCGAGCCCCCAAAAAGTCAGTCGAGAATGCGGGCGAGATACGCGTACAGCAGCTCCCGGGTCTCGGCGATGATCTCCGCGTCCCCCGACGGGTCGACCCGGAAGGCGAGTTGCAGCAGCGCGTCGGCGGCCTCGACCGCGATGAGCGTGGTGCGTCGCAGTCGGGCGTCGGCGCTGCGGCCCAGATGGCCGGCGAGGAGCTCGGTGAGGCGGTCGGCGACCGTGTGGTTGGCGCCGGAGGCGGGTGCCGCGACGGGGATCCGGTAGCCGAAGTCGATCAGCGCGAATCCGGGCACGGTCCGCTTCATGGCCAGGTACTCGTCGAGTACGGCGTCGACCGCGCCGCGCCAGTCGCCCGCGGGGAGTGCGGCGACACGGGCGGCGACCCGACCCGCGTAGCCGTCCAGATTGCGGTGCGCGAGGGCCTCGGCCATGGCCCGCTTGTTGCCGAAGAAGCGGTAGACCGAGCCGATCGGAACCTGGGCGCGGGCCGCGACCGCGCGCGTGGACAGGTCCTCGTAGCCGGTCTCGTCGAGCAGTTCCGCGCAGGCGTCCAGGATCCGGGTCAGCCGCTCGGTGCTGCGCTGCTGCACGGGAGTACGGCGGAGGCCGAGGGAGTGGGCTGGGGGCATCGCTCCATCATGCCGCCCAAGTCCCCGTTGACGGGACGGTCGCGCAATCCTACTGTCGACCATAGGATTCCTTGGGCATCGCAGCGGACGCATCGGGAGCACATTGATGAGCGGGACGAGCGGCACGAACGGTACGAGCGGCATGTACGGCGTCGAACAGGCCAGGAAGACCGCCGAGCGGCTGGGATACCTGTCGGGGTTCGGCAACGAGCACAGCTCGGAGGCCGTGCCCGGCGCACTGCCGCACGGGCGCAACTCTCCGCAGCGGGCACCGCTCGGGCTGTACGCGGAGCAGCTGAGCGGCTCGGCGTTCACCGAGCCGCGCGCGCACAACCGGCGCTCGTGGCTGTACCGGATCCGACCGTCGGCCGCGCATCCCCCCTT
Organism: Streptomyces sp. NPDC000410; assembly: GCF_040300305.1. NCBI lineage: Bacteria > Bacillati > Actinomycetota > Actinomycetes > Kitasatosporales > Streptomycetaceae > Streptomyces > Streptomyces sp. NPDC000410. The sequence goes on from NZ_JBEPDM010000013.1 coordinate 23,268, forward strand.
CGTACGCGTCGACAACGGCGGCGTACGCACCGCGCCCTTCACCGAGACCGTGCCCGACCCGAACCGGCTGCGCTGGAATCCGCTCCCGGAGCCCGCGCCCGGCACGGACTGGCTGGCCGGGCTGTGGACCCTCGGCGGGAACGGGGACGCCACGCAGCGCGTCGGCATGGCCGTGCACCTCTACCACGCGAACGCGCCGATGGAGCGGCGGGTGTTCAGCGACGCCGACGGCGAGCTGCTCATCGTGCCCGAGCACGGCGGACTGCTGCTCCGCACCGAACTGGGCGTCCTGGCCGTCCGCCCCGGCGAGGTCGCCCTGATCCCGCGCGGCGTCCGGTTCCGCGTCGAGCTGCTCGACGCGACGGCCCGGGGCTATGTGTGCGAGAACTACGGGCAGCCCTTCCAGCTCCCGGACCTGGGGCCCATCGGCGCCAACGGGCTCGCCAACGCCCGCGACTTCCGCGCGCCCATGGCGGCGTACGAGGACGTCGAGGGCCCGGTGGGGGTCGTCAGCAAGTTCTGCGGGAACCTGTGGTCGGCCACGTACGACCACTCCCCGCTCGATGTGGTCGCCTGGCACGGGAACCACGTCCCGTACGTCTACGACCTGCACACCTTCAACGTCATCGGGACCATCTCCTACGACCACCCGGACCCGTCCGTCTTCACCGTGCTCACCTCTCCGAGCGACACCCCGGGGCTGGCCGGCGTGGACTTCGTGGTCTTCGCGCCGCGCTGGCTGGTCGGCGAGGACACCTTCCGCCCGCCCTACTTCCACCGGAACGTGATGAGCGAGTACATGGGGCTCATCGAGGGCGCCTACGACGCGAAGGCCGAGGGCTTCGTCCCGGGCGGCGGTTCGCTGCACAACATGATGTCCGCGCACGGGCCCGACCGGGAGACCTTCGACAAGGCGAGCGCCGCCGAGCTGAAGCCGCAGAAGATCGACGACGGGCTCGCATTCATGTTCGAGACCCGCTATCCCATGACCCTGACGGAGCAGGCGGCGAACGCCGACCACCTGCAGAGGGGGTACGACGACGTGTGGCAGGGTCTTGAGCGCCACTTCCGGTCGTAGTACGGAGATGCCGTGACCGCCTTCGCCCCCGACTCCCTGGTCCTGAACCGCAAGCTGCCGCTCTGGTACCAGGTCTCCCAGTCGCTGCGCGCCTCCATACTGGGGCGGCGGCCGCACGATCCGCTGAGGCTGCCCACGGAGGAGCAACTCGCCGCCCACTACGGCGTGAGCGTGCTGACCATGCGGCAGGCGCTGAAGGAGCTGGAGGCGGAGGGCCTGATCAGCCGGCACCGGCGACGCGGCACCTTCATCGAGCCGGGTGCGCGGCGCGGTGCGCCACGGCGGCTGCTCGGCTCGATCGACGCGATCGTCGCCCAGCAGTCGGGCGAGCGGACCACCGTTCTCGACCACGGGCGCTCCCCGGTGCCCGGTGAGCTCGCCGAGTACTTCCCCGGTGAGGACGAGGTCGTCATGTACCGGCGGCTGCGCCACGACGGCGAGAGCGGGGAGCCCACGAACTGGGCGGAGAACGCCGTACGTCCGGACGTCGCGGCGCGGCTGGAGGTCACCGACCTGGAACGCTGGCCGATGACGAAGGTGCTGCGGGACGCGGTGGGCGTGCGGATCAGCCGCATCACCGACACGGTGGAGGCACGGCTCGCGGACCCCGAGACGGCGGAGCTGCTCCAGGTCCCGCTGCTGTCGCCGATCCTGCACTACACAGGGGTGACGTACGACGAGGACGGCCGGGTCGTGGATGTGGCACGGATCCGGTACCGGGGGGACCGCTTCTCGTTCTCGGTGACCGTCGAGGCCGAATGACCGTCGAGGCGGAATAATCGGCGCCATGCTGCTGGACGACCTGATGCCCTGGTCCACCGGACCGTTGCGGCTGGGGCGGAGCTGGGTGGTTGCGCCCGATACGCGCACACTCAGGTCGCGTTGGGACCTTCTCGTACGGTCCGGAGCGGGCGAGCGCCGGGCGCTGTTCCGGGAGACGCGGGCGCGCGGTCTGCACACCGCCGTCGCCGCCCTGCCGCGCCAGTCCACCGGGACCGTACGGTTCACGCGCGAGGACGGCAGATGCCCGCAGCCCGTGCGGTTCGCGCCCGGCGCGTTCGACGAACAGTGGATCATCCCCGATCACCGGCTGATCGACGCCGCCAGGCCGGAGTTGTGGCGCGTCGCCGACGAGCGGCAGCTCTTCGCCGTCGAGCAGGGGTACGTGCCGGGGGCGGACGGGCCCGTGGTGCTCGTCTCGGGGGTCCTCCCCGAGGGGCGCTCCCCCACCGGGCGCCCCGGGCGGATCCGGCCGCTGTACCGGCGCCCCGGTGGGCTCGAACCGAATCTCGCCCCGGGGGTGACCGAGGCGCTGATACGCCGTTACGGGCGCGAGGCCGGCGCGATCGGCGCCGAGGACGTGTTCGCCTGGGTCGCCGCCGTCGGGCACGGCTCGGCGCACGGGTGCGTCGTGCCGTTCACCTCCGATCCGGACGTGTGGGCCCGGGGGGTGGAGCTGGGGCGGCGGATCGTCGGGATCCAGCTGAGGGGCGCGCGGGGCGGCGAGCGGCCCCGGCTGCCCGGGGGCCGCCGGCCCTATGTGCGGGCCGCGATTCCGGCCCGGCCGACGGGGCTCGCGTACGACGCCGAGGAGGAGGCGCTGTTCCTCGGCGAGGGGCGGATCTCGCCGGTCCCGGCGGCGGCGTGGGACTTCCGGGTGGGCGGTGTACGCGTACTGGAGCAGTGGTTCGAGCGGCGCACCACCGAGGTGGAGCCCGGCACGCTGGAGGCGGTCCGGCCCGTGGACTGGCCACAGGAGTGGACCTCGGAACTGCTGGAACTGATCACCGTACTGGCCCTCCTCGGCGAACTGCGGTCCGCCCAGGACGAGCTGGGCGACGAGGTGGCGCGTACGGAACTGAAGGACCTGGACGTGCCCGTGATTCCCGCCGCCGCCCGGGGGCCCGCGTCCGTGCTCGACCATCACGAGGAGGGCCCCGAGGGGCAGTTCGCCCTGCTTTAGGGGTGTCTTGTGGATCAGGGGGCGAAGGAGTCGAGCACGCGCAGGAGCGTGAGGTCGAAGACCTCGTCCGCGTCGGGCGGGGCGCCGCCTTCCGCCAGTGCGGCCGCCAGGTGGGGGTACGCCCCGGTGGAGACCTGCTGGAGCAGGTAGGCCATGCGGACCGCCTGCTCCCGCTCCTCGCTCCAGGGCAGCGAGCGGCTGCGCTCGGCCATGGCCAGTTCGTTGGCGACCGTCATCATGGCCGTGCCGTTGACCATCGCGATGAGTTGCATCTTGGTGCCGTGGGGCGCGTCCAGCCCCTGCAGGACGGCGAGGCAGTGCTCCAGGTAGCGCAGGGCGTTCGGACTGAAGCCGTAGAGGGTCGACATGACCCGGGTCAGCCAGGGATGGCGGTGGATGATCGCCCGGGTCTGGCGGCCGAGGGCCAGCATGTCGGCCCGCCAGTCGCCGGTGGGGGCGGTCAGTTCGTACTCGCCGCTGACCGCGTCGACCATCAGCTCGTACAGGTCTTCCTTGCGCGGCACGTAGTTGTAGAGCGACATGGTGCCGCAGCCGAGTTCGGCCGCGATCCGGCGCATGGAGACGGCGTCGACGCCGTCGGCGTCGGCGATGCCCACCGCGGCCGCCGTGATGTCGGCGCGCGTGTAGGCCGGTTTGGGGCCGCGGCCCGTGCGCTCGGGGCGCGCCCAGATCACTTCGGGTTCGGCCGCTCGGCCCATTGATCCTCACCTCGGCATCCATCTTAGTTACGTACGGCGTACGTAGTGGGGTATGGTGCGGAGCATGACTACGTACGCTGTACTTAGTGAAGGGCTGGAGAAGCGCTTCGGCGAGGTGCGTGCGCTGCGCGGACTGGACCTCGCGGTGCCCGAGGGATCCGTCTGCGGGGTGCTGGGGCCCAATGGGGCGGGCAAGACGACCGCCGTGCGCGTGCTCACCACGCTGCTGGTGCCGGACGCCGGAAGCGCGCGGGTGGCGGGCTGCGACCTGGTGCGCGACCCGGCGGGCGTGCGGCGCGGGATCGGCGTCACCGGGCAGTACGCCTCCGTCGACGGCGAGCTGACCGGGGCGCAGAACCTGCGGCTGTTCGCGAAACTGCTGCGCGCGCCCCGGACCCGCGCCGACGAACTGCTGGAGCGGTTCGCGCTGACGGAGGCCGCCGACCGGCCGGCCCGGACGTACTCCGGCGGTATGCGGCGGCGGCTCGATCTGGCGGCGAGTCTCCTCGTACCGCCCAAGGTGCTGTTCCTCGACGAGCCGACCACCGGGCTCGATCCGCACAGCCGGAACGGGATCTGGGACGCCGTCAGGGAACTGGCGTCGGACGGGACCACGGTGCTGCTGACCACGCAGTACCTGGAGGAGGCCGACCAACTGGCCGACGACATCGTGCTGATCGACGAGGGCAGGGCCGCGCACCGCGGCACGCCGAGTGAGCTCAAGGCCATGATCGGGAGCTACGCCGAGGTCGTCGTGGCGGATCCGGCGGGGCTGCGCGCGGCCGCCTCGGTGCTCGACCAGCTGACCGGGGCGGAGCCGGCGCTGGATACCGAGCGGCGGGCCGTGGGGGCCGTCAGCAACGACGCCACGCTCACCCTGCCCCGGCTGGTCCGCGAACTCGACGCGGCCGGCGTGCTCATCGTCGACGCCACACTGCGGCCACCGACGCTCGACCAGGTGTTCCTGCGCCTCACCGACAACCGGAAGGAGCTTGCCGTATGAGCGCGATCGTCCACGACGGGGCCGCGGTGCTGGGACGCCATCTGCAGCGCGTCAAGCAGGCTCCCGCCATCGTCGTCATGACGCAGACCATGCCCATCGTGTTCCTGCTGTTCTTCGGCTACGTCTTCGGCAGCGCGATGGCGATGCCGGGCGAGGAGTACCGCGCGTTCCTGGTACCCGGGATGCTGGTGGCGACGGCCGGGAACGGGATCATGAACGGGATGTTCGCCGCCGCCCAGGACTCGCACCGGGGCGTCATGGACCGGTTCCGCACCATGCCGATGAGCCGGACGGCCGTGCCGCTGGGGCAGGCGGCGGCCGATCTGGTGACGTCGGCCGTGGGGATGGTGCCGCTGCTGCTCGTCGGGCTCGCGATGGGGTGGCGGATCGAGGGGTCCGCGTGGGAGGCGGCGGGAGCCTTCGGACTGCTGCTGCTGTTCCGCTTCGCGACGACCTGGGTCGGCATCCTGCTGGGGCTGGCCTCGCAGAGCGAGGAGGCCGCCGGCCAGCTGGGCAGCGCGACCTTCATGCTGCCGCTGCTGTCGAACGCGTACCTGCCCACGGACGGGCTGCCCGGATGGCTGCGGACCGTCGCGGAGTGGAACCCGATCAGCGCCGTGACGACAGCGGTCCGGGACCTGTTCGGGAACGCGCCGGTACCGGCCGACGCCGCGTGGCCCGTGGCGCATCCCGTGGCCGGGGCGCTGGCCTGGTCGCTGCTGCTGATCGCGGTGTGCGCGCCGCTCGCCGTCCGCCGGTACTCCAAGGGGTGACGGCGGGGACGGCGCTTGGAGGGGTGACAAAGGTGGTACGTACACGATTAGGTACCGCTCATGAGCCAGCAGCCCCTGCCCCTTGAAGGCATCACCGTCGTCGCCGTCGAGCAGGCCGTGTCGGCTCCGTTCGCCACGCGCCAGCTCGCGGATCTCGGTGCGCGGGTGATCAAGGTCGAGCGGCTGGACGGCGGCGACTTCGCCCGGGGGTACGACACCGCGGCGCTGGGCCTGGCCTCGCACTTCGTCTGGTGCAACCGCGGCAAGGAGTCCCTCGCGGTCGATCTGAAGGATCCGCGCGGGCTCGCCGTGGTGCGGCGGCTGATCGCGGGGGCCGACGTGTTCGTGCAGAACCTCGCGGCGGGGGCGGCCGAGCGGCTCGGGCTGGACGCGGCCACGCTGTGCGCGGCGCACCCGCGGCTGGTCGCGGTGGACATCTCCGGGTACGGCGCGGACGGGCCGTACGCCCACAAGCGGGCGTACGACATGCTCGTCCAGTGCGAGGCCGGGCTGGTGTCCGTGACCGGGACTCCCGAGCAGCCGGTGAAGGCGGGCATCCCGGCGGCGGACGTCGCGGCGGCGATGTACGCGTTCTCGGGGGTGCTCGCGGCGCTGCTGCGGCGGGGCACGACCGGGCTCGGCGGGCCGGTGGAGATCTCCATGCTGGAGGCGCTCGCCGAGTGGATGGGCCATCCGCTGCACCACGGGATGCACGGGGGCGCGGCACCGGCGCGTACGGGCGTGGCGCACGCCGTCATCGCGCCGTACGACGCGTATCCGACGGCGGACGGCGGGCAGGTGCTGCTGTCGGTGCAGAACGACCGCGAGTGGCGGCGGCTGGCGCAGTCGGTGCTGGAGCGCCCGGAGCTGGCGGACGACCCCGCCTTCGCGACCAACGCGGCGCGTACGGCCAACCGGGCGAAGACCGACGCGGTGGTCGCGGAGGCGCTGGCCGGGATGGGTACGGCGCAGGCCGTCACCCGACTGGAGGAGGCGGGTATCGCCTGTGCCCGCCTCAACACGGTCGCGGACCTGGCGGACCACCCCCAGCTGGCCGCCCGCTCCCGCTGGCGGGAGGTCGCGTCCCCCGCCGGACCGCTGCGGGCCCTGCTGCCCCCGATCACGCTGCCGGGCGGCCCGGAGCCCCGGATGGGCGCGATTCCGGCACTGGGCGAGCACACCGACGCGCTGTTGCGGGAGGCCGGGCTGACGGCGGAGGAGACGGCCGAGTTGCGGGGGGACAGGGTAGTGGCCTAGGCCGGTTCGTCCGTGCCGTTCGCCACAACGGGGCTTTGCCCGGTGCGGTGCTGAGTTCCCCTCATATCGCACCCGGACCTGGGCCGATGCCCGGATGGACCCGGTCGGCGCACTACCCCACCCAAGCCGGTCACAACAGGCGAGTCGAGTGAACGCTGGATAAACTCCCCGTTTGCCGTGCGTGGAACCAAGGATTCGCGGCGCACTCCACACGACTGACGGAGAGTGAGAGATGCGTAAGAACCGGACTTGCGTCATGTCGGCCGACGAGCGGTGGGCTGTATGACCGTCGCCCCGCAGAGCCCGGTCCCTCTGCTCCGTCCGGCGCTCTTCGCCGGGCCGGGTGCATCCCCCGAGCGGACCCTGCTCGACATCCTCGACGCGACCGCCGGCCGCCACCCCGACGCGCTCGCCGTCGACGACGGCGTCGCACCCCTCACGTACCGCGCGCTCCTCGCCGAGGTCGAGGCGCTGCGTCTGCGGCTCACCGATGCGGGCACAGGCATAGGCGACCGGGTCGGCGTCCGCGTCCCGTCCGGGACCGCCGATCTGTACGTCTCGATCCTCGCGGTACTGGCGGCCGGCGCGGCGTACGTCCCCGTCGACGCGGAGGATCCCGAAGAGCGCGCCGAGCTGGTGTTCACGGAGGCGGCGGTGAGCGCCGTGATCGGCGCGGAGCGGGCCGTCGTGCCGTACGGCACCCCCGGCTGCGACACGGGCCGCCGCCCCGGCCCCGGCGACGACACGCGCTTCCACCCCTCCCCCCGCGACGACACAGGCCGCCGCCCCTCCCCCGGCGACGACGCCTGGATCATCTTCACCTCCGGCTCCACCGGCACCCCCAAGGGCGTCGCCGTCACCCACCGCAGCGCGGCGGCCTTCGTCGACGCCGAGGCCCGGCTCTTCCTCCCGGACGCGCCGCTCGGCCCCGGCGACCGGGTGCTCGCCGGGCTGTCCGTCGCCTTCGACGCGTCCTGCGAGGAGATGTGGCTGGCCTGGCGCCACGGCGCCTGCCTCGTGCCCGCCCCCCGTTCCCTCGTCCGCGCGGGTCTCGACCTCGGCCCCTGGCTCGTCGAACAACGCATCACCGTCGTGTCGACGGTTCCCACGCTCGCCGCGCTCTGGCCCGCCGAAGCGCTCGACGAGGTACGCCTGCTGATCTTCGGCGGCGAGGCCTGCCCGCCCGAGCTGGCCGAACGCACGGCCGTCGCGGGCCGCGAGGTCTGGAACACCTACGGCCCCACCGAGGCCACGGTCGTCGCCTGCGCGGCCCCGCTGACCGGCGAGGGCCCCGTCCGTATCGGCCTGCCCCTGGCCGGATGGGAGCTCGCGGTCGTCGACCGCGAGGGCGCCATGGTGGCGATGGGCGAGACCGGCGAGCTGGTGATCGGAGGCGTCGGCCTCGCCCGCTACCTGGACCCCGCCAAGGACGCCGAGAAGTACGCCCCGCTCCCCTCCCTCGGGTGGCCCCGCGCCTACCGCAGCGGTGACCTGGTCCGCGCGGAGCCGGACGGCCTCCTCTTCCTCGGGCGCGCGGACGAACAGATCAAGCTCGGCGGCCGCCGCATCGAACTCGGCGAGATCGACGCGGCCCTCCAGTCCCTCCCGGGCGTGGCGGGCGCGGCGGCGGCGGTCCGCACGACGGCCGCGGGCCACCAGGTGCTGGTCGGCTATGTCGTTCCGGCCCGCGACACCGGTCAGGCACCCGCGGATGGGTGGCGTCCCGACGGTGACGGGGTGAGCGCTGCTTCCCAGCCTGGCGGGGGCGGTGCCGGAGCCGGTGGCGGGGGCGAAAGCCGAGCCCGTGACGGTTGCCGTGCCGGACCCGGAGGTGACGCTGGTGGCGACGCCAGAGCCGGCGCCGGTGGCTGTGCCGATGTCGCCGGCGAAGCCAGAGGCAGTTGCAGTGCCGGTGGCAGTGCAACTGCCAGAGCCGGTGGCGGTGCCGGAGCCGGTGCCAGTGCCGGAGCCGGTGCCGGAGCCGGTGCCAGTGCCGATGCGCCCGCGCTGTCGGCTTCCGGCGCCTCGGTCGCCGCAGGCGGCGACGGGGGCGCGGGCGCCACGTGCGGCGCCCAGGTCGCGGACGCGCTCGGCGTCGAGGGCGGCCCGGCCGACTCCCCCGAGATCGGGGGCAGCGCCCCGAGTCACGCCGCGTTCGATGTCGCCGACGCCATGGCACGGCTTCGCAAGGAGCTGCCCGCCGCGCTCGTGCCCGTCATCGCCGTCGTGGACGATCTGCCGACCCGGACGTCGGGCAAGGTGGACCGGAACGCGCTGCCGTGGCCGCTGCCGGACAGCGGACCGGACCCGGCGGGCGTCGCCGCGGAGCTGACCGGGACCGAGGCATGGCTCGCCCAGCAGTGGGCCGAGCTCCTCGGGGCGCAGGTCACCGGGCCGGACACGGACTTCTTCGCGAGCGGCGGGGGCAGCCTCGCCGCCGCTCAGCTCGTGTCGCGGGTCAGGGAGCGGTACGGCACCGGGTCGGTCGGCGACGTGTACCAGCACCCGACGCTCGCGGGACTCGCCCGGACGCTGGAGGCCGCTTCGGCCGGGGGCGCCAGGACGCGCCCCGTACGGCCGGTGGCGCCGCGCACCGGGATCGTGCAGACGCTGCTCCTGCTGCCGCTGCTCACCGTCGCCGGGCTGCGGTGGAGCGTCGTGGCCGCCGCCGTCAACAACGTCGTCGGGCTGCCCTGGGCGCCCACCGTTTCCTGGTGGGCGGTGGGGCTCGGGTGGCTGCTGTTCCTCAGCCCGCCCGGACGGATCGTGATCGCGGCGGGCGGGGCGCGGATGCTGCTGCGCGGCGTGCGCCCCGGAACGTACCCGCGCGGCGGCCGCACGCATCTGCGCCTGTGGGCCGCCGAGCGCCTGGCCGAGCTGAGTGGCGCGACCAGCCTGGCCGGTGTCTGGCTGACGTACTACGCCCGTGCGCTCGGCGCCCGTGTCGGCGACGACGTCGATCTGCACGCGCTGCCGCCGGTGACCGGCATGCTACGGCTCGGCAGGGGCGCGGCCGTCGAGCCGGAGGTGGACCTGTCCGGGCACTGGCTGGACGGCGACCGGCTGCGCGTCGGGGCCGTACGGATCGGGGCGGGGGCCACGGTGGGCGCCCGGAGCACGCTCTTCCCCGGCGCCCGGATCGGCAAGCGCTCCGAGGTCGCCCCGGGGTCCGGCGTGACCGGGACGGTCCCGGCGGGCGAGCGGTGGGCGGGCGTCCCGGCGACCCGTAAGGGCCGGGCGGGCCGGCGCCGCCCCGCTGGGCGCCCTGTGCGCAGGCGCCGCTGGACCGCCGTGTACTCCCTCACCTCCCTCGGCCTGACCCTGCTGCCCGCCCTCGCGGCGCTGCCCGGCCTCCTGGTCATGGGCGCGTTCCTGCGCGGCAGCGCGACCGTCGGCGAGGCACTCACAGCCGCCCTCGCCGCCGTGCCGCTCGCGACGGCCGCCGCGATGGCCACGTACGCGCTGCTGATCCTCGTCGGCGTACGCGCCCTCGGCCTCGGGCTGCACGAGGGCCACCACCCGGTGCACGGCCGGGTCGCCTGGCAGGCGTGGGCGACCGAGCGGCTGATGGACATGGCGCGGGTGCATCTCTTCCCGCTGTACGCGAGCCTGTTCACGCCCGTGTGGCTGCGCGCGCTGGGCATGAAGGTCGGCCGGGGGGTCGAGGCGTCGACCGTGCTCGCGCTGCCCGCGATGACCACGGTGGGCGACGGCGCGTTCCTCGCCGACGACACGATGGTCGCGAGTTACGAGCTCGGCGGCGGCTGGCTGCGCATCGCCGGCGCCCGTGTCGGCAAGCGCGCGTTCCTCGGCAACTCCGGGATGACGGCCGCCGGCCGCCGGGTGCCGAAGCGCGGTCTGGTGGGCGTACTGTCGTCGACCCCGAAGCGGGCCAAGCCGGGCTCCTCCTGGCTCGGAATGCCGCCGATGAAGCTGCCGCGCGCGGTGGAGGAGGGCGACCGCAGCCGCACCTTCGCCCCGCCGCACCGGCTGAAGTGGGCACGCGCGGGCGTCGAGCTCTGCCGGATCGTGCCGGTCATGTGCGCGGTGGCTCTCGCCGTGCTGGCCCTCGCGGGCTTCGATCTGCTGGCGAACCGTTTCGGCCTCGCGCTCGCCGTGCTCTGCGGCGGCGCGCTGCTCGCGGCCGCGGGACTCGTGGCCTGCCTGGTCGCGATCGCGATGAAGTGGCTGCTGGTCGGCCGGTTCACGGCGGTCGAGCACCCGCTGTGGTCGTCCTTCGTGTGGCGCAACGAGCTCGCCGACACCTTCGTCGAGGTGCTCGCCGTGCCGTGGCTGGTCGGCGCGAGCACCGGCACTCCGCTGATGAACCTGTGGCTGCGCGGCCTCGGCGCCCGTATCGGCCGCGGCGCCTGGTGCGAGACGTACTGGCTCCCCGAGGCCGACCTCGTCACCGTCGGCAGCGGCGCGAGCGTCAACCGCGGCTGCGTCGTGCAGACACACCTCTTCCACGACCGGATCATGCGCATGGACAATGTCGTCCTCGGGGCGGGCGCGACGCTCGGCCCGCACGGCATCGCGCTGCCCGGCGCGGTGATCGGGGACCGCGCGGCGGTCGGCCCGGCGTCCCTGGTGATGCGCGGGGAGAGCGTGCCCGCGGACACCCGCTGGCTGGGCAACCCGATCGCGGCATGGAAGCGGTGAGGAGGGCACGAGGCACGGCATGACGTACGGCAGGCCGTACCGCACGACGTACGGCACCGCGCACGGCAGGACCCACCGCACGACGCACGGCACGACCGAAGGAACCACCACGGTGACGGATTCGTACCTTCCGCAGCTCGGTGACGGCGGCTACCGGACCACCCAGTACGACCTGGAGCTGGACTACCGTCCGCACACCGGCCGACTCGCCGGCCGGGCAACGATCAGCGCCGTCACCGAGCGCGCGCTGCCCGAGGTCGTCCTCGACCTCGGGCAGTTCCGCCTCACCAAGGTCCTGGTCGACGGCGTCCGCCCGGCCCGCTACACGCATCGCGCCGACAAGCTGCGGATACGTCCGGCCCGGCCACTGCCCCCAGGCGCGCCCTTCACCGTGGAGGTGCGCTACACCGGCGTCCCGCACCCCGTCCGCACGCCCGACTGGGGCGATCTGGGCTGGGAGCAGCTCGACGAGGGCGCGCTGGTGGCCTCGCAGCCGAGCGGCGCGCGTTCCTGGTTCCCGTGCAACGACCGCCCTGACGACAAGGCCGCCTACCGGATCGCGGTGACGGCGCCGTCCCCGTACACCGTGGTCGCGAACGGCACGCTCGTCTCCCGTACGATCAGCGCCTCCACCACCACCTGGGTGTACGAGCAGCCCGCGCCGATGGCGAGCTATCTCGCGACCGTCCAGATCGGGCCGTACGAACTGGTCGAGGTGGAGGGCGCGGGTGCCGTGCCGCAGCCGGCCGCCGTGCCGCACACGCTGCTGGAGCGTTTCGGGCGCGACTTCGCCCGGCAGCCGCAGATGATGACCGTGTTCACGGACCTCTTCGGCCCCTACCCCTTCGACGACTACGCGGTCGTCGTGGTCGACGAGGAGCTGGACGTGCCCGTCGAGGCCCAGGGCCTTTCGATCTTCGGGGCGAACCATGTCGACGGCCGGCGGGGCAGCGAGCGCCTGGTCGCGCACGAGCTGGCCCACCAGTGGTTCGGCAACAGCCTGACCGTCGCCGACTGGCGGCACATCTGGCTCAACGAGGGCTTCGCGAAGTACGCCGAGTGGCTGTGGTCCGAGCTGTCCGGCGGGCCTTCGGCGGCTGCGATGGCGAGCAGGTCCCGGGCCCGGCTGGCGCTGATGCGGCAGGACGTACGGATCGCGGATCCGGGCCTGCGGCGGCTGTTCGACGACCGGGTCTACGAGCGGGGCGCGCTCACCCTGCACGCGCTGCGTACGGAGATCGGGCACCCGGCTTTCGTACGGCTGCTGCGGGAGTGGGCGGCGACCCACCGGCACGGTCTGGTGACCACGGAGGAGTTCATCGCGCTCGCCCAGCGGCACTCCACTCGGCCGCTGGACAAGCTGTTCACGATGTGGCTGTACGAGACGAAGCTGCCGGCTCTGCCGCAGCGACAGGAGCGGCCCCGGCACGAGCGCCGCTGAGGGGGGTGGGGAGACCTGTACCTCAGCGGCTCAAGAGCGGGGCGGACGAGGGGAAAGGGCCTTTGGCCCGGGCTGACGGACGAACAGGGGGGACGGGTCCGCGTGAACGGATTCACGCGACCCCGGCGGCGCCGGCGGGCGAACCCGCCGGCTTACTGACCGCGGCTGCCGAACAGCGAGCGCCGCAGCCTTCGCAGCGGCGCGAAGAGCGAGACGCGCGCGCTCTTGCTGCTGCGGGTGTGGGCCACGTTACGGGTTGTCAGCTCACGCATCAGCAATGTCGCCTCGGCCGCCTCACGCTGCGGAACGGCAGGCCCGCCCAGCACCGAGAGATGGCGGTCGAGACGCGAGCTGGTCGCGCTGCTCCCGCATGTGATCGCAGGCACTCGCGGCCTGCTCCGCACCGTTATCTGTTCCATGTCACTCCCCACCCGTACGAGGGCACCCAGCCCGGGCAGGTTAACCCTATCGCCCCGCAGTGACACTCGTGTATCCCGGCGCGGGATTCACCACCCCTGTACGGGGGTTGACGGTCACTCTCCGAATCCATCTGATTCCAGGGCGAGTTGGACAACGACCAATCCACCGCGCCAGCGGCTTCGAACACAGGTCATCAGGCAGTTCCGGATTCCTCGTCATTCCTCGCTCAGGAACAGGACGGATGCGATGACCACTGTGAAATGGAGCGCGCGGGGGCGCGCGAGTCTTCGCGCGCTCATCTGTGGCGCACTGGCCGCCGGGGGGCTTGCGGCCGCCGGAGTCACCACCTCTCTCGCGCCGGGGGCGGCGAACGCCTCCAGCCACCGCGAGGCCCCGCTGATCTCGGGGCAGCCGCAGTACGACAACACCGATGTGTACGCCTTTGTCAGCCCCGACAAGCCCGACACCACCACGATCGTCGCCAACTGGCTGCCGTTCGAGGAGCCCGCGGGCGGGCCGAACTTCTACCGGTTCGCCCATGACGCCCGCTACGACATCCACATCGATTCGGACGGGGACGCACAGGGCGATCTGCTCTATCGCTGGACCTTCGAGGACCACGTACGCAACGGCGACACGTTCCTCCACAACACCGGTCCGGTGACCGCTCTCGACGACCCGGACCTCAACATCACGCAGACCTACGACATCGAGCTGCTCCGGCTGCGGAACCAGCATGTGATCTCCACCACCAAGATCGCCGAGGATGTGCCGGTCGCCCCCTCGAACGTGGGCAAAGCGTCCATGCCGGACTGCGCGCAGCTGCGCGAGCAGGCGATCCGTCAACTCCCGGACGGCGGCGCGGCGTTCGCCGGTCAGGCCGACGACCCGTTCTTCCTCGACCTCCGCGTCTTCGACCTGCTGTACGGAGGTGATCTCTCCGAGGTGGGCCGGGACACGCTCAAGGGGTACAACGTCAACACCATCGCGCTCCAGGTGCCGTCCGACCACATCCGGCAGTCGGCCGGGCAGCCGGTGATCGGCGTCTGGTCGACCACCCACCGCAGGAACGCGAGCGGCGGCTGGACGCAGGTGTCGCGGCTCGGGATGCCGCTGGTCAACGAGGTCGTCGTACCGCTGAAGGCCAAGGACTCCTTCAACGCGTCGTCGCCGTGGAACGACGCGGACTTCCTCCCGTTCGTGACCGGGCCGGAGCTGCCGAAGCTCATCGAGGGCATCTACAAGATCAAGGCTCCGGCGGAGCCGCGGAACGATCTGGTGTCCGTGTTCCTGACCGGCGTGAAGGACCTCAACCAGCCGCCGAACGTCCGCCCGGCGGAGGCCCTGCGCCTGAACACCGCGATCCCGCCGTCCGCCGCGCCGAAGCGCCTGGGCGTGCTGGACGGGGACAACGCCGGGTTCCCGAACGGGCGGCGGCTGACCGACGACGTCATCGACATCTCGCTCCAGGTCGTGGAGGGCGAACTGCTGGGCCAGAAGAACGACTTGGGCGACGCGGTGGACGCCAACGACCAGGAGTTCGGAGACCGGTTCCCGTATGTGGCGCTGCCGACGTCCGGCTCGGACGGCACGTCGGCCCGAGGCAGCCGGAGTCAGCTGGAGGGCGGCGCCACCGAACTGACCGCGTCGGCGGCGGGCGGCGACGGCACCCTGCTGGCCGCCTCGCTGGCGGCGGCGGGGGCCGGGATCGTGCTCGTGGGCCTCGGCCTCGCGTGGTGGCGTATGCGGCGGCGCGGCCGGGGGGTGCTGTGATGCCGGCGTGGCGACTCGTGGCCGGGGTGGCGGGGCTGGCGCTCGCGCTGACGGCGGCCGGGGCGGTCGTGGGCGGCGAGGGCCCCGAGGGCCCCGAGGGCCCCGCCGCTCCGGCGGCGGCCGCGGGCAGGGATCCGGGCGCCTGGGCCGAGCTCGGGGCCGGATACGTGGAGGAGGCCAGAGTCAGCGGCGATCCGTCACGCTACACGCGGGCGGAGGACGCGTTCGCCCGCTCCCTGCGGCTGCGGCAGGCGGACGACAACCCCGAGGCGCTCGCCGGGCGCGGTGCCCTCGCGGCCGCGCGGCACGACTTCCCGGCGGCGCTGCGGGACGCGGAGCGGGCTCTCGCCGTCAATCCGTACAGCGAACGCGCCCTTGCCGTACGGATCGACGCGCTTGTCGAACTCGGGCGCTACGGCGAGGCGTTGAGCGCGGCACGGCAGGCGGATGCCCGAAGGCCCGGCATCCCGGTCTTCACGCGCTTCGCGTACGTCCATGAGCTGCGGGGCGACGCGAAAGAAGCGCGGCGGATCCTCGAACTCGCGTTGAGCTCGGCGGCCCGCCCCGCCGACATCGCGTACACGGCGACCGCGCTCGGCCAACTCGCCTGGAACGAGGGCGCGTACGAGGAGGCGCTGCGGCACTGCGCCCACGCGCTGCGGGCCGAGCCCGGAAATCTGGAGGCACGGGAGTGCCGGGCCCGCGCGCTCGCCGGGACGGGTGATCCGGCGGGTGCGACACGGGAGTTCGAGGAGATCGTCGAAAGGTCACCGCTGCCCGGGCGGCTCGTCGCCCTGGGCGAGCTGTACGAGGCGGGCGGTGAGCGGCGCCGCGCCGAGCAGCAGTACGCGGTCGTCGGCACCTGGACGGGCCTCGCCCGCGCGGGCGGCGTCAACCCCGACCTGGACACCGCCCTCGCCGCCGCCGACCACGGCGACCGCGCGGAGGCCCTGCGCGCCGCGCGGGCCGAGTGGCAGCGCCGCAGGACCGTCCACACCGAGGACGCCCTCGCCTGGGCCCTGCACCGGTCCGGACGGTCGAAGGAGGCGCTCGCCCACGCCGGGCGGGCGACCTCGACCGGGTATCGCAACGCGACGTTCCTGTACCACCGGGGCATGATCCAGCGGGCGGTGGGCGACAAGGCCGGTGCGCGGGCCTCACTGTCCCGCGCGCTGGCGCTCAACCCCGCCTTCTCACCACTCGGTTCGCGCGAGGCGCGGCGGGCGCTCGACGCGCTGGAGAGGCCATGAGGTGGCGGCGCAGGGTCACCGCGGTGCTCTTCGCCGTCGCCGCCCTGCTCACGGCCGGGGCGTCGCCCGCAGCGGCGCACCCTCTCGGCAACTTCACGGTGAACCGGTACGACGGACTCGTCCTCGGTGAACGCGAGCTGGCGGTCGATCACGTCGAGGACCTGGCGGAGATCCCGACCGCCAGGATCTGGCCGGACGGGCTGCCGCCGGGCGGGATCGCAGCGTGGGCGAGGGAGCGGTGCGGGGCGGTCGCGCGCGAGGCACGGGTACGCGTGGACGGGCGGCCGGTGCGGCTGCGGGCCGGGCGGGCACGGGCCGAGGTACGGCCGGGGCAGGCGGGGCTGCCGACTTTGCGGGTGGAGTGCGGGCTCACCGCGCCGCTGCCGGAGGGCCGGACGTCGGTCGACTTCCGGGCCGCCGACGCCGACGGCGGCCCCGGCTGGCGGGAGATCACGGCGCGCGGCGACCGCAGGACCCTGGCCTCCTCGGACGTGCCCGTGGACTCCGTCTCGCGCAGGCTGTCCGCGTACCCGGAGGGGCTGCTCGAGTCACCGCCGGGCCGGACGACGGCCAAGGTGACGGCCGTCCCCGGCGGCCCCGCCCTGGGGGCGGCTCCGGCCCCGGCGGCGCCCGCGTCGGTGCTGCCGCGCGGCGCGGACCGCTGGACCCAGGCGCTGACGGGGCTCGTCGAACGGCGCGAGCTCACGCCGCCGTTCGTCGCGCTCGCACTGGTGACGGCACTCGCCCTCGGCGCGCTGCACGCCCTCGCGCCCGGCCACGGCAAGACCCTGATGGCCGCGGCGGCGGCCGCGGGCGGCCGGCACTCCCTTCGCGACGTCCTCGCCCTCGGCGCCTCCGTGACCGTCACCCACACCCTCGGAGTCTTCGTCCTGGGCGCGCTCGTGGCGGCGGGTTCGGCGGTGACGCCGTCGGTGGTCGGCTGGCTGGGTGTGGCAAGCGGTGCCCTGGTCACGGTGGCGGGGGCCCTGCTCATCCGGCGGGCCTGGGCGAACGGCGGACACGTACACGGGCACGGGCACGTACACACGCACGCGCACGCGCACGGGCAAGTCCACCGTCACGATTACGCTCACGGCGCCGATGAGCCCTCGCACGAGCACCCCGACATGCCCGCGCCCGGCCGGGGGCACGAGCACCCCCACGAGCCCGCGGCCGGGCCGGAGCGGGAGCACGCCCACGGGCACACCCACCGGCACACGCACGGCCCCGGCCTCGGTCCCGGCCCCGGCGGCGGCCGGCGCGCCGGGGGCGAGCCCGGAGAGCGGGCCCGGACGCTGCGGCGGACCGTGCTGTTCGGGTTCGCCGGTGGGCTGGTGCCGAGCCCGTCCGCCGTCGTGGTGCTGGTCGGCGCCGCGGCGCTCGGGCACGCCTGGTTCGGGTTGCTCCTCGTCGTCGCGTACGGCGCCGGGCTCGCGCTCACGCTCGCCGCCGCCGGGTTCGCCGTCGTGCGGCTCGGGGCTCGGACGGCCGAGCGGCTGGCCCGGCGGCGCGGCGCGGGGCGGCTGGCCGGGCTCGTGCACCGTGTCGCTCCGTTGAGCACCGCCGTGGCCGTTTTCGTACTCGGCTGCGGATTGGTGTTCAGAGGGGCCGCAGGAGCTCTGAGTTGAGCTAACTTGGAGTGGTTTCCACCGTGATGGCCGCTCTGCTGCGGATGGGGGGCTCGCGATGAGCGAAGTGCCGGGCACTGCGGACGGCGGGCGGGGTGACGACGGGCTGGTCGCGGGCCGGTACCGGCTGCTGGCCCACCTGGGCGAAGGCGGTATGGGCGTCGTGTGGCGCGCCCGCGACGAGCTCCTCGGCCGTGAGGTCGCGGTCAAGGAGGTCCGGGCGCCCGCCGAACTCGGCACCAGCGATGTGCGGCGGCTGTACGCGCGCCTGGAGCGCGAGGGCTGGGCGGCGGCCAGGATCTCGCACCGCAACGTGGTCACGGTCTACGACGTGGCCGCCCAGGACGGCCGCCCGTGGATCGTGATGGAGCTGATCCGCGGGCTGTCCCTCTCCGACGCGCTCGAATCCGAGGGGCCGATGGCCCCGCGGCGCGCCGCACACATCGGCGCCGAGGTCCTCGCCGCGCTGCGCGCCGCGCACGGGGCGGGCGTACTGCACCGTGATGTGAAGCCGGGGAACGTCCTGCTGGCCAACGACGGCCGGGTCGTCCTGACGGACTTCGGGATCGCGATGGTGGAGGGCACCTCGAATCTGACGATGACCGGTGAACTGGTCGGCTCACCGGAGTTCCTGGCTCCGGAGCGGGCGCTCGGGCGCACTCCCGGGCCCGAGTCGGACCTCTGGTCGCTCGGGGTGCTGCTGTACGCGGCCGTGGAGGGCATCTCACCGTTCCGGCAGAACACTCCGCTGAGCACCTTGCGCGCGGTCGTCGACGAGGAGCTGCCGCCGCCTCGCCGGGCGGGCGCGCTGGAGCCGGTGATCGCGGGGCTGCTGCGGAAGGATCCGGCGGAGCGGCTGTCCGCCGATGAGGCCGAGCGGCAGTTGCGGATCGTGGGGGCGGGCGGCACGCCGCGTACCGCTTCCGCTCCCCCGCCGCCGACGCCCTCGCCCTCACCGTCGGGCGCGTACGAACCGCCGGTGCCCTCGCCGTCCGTGTCCGGCGCGTCCGGCGCGTACGACCCGACGGTCGCCTCGGCCGCCCCGACGACGCCCGTCCCGCAGGAGCGCCCCCGGCGCGCCGCGATCGCGCTGGTCGCCGGATCGGCCGCGCTGGTCCTCGCGATCGGCGGCCTCACCTACGCCCTGGTGAACCGGAACAACGCGGACGACGCCGGCGGCAGCGGAGGCGGAGGCAAGGGGAGCAGCGCCGGCGCGCCCGCCGACACGCCGAGCGCGTCGAGCCCATCGAGCACGCCGAGCACACCGGACCCGACGGGCACCATCGGCACGACGGGCACACCGAGCCCTGAGCAGAGCAGCACGCCCACCGGCGGCCACACGCCGGCGCCCCCGCAGAGCGTGCAGGTGTACGTGAAGTGGGTGCGGGACAGTTACAGCGGCGCCTGCCCGCCGCCCGAGGCCGAGGCTCCCGCCTTCACGGCGACGGTCACGGTGGGCCGTACGCCCGCCTCCGTGGAATACCGCTGGGTGACCGAGAGCGGCGAGAGCTCCGCCCCGGGCTGGCGGACGCTCGGCTTCCCCGCCGCGGAGGCGGGGAAGGGCACGCTCCAGGAGGTCGACCACACCGAGCTGACGTACGAGCTGAACGCGACGCGCCACGACCGGATCCGGCTGGAGGTCCGGAGTCCGGTCGTGGCGCGGTCGAACTGGGTGGAGTTCTCGGTGACGTGCGAGGAGGAGCCCCCGACGGACGGGCCCTCCTACCCCACCGATTCGCTCGTGCCTACGCCGCGGCCCTGAACGCGGGCAGATAGCCGCCCGACTGCCCGGACGCGGTGGGGTGGTACGACTCGGAGATGTTCAGCCAGTTGAGGCTGTGCAGCCACGCCGCCCCGGAGCAGATCTCGTGCCCGGTGAAGGGCGGGACGACATCGGCGAAGGTGAATCCGTGGTCGGCGGCGCGCTTGGCGGTGGCGGCGTTGAGATGGTCGGCGCCGCTGTTGATCGCGGCACGCTCCCGCTCCGAGAGGCCGGCGATGCAGGAGCCGCTGAGCTTGTAGAACCGGGGGTAGCCGAGCACGACGACGTGCGCCGACGACGCCTTGGATCTGATCGCCCGGTACACCGAGTCGAGGCGTCCGGGCAGGGTCGTGTCGACGAATCTCTTCGCTTCCTCGACGCGGGCGACGCAGGAGCTCTCGGACTGGGTGACGCAGGTGGTCATCACGTCCGCGAAGCCGGCGTCGTTGCCGCCGATGGTGAGGGAGACGAGGTCGGTGGCGGAGTTGAGGGGGGTGAGCTGGTTGGCCGTCACATCACCCGTTCGGGCGCCCGAGCAAGCGGTGAAGGCGAACGAGGAGGGGGAGTTGGCGGCCGCCCAGAGGGCGGGATAGGCACGGTTGGTGCGCTTGCAGTTGCCGCTGGAGCTGATGTACGCACCGGCGCCGAGGCCCGAGGAGTACGAGTCACCGAGGGCCACATAGTCCACTGCGGCGGCGGACTGTGCGGCCTGCGCCTGGCCCGCTCCGGTGAGCGCGAGGGCGGCGCCGAGGAGGAGTGAGGATGAGAACGCCACGATTCGGGACAGTTTCATGGAACCTCCCTTTAGCAGGATCTCTGCCTCAACTGTCGTAGCACTCCCCATACTTCACCGGAAGTGTCCATGCCAAGAACAAACGGGATCGGCCGCACACTTCTTGACGGTCCGTCGGACACCGCCCCAGCATGAAGGCCGCCCATCCGGCGCCTTGGGGGAAGTCGGTGGTGCCCACGATGACCCGCAGACCGCACGCGCTCCGCATGGAGGTGGCGGCGCCGGTGCTCGCCGGAGCGGCCCTGGCCGTATCGGGCGTGGGCGCGGCGCTCGCGCTCGGCGGTCTCGACTCACCCCTGCGCGCGCCGTTCGCGCTCTTCTATCTCGTCGTCGCACCGGCCGCCGGTCTCGCCGTGGCGCTGCGCCCGATGGCGCGGCCCGCCCGGCTGACCGTGTCGGCCGCCGGCGCGCTCATGGTCGACCTCTGCGTAGCTCAGATCATGCGAATGACGGATGTCCGGTCCATCGAACTCGGTGTCACATCCGTCGCAGTGGTCACTTTCTTTCTCTTTCTTATCGGAATACGGAACAGGCTTACGCATTTCCTCCCGGGAGGGAAAAAGAAGTAAAAATGCGGGGCCTCGTTCCAGGTCTTGCCATACAGTCCTAATCATCAATACCGTCGTACATCCACCCGCAACGGTCCCTCATGAACGGCGACTCCAGGGGAGGGGTCACTCGACGTCGCGAGGAATCCGAGGCGGGGCGCGGTAGGGGGGTGCCGTACTCGGTCACGCACGTGTGGCCGAGTCGCGGGCCGCGCGGTCAGCAATGCCAGCTCACCCAGCAGTACGAGGCCTGTACCGAGCTCGTACGCAGCCTGCACGGAGTTCCATTCCGTCATGGCCGGGGTGAGAACCCCCCTTTCGAACCGGACACACATCCGGACTGCCCGGGGGCGGGCGGTCCACCGGACGAGAGGGAAACCGACTCATGAACTCGTTCCTGCGCCCGGGGGTCCCAGGGACCACCTCGACAGCCGTGGCCACGGCCACCCTGGGTCGAATACCGACCCAGTACCGTCCGATCTCCTCGCATCTCGCGATCACGCCACCGGTCAGCGTCGTGATCCCCGCCATGAATGAGGCGGAAAACCTTCCGTACGTCTTCAAGACGCTGCCGGAATGGATCCATGAAGTCGTCCTGGTCGACGGCAATTCCACGGACGACACCGTGAATGTCGCCCGAGAACTGTGGCCCGACGTCAAGGTCGTCAAGCAGGCCGGCAAGGGCAAGGGCGACGCGCTCATCAGCGGATTCGCCGCCTGCACCGGCGACATCATCGTCATGGTCGACGCGGACGGCTCGGCCGACGGCCAGGAGATCGTCAGCTACGTGTCCGCCCTCGTCGGCGGCGCCGACTTCGCCAAGGGCTCGCGCTTCGCCAACGGCGGCGGCACGGACGACATGACGCCCATCCGCAAACTCGGCAACCGCATGCTGTGCGCCGTCGTCAACGCCAAGTTCGGCGCCCGCTACACCGACCTCTGCTACGGCTACAACGCGTTCTGGCGCCACTGCCTCGACAGAATCACCCTGGACTGCACCGGCTTCGAGATCGAGACCCTGATGAACATCCGGGTCGTCAAGGCCGGACTGCGGGTCCAGGAAGTGCCCAGCCACGAGTACCTGCGCATCCACGGCGTCAGCAACCTCAGCGCCGTACGGGACGGTCTGCGGGTCCTCAGAGTGATCCTGCAGGAGAAGGGCGTCCGCCGCCGCACCGCGTCGCGCCGCACGCCCCCGCTCACCCTCAAGGCCCCACGGGGAGAAGTCTCTTGAGCCGACGGACCCACTCCGTGGTGATCTGCGTCTACACCGAGGACCGCTGGGACGACATCCTCTCGGCGGTCGACTCGGTACGGCGGCAGTCGCTCCCACCCCTGGAGATCCTGCTCGTGGTCGACCACAACCCGGCACTGCGGGAACGCCTCGGCACCGAGTTCAAGGCGTACGGGGACGACGTGCGGGTGCTCGCCAACGCGGGCCCCCGCGGCCTCTCCGCCGGACGCAACACCGGAATCGCCGCCGCGCGCGGCGAGATCGTCGCCTTCCTCGACGACGACGCCGTCGCCGAGCGCGACTGGCTGCGGTACTTCGACGAGGGCTACGACGATCCGCGCGTCATGGCGGTGGGCGGCCGGACGCTGCCCGCCTGGGCGTCGGGCCGCCGTCCCGCCTGGTTCCCCGAGGAGTTCGACTGGGTCGTCGGATGTACGTACCGGGGCCTGCCGCCCGGCCGGGTGCGCGTGCGTAACGTGCTCGGTGGGAACGCCTCGTTCCGGCGCACGGCGTTCGACGCGACGGGCGGCTTCGCCACCGGCATCGGGCGCGACGGCGACAAGCGCCCGCTGGGCTGCGAGGAGACCGAGTTGTGCATCCGGCTCAGCCGGGCCCTCCCGCACGCGGTGCTGCTGATCGACGACCGCGCCGTCATCCACCACAAGGTCCCCGCAGGGCGGGAGCGCTTCGGCTACTTCCGTACGCGCACGTACGCCGAGGGCCTCTCCAAGGCTCTCGTCGCCCGCAGCGTGGGCGCCGACAAGGGCCTGGAGTCCGAGCGCCGGTACACGACCCGGGTCCTCCCGGCGGGTGTGGCCCGCGGCCTGCGCGACGCCCTCCTCGCCCGCCGGGGCGGGGCGGGGCGGGCCGGGGCGATCGTGGCGGGGGTGGCCACGGCGGCCGCGGGGTACGCGCTGGCGAGCGTCCGCACGCGCTCCGGGGTGGCGTTCTCACACGCCCCGATCACCGCGTACGCACCACCGCGCACGACCGGCACGCCACCGCGCCGTTCGGCGCCCGCCGCTGCGGGGCGCCCGGACTCCGACGGGGCCGCCGGGCCGGCCGGGCCGGCCGGGGGTCCCGGGGCAGGGACCTCCGCCGCTGGTCGTCGCGTCGTGCCGGGCCCGGCGGGGCCGGTCACGGCCGGCGGAGGTGACCCGCGGTGAACCAGGCGGCCGTGCCGATCCTGATGTACCACGCGGTCGGGCCCCGGCCCGCGCCCGCCGCGTACGGGCTGTCCGTGTCTCCGGAGGCGTTCGCCGAGCAGATGGAGGTGCTCGGCGAGCGCGGGTTCACGCCCGTCACCACGGCGCGGCTCGGGCGGGCGTGGCGGCGGGGTGAGCCGCTGCCGCCGCGCCCCGTGCTGATCACCTTCGACGACGGCTACGAGGGCGTGCACCGCCACGCCCTCCCCGTCCTTGCCAAGCACGGCTTCCCCTCGACCGTGTTCGTGTCGACCGGGTGGCTGCGCGGGGAGCACGAGACGGGCGGCGCCCTGGACACCATGCTCGACTGGGACCAGGTGCGGGAGCTCTCGGCGGCGGGTACGGAGATCGGCGGCCACAGCCACACCCATCCGCAACTGGACCAGCTCGACGACGTCCGGCTGCGCGACGAGACGCTGCGCTGCAAGGAGATCATCGCGGGCGAGCTGGGCGCGGCACCGGTCTCGTTCGCCTATCCGTACGGCTACTCCAGCCGGCGCGTACGGCACGTGGTGCGGGCGGCGGGCTTCGCCCAGTCGCTCGCCGTCGGCAACGCCCTGGCGCGCCGCCGCCAGGGGCCGTACGCGCTGGAACGGGTGACGGTCAGGCGCTCGACCGGCATCGAGGAGTTCGAGCGGCTTGTCGAAGGCCGCGCGCTCGCTCGGAACTTCGCCAAGGACCGGGCCCTGACGAGGGGATACGCGATCGTCCGAAGGGCTCGCGGGGCCGTGCGGCTGATCCGGGCATGAGGCCCGCAAAACACCGTGCGCATGGCGCCCTCGTGCCGGATCATGGGCGCCATGTCTGCCAACCCTGAGGACGCACTGCCGATCCGGCTCAACGTCGACGACAGCGATTCACCTGCGGACGTCGTCGATGCGCTGTTCCTCGGCCGCTTCGCGGCGGGCGAGCAGCCGTACTCGCACAGTTCGACGATCGACCGGGTCAAGTCCGGCGCCACCCTGCTGCCGCCGGGCGCCACCGTGCTGCGCGCCGCGCGTGACGACGACCGCAGCGCGACGCTCGCCGAGGGCGACGGATGGACCGTGCTGGTCTCCCGGTGGAACCGGGGCGCGGACGTGACGGTCACCGCGGTCACGTCCGAACTCGCCGAGAAGATCCACCGGCAGGCGACGGACGGCGCCCAGGACGACCCCGAGCCGCAGCCCGAGAACGTGACGATGGGCTTCTGGTACGTGTCGCCGCGGCGCGGCCCGCACCGCACGACCCGCCAGATCAGCGCGGGCACGTGGGAGGAGGTGCGGCCCAACTACACGGAGCCCGTGGCCGATGCGATGGACCGGCTGATGAAGATCACGCCCGAGGACATCGCGGGGCGGCTGCTCCTGCTGCACGGTCCGCCGGGTACGGGAAAGACGTCGGCGCTGCGGACGCTGGCGCGGTCGTGGCGGGACTGGTGCCAGGTCGACTGCGTCCTGGACCCTGAACGGCTGTTCAACGACGTCGGCTATCTGATGGACATCGCGATCGGCGAGGACGACGGCAGCGCGAACGGCCGCTGGCGGCTGCTCCTGCTGGAGGACTGCGACGAACTCATCCGCGGCGAGGCACGCCACACGGCGGGCCAGGCCCTGTCCCGGCTGCTCAACCTCACGGACGGACTGCTGGGCCAGGGCCGCAACGTGCTCGTGGGCGTCACGACGAACGAGGACCTGGAGCGGCTGCACCCCGCGGTCGTCCGGCCTGGCCGCTGCCTCGCCCGCATCGAGGTCGGCGCCCTCACCCGCGCGGAGGCGGTGACCTGGCTGGGCACGGAGGAGGGCGTGGGCCGCGAGGGCGCGACGCTGGCGGAGCTGTACGCCCTGCGCCGCGGCACGACCCCGGCCTCGGTCCCGGCCCAGCCGGACGGCGCCGACGCGGGGCTCTACCTCTAGGTCGTGCCTTCAAAGTCCCGTCTGCCCGGCGACGCCTGGCACGTACTCCCCCGCAGCCCTCCGGGCACGGGAGGTGCCCCCAGCACCAGACGCCGCCGAGCCCGCCCTCCGGGCGGACGACGCTACTTTGAAGACACTCCCCAGGGCCTCGCGGCGGTGGCGGTGCTCACTCCCCGTACGTCGCCCGCAGCGCGTCCTCGACCGCCGCGTCGGCGTCCGCGCGGGACAGCCCGAGGCGGTGGACCTGCTCGGCGTACGCCTGGGCGGCGGTCGCGGCCCGGCGTTCGGCCGCGTCGCCCGCGGCGGCGACGAAGGTGCCGTGGCGGCCGCGGGTCTCGATCACGCCGTCGGCCTCCAGCGCCCGGTACGCCTTGGCGACGGTGTTGGCCGCGAGGCCCAGTTCCTCCGCGAGGCCGCGGACGGTCGGCAGCCGGTAGCCGACGGGCAGCGCGCCCGAGCGGGCCTGCGCCGCGACGTGGGCGCGGAGCTGTTCGAAGGGCGCGGTGGTGGAGTCCGTATCGATGACGATCTTCAGGGTCACGGGCCCGATTGTCCCCCACCACCCACTCCGACCGGCGGAAAATGGCAGGCACCGGCGCCGCGGCAGCACGTAACGTGCCCTCACGTGACAGTGATGGTGCGTGATTTCCGGCCCTCGGACGCGGCGGCCTTCGCGGGGGTCCGGCAGGTGGCCATGCCCTTCATGCTGACCAGCGCCGCGTCGGTGGCCTTCGACGCCGCCCACGCCCATCCGGACGCCCGCTACCGACTCCTGGTCGCCGTCGCGGACGGCGGCGAGGTCATCGGCACCGCCGAGGCCGGGATCGCCTACGACAGCCCCGGACCACGGGTCGGTCACGCCAACGTCTACGTCCACCCCGAGCGGCTGCGGCAGGGCGCGGGATCCCTGCTCGTCCGGGCCGCCGAGGAGCACCTGGCGGGCGCCGGGGCCACGGCCGTGTACTCCTGGGTGCTCGACGATCCGGCGAACCGGGCCTTCGCCGAACGGCGCGGCTACCGGCCGAGCCGCTCGGCCCACTTCCTGCGCCTCGACCTGGCGGGCGGCACCCTGCCACCGCTCCGGCGGCCGCCGGCCGGAGTGGAGCTCGTCCCCGGCTCGGCGTTCGCGGACGGCCCACGGCCGCTGTTCGCGCTGCACGCGGAGACGGCGGCGGACGAGCCGGGCGATGTCGACACGGAGTGCACGGACTACGAGCAGTGGCTCACCGAGACCTGGAACCATCCCCTCTTCAGCCCGGAACTGACCGCGGTGGCCGTGGTGGACGGCCGGCCCGCCGCCTTCAGCGCGGCCCGTACGGACGGCGGGACCCGCTACGGAACGGTGATGACGGGCACCGCCCGCGCCTTCCGCGGCCGGGGCCTGGCCAAGCTCGCCAAGAACGCCTCCCTGCACCGCGCCCGAGCGGCCGGCTTCACGGAGGCGTTCACCGGAAACGACACGGGCAACCGCCCGATGCTCGCGATCAACACATGGTTCGGCTACGAAATGTGCGCCACGGAGGTACGTCATGTCCACACCCTCGGTTGAAGTGGTCCTGCTGAAGGCAGGCCGCACGAAGATCCGTTACCCGGCGGACGTCGTCTCCGACGACGGCACCCGCATCACCGTCCGCGCGCCCTGGGCGGCCAAGGGCGTACGGGACTTCGGGTTCGTCCGCTTCGAGCCCGGTGACGTCTTCACGGAGCACTACTGGCGGGACCGCTGGTACGCCGTGAAGGAGGTGCGCACGGGCGACGGCACGCTGAAGGGCTGGTACTGCGACATCACCCGTCCCGCCGCCGTCCGGGGAACGGAACTGTCCGTCGAGGACCTGGACCTCGACCTGTGGGTGTCGGCGGACGCCACGGAGATACTCCGTCTCGACGAGGACGAGTTCGCGGCGAGCGGCCTCGCGGACACCGACCCGCAGGCGGCCGAGGAGGCCGTCCGCGCCCTGGACGGCCTCGAGCTCCTCGCCCGCGACGGCCGGTTCGCCGGCCTTCTCGACGGCGACCGCGACTAGGGCGTGTTGCGAAAGTAGCTCCGTCCGCCCGAAGGGCGGGGCCTGCGGCGTCTGGTGCGTGCGATCGCAAGGCGGAGGATCATCCTCGTACTGGACGTACTTGGATGACTCCGACAACGCAGCGAGCGCGCGTGCCAGGCGTCGCGGGCCAGGAGGGACTTTCGCAACACGCCCTAGGTCCCGTCCGGTCGCGGACGGAGGGTCACGCCGGCCGCTTGCGGTAGTGGACGCGGTCGTACGGGCCCTCCTTGCGGCGTTCGACGACCTCGTAGCCGTACCGCTCGTACATCTTCTGGTTCTCCCACATCATCGCGTTGGTGAGCAGCCGCACCTCGGGGAGTCCGAGTTCGCGGGCGCGGGACTCCACGAAGGCGAGCAGACGGCGGCCGAGCCCGGTGCCCTGGGCGTCGGGGTGGACGGCGATGTTGTCGAGATAGAGGTGGTCGGCCTCGGTCCTGAGGACCACGAGGCCGACCACCGGGTCACCGGCGACGAACACCCGCCCCGCGGCGACGTCCGCCGCGTGGTCCGCCTCCATCGGGGCCGGCACGAGGCCGATCCGTTCGATGTAGTGGTGGTAGGCCGCGTCGGTCACGGCCTTCACCCGGGGGACGTCGGGGGATATGGCGAGGCGGATGTCCTGTGTCATGCCGACACGTTACGACGGCGGACGATCACCTTCTTCAGCAGCGGCCAGGCCAGCAGGATCGCGATCACGGCGTAGACCGTCACCGAGAAGGGTGTGTTCACCAGGCCGGCCGGCGAGCCGTCGCTGATCTGCAGGGCGCGGCGCAGCTGCTGTTCGGCGGCCGGGCCGAGGATGACGCCGATCACCGCGGGCAGCACGGGAAGCCCGTAGCGCCGCATTCCGAATCCGATCAGGCCGATGATCAGCAGGATGACGAGGTCCAGCGTCTCCCCGCCCACCGCGTACGCGCCGACCGCCGCGAAGAACAGGATCCCCGCGTAGAGGTACGGCCGGGGAATGCGCAGCAGCTTCGCCCAGAGCGGGGCGAGCGGCAGGTTGAGCGCGAGAAGCAGGACCATGCCGACGAAGAGCGAGGCGATGAGGCCCCAGACCAGGTCGGGTTCGCGTGCGAACAGGAGCGGGCCGGGCTGGATGCCGTACTGCTGGAAGGCGGCGAGCATCACGGCCGCGACGGCGGTGGTCGGCAGGCCGAGGGTGAGCATGGAGACGAGCGTGCCCGCGGCCGAGGCGGACGCCGCCGACTCCGGACCGGCCACGCCCTCGATCGCCCCCTTGCCGAACTCGTCCTTGTGCCGGGAGAGCCGCTTCTCGGTGACGTACGACAGGAACGTCGGGATCTCCGCGCCGCCGGCCGGGATCGCGCCGAACGGGAAGCCGATGGCCGGTCCGCGCAGCCAGGACTTCCAGGTGCGCCTCACATCCTCCCGGCCGAGCCACGGCCGTCCGACGGGGATCGCCTGCGCGGTCGTGCGCCGCAGATGGGCGGCGACCCACAGCGCCTCGCCGATGGCGAAGAGTCCGACGGCGACGATGACGACGTCGATGCCGTCGGCGAGTTGGAGGGATCCGAAGGTGAGCCGCTGCTGGCCGGTCATCTGGTCCAGGCCGACCAGGCCGATGGTGAGTCCGATGAGGAGTGAGGCGAGGCCTCGGATCCGCGACGAGCCCAGCACGGACGTCACGGCGATGAACGCCAGCACCATGATGGCGAAGTAGTCGGGCGCGCCGATGCCGACGGCGAGTTCGGCGATGGCCGGGGCGAGTGCCACGAGCAGGATCGTGCCGATCATGCCGCCCGCGAAGTGACCGACCGCGGCGGCGGCGAGCGCCTGGGCGCCGCGGCCGGCCTTGGCCATCGGGTGGCCTTCCATGGCCGCGACGACGGCCGCGCTCTCCCCCGGTGTGTTGAGCAGGATCGAGGTGGTCGAGCCGCCGAACATCGCGCCGTAGTAGATGCCCGCGAACATGATGAACGCGCCGGTCGGCTCCAGACCGTACGTCACCGGCAGCAGCAGCGCGACGGCCATCGCGGGGCCGATTCCGGGCAGGACGCCGATGGCGGTGCCGAGGAGGACGCCGATCGCCGCCCAGAGCAGGTTGACGGGGGTGAGGGCCGTTCCGAACCCGTCGAGGAGGGAGGTGAGGGAATCCATCAGAGCACTCCCATCAGCGGGCCGCCCGGCAGCGGAACCCCGAGCAGGTTGTTGAAGACGACGTAGGTGACGAGGGAGAGCACGGCGGCGATCAGCGGATCGCGGTCGTGGTGGCGGCTGCCGAGCGCGTACGCGGAGCCCCAGAAGAGCAGCGCGCCGGCGAGGGGGAAGCCGAGCGGGCCGATGAGGACGGCGCCCGCGAGGAAGACTCCGGCGAGCAGCAGCACCGTGCGCCAGTCGCCCGGCTCCGACAGGTCGATGTCCTCGCCGCCCTCGGCTTCGCCGCGGCCGCCGCGCAGGACGTCGACGGCGAGCAGGACGGCCACCACCACGAGGCCGGTGCCGACGACGACGGGGACGGTCCTGGGACCGATCGGGCCGCGCTGGGTGAGGTCGACGTCCATGGTGAGGGCGTCGGTCAGGACGAGGACGCCGATGAGGAGGAGCAGGACTCCGACGCCGAGTTCGGAGTGCTCGCGCAGCCAGTGGTAGAGTCGTGCATTGCGTAGCGAGAGCCAAGCACGCATGTCAAGTCCCGTAGCTTGTGGACGAACCCGGGCTGGTCTCAACCCGGTTGGTGTTGATCGCGTCAGTCTCAGTCGTTCGCTGAACGTCTGAGCCGTGTGAGCCAGGAATCCCACTCTCGAGTGGGAGGAGTCAAAGTCCCAGCTCCTTCAGTACGGAGCCGACGCGCTGGTCCTGTTCGGTGAGGAAGTCGCCGAACTTCTCACCGGGCAGGAAGGCGTCCTCCCAGCTGTTCTTCCGCATCGACTCCTGCCACTTCTTCGAGTCGTGGAGCTTCCGGACGAGTCCGACGAGCTTGTCGCGTTCGGCGTCGGACAGTCCGGGCGGGGCGACGATGCCGCGCCAGTTGGTGAAGTCGGTGTCGAGCCCGGCCTCGCGCAGCGTGGGGGCGTCCAGGCCGGGGACCCGCTGCGGGCCGGTCACGGCCAGCAGCCGCAGCTCGCCCGACGTGATCTGGTCGAGGTACTCGCCGACGCCCGAGACGCCGAAGGCGACCTTGTTGCCGAGGATCGAGGCGAGCAGCTCGCCGCCGCCGTCGAAGGGGATGTAGTTGACCGCTCCGGGCGCGATCCCGGCGGCCTGCGCCATCAGCATCGGGGCGAGGTGGTCGGGGCCACCGGGCGACGATCCGCCGCCGACGGGCAGCTTGCCCGGGGCCTTCTTCCAGGCCTCCAGGAGGTCCTGGATGGTCTTGTACGGGGAGTTCTTGCCGACCACCACGATGTCCTGCTCCTCGGTGAGCCGGGCGATGGGGGTGGTGTCGGCGAGGGTCTTGGGGGACTTGTTGGTGTGGACGGCGCCCACGACGCCGAGGCCCATGGACATGGCGAGCTTGCCGTTGCCGTGCTCGTTCACCAGACGGGTGAGGCCGACGGTGCCGCCGGCGCCCGGGAGGTTGAAGACCTCGATGTTGTGGGTGAGCCCGGCGTCCTCGGCGTTCTTGGCCGCCGTACGGGCCGTGATGTCGTAACCGCCGCCGGGCGTGTTGGGGACCATGAAACGCAGGCCCGGTATCTGCGTGCCGGTGTCGGCGCCGCTGCCCGTGGTGAGCAGCGGCGGCCCCACGAGCAGCAGCAACGCCGCCCCGAGCAGGGCGAGGGGAGTGCGCAGACGCACGTCGGCCGCCTTTCGGTGTGAGCAGTGCACGGGTGAGGTGGCCCACATGTTGCCTGCGCGTCAAGAAGCTGTCTCTCTTCCGGAATCAACGGACGTTGTGGTCGTTGTGGTCGCCCCCTACCGTGTCGGCGTACCGCGCTTTCCCGGGGACGGCCCCCGGCCCCCTGACCCCCGGCAGCAGACCGGCCTCGCGAGGTGATTCCTGGTGAACGTGCTGGTGGTGGACGACGACTTCATGGTCGCGAAGCTGCACAGCCGCTATGTGTCGGCCATGGCCGGTTTCACGGTCGTCGGGGTGGCGCACAGCGGCGCCGAGGCGCTGCGCGCGGCCGAGCGGCTGCGTCCCGATGTGGTGCTGCTCGACATCTATCTGCCCGATATGGACGGGATCAGCGTCCTGCGCGAACTCCGCGCGGCGGAGGAGCGCGACGCGGACCGTCCGCCGGCCGACGCCCTGTTCATCACGGCCGCCCGGGACGCGGGCACGGTCCGCTCGGCGCTGCGCGCGGGCGCCCTGCACTATCTGATCAAGCCGTTCAGCCAGGCCGCGCTCCAGGAACAGCTGCGCCACGTCGTCTCCCTGCGCACCCGTCTCGACGACCTGGACGAAGCCCGCCAGGAGGACGTCGACCAGCTCTTCGGCACCCGCCCGCCCGGCTCCCGCGAACTCCCCAAGGGCCTGGCCGCCCACACGGCCGACCTGGTCGACCGCATCCTGCGCGATCACCCGGAGGGCCTCTCGGCGACGGAGTGCGCCGAGGCGGGCTCCCTCTCCCGCGTGAGCGCCCGCCGCTACCTCGAGTACTTCGCGGAAACGGGCCGCGCGGAGGTCACGCTCCGGTACGGCGGTACGGGGCGGCCGGAGCGGCGCTACCGCCGCCTCGGCTGACCGGCGGCGGCACGCGGGGCCGTGCCCTGGTCGAGCGGGGCACCGGCTGCTTCCTGAGCCCCTTCTTACCCCCGCCTTAAAGCGAGCATAAGGATCACCATCACCCGCTCCCAACAGCGGAATTCGCCCTTCCGAGCGGCTAGCTTGCTGATCACCGGGGCGGGGTCCCAGGCGTCGGTGCCGTTCATTCGGGGGGCTGCACCGCCGCTGTCGACCCCGCCCGGAACACCCCCATACGCCGCCGCTGTTGAAGGAGTTCGTCGCCATGACCGCTCGCCGTAAGACCGGTAGGGCCGGTAGGGCCGCCGCTGTCGCCGCCCTCGGGATCGCGCCGCTGGCGCTGACCGGGCTGGCCGCGGGGTCCGCCGTCGCGCACGGGTCGATGACGGATCCGGTGAGCCGGGTGTCCGCCTGTTACGCCGAGGGGCCGGAGAGCCCGGACTCGCAGGCGTGCAAGGCGGCGGTGGCGGCGAGCGGTGCGCAGGCGTTCTACGACTGGAACGAGGTCAACATCGCGAACGCGGCGGGCAACCACCGGCAGTTGATCACGGACGGCAAGCTGTGCAGCGCGGGCCGGGACAAGTACAAGGGCCTGGATCTGCCGCGCGCCGACTGGCCGGCGTCAAAGCTCACCCCGGGCAAGCACACGTTCCGCTACAAGGCGACCGCCCCGCACAAGGGCTCCATCGAGCTGTACGTCACCAAGGACGGCTACGACCCCTCGCGGCCGCTGACGTGGTCGGACCTGGAGGCGCGGCCGTTCGCGAAGGTCACCGACCCGAAGCTGGTGAACGGGGAGTACGTCTTCGACGGGACCGTGCCGGGCAGGTCGGGGCGGCACCTGATCTATTCGATCTGGCAGCGCTCGGACTCCCCCGAGGCCTTCTACACCTGCTCGGACGTCGTGTTCGGCAAGGACAGCGGCGGTTCCGCGCCCGCGCCCGGTGGTACGGCGCCCACGCCGACCACGCCCGCGCCGGCCGCGTCCGCGCCGAGCGAGGAGCAGACCGAGGCGGGCAAGGACAAGTCCACGGTCGAGCACGGCGGGCACGGCGGTGACGAGCACTCGGAGCAGCCGTCGCCGGCGGCTCCGACGGCTCCCGAGGCCGCCGCCAACGCACCGAGGACCAACAGCGCCGGTGAGAACCTCGCCGCGACCGGCGGCGACAGCAGCACCACGTACCTCGCCATCGGCGGGGCCGGCGTGCTCGCGATCGGTGCCGCGATCCTGTTCGCCGCGGTCCGTCGCAGGGCCACGCGCTGAGTCACGCGGGTGTCACGGGAGGGGTGCCGCCGGGGGGCGGCACCCCTCCCGGGCGTTCGCGTCTATTCGAAGACGGACTTGCAGGTCGTCGGGGTGGCGTGCGCCGGGTCGAGGGCGTTGGCCACCTCGTGGTACGCGATCCGGTCGAACAGGCCGATGGCCACGTGCTCCGAGAGGTCGACGGAGCACAGGTCCTGGATCGTCACGTTCCGCACGTCCGGTCCGTCGAGGAACCCGGAGCGGTACGGGGTGACGACCTCGTCGTACTTGGTGGCGATGACGGTGTACCGCACGCCCGGGACCGTGTCGCCGCCCGCGTTGAGCTTGGTGAGGAACGCGGAGCCGGCCATCTGGTCGGCGAGGCCGGGGGTCTTCTCGCTGAGCAGGTGCGCCGCGCCGGGGAAGTACTTCAGCAGTCCGGTGAGGCCGTTCAGCGTGGTGCCGTGGTTGTCGGGCGCGAGGCCGATCAGGGCGTTCACCTTGTCGGCTCCGCCCAGGAACTTGAGGTAGTGGCGCGGCATCATGCCGCCCTGGGAGTGGCCGACGAGGTCGGCCTCGCGGGCGCCGGTCGCGTCGAGGACCTTGTCGACGTACGCGTCGAGCTGCTCGGCCGACTTGTCGAGGGGGCCGAGACCGTGGAAGAACGGGACGCCGGGCAGCTGGCCGTAGTCGAGCGAGAAGACGCAGTAGCCGCGCTTCACCAGATAGGGGGCGAGGGCGAGCCAGTTGTCGACGGAGTTGCCGAAGGTGCCGTGGACGAGGATCACGGGGCGGGGGTGGGCGGCGGAGGGCTTGCAGGAGTAGTTGTTCCAGCCACTGGAGGGTGCCTCGGCGGCGGTCGCGGTGGCGGCGGGGGTGAGGCCGATGGCCGCTGCGAGCAGCAGGGCGGCGAGGGGTCTGAGGGCGCGTTTCCAGGGGTTCCAGGGCTTCCGGGGCAGCATCGGGCGATCTCCTTGCGGCTCAAGGGAAATGGCGATGAGTGGGGATGCCTGCGGCCCGGACCACATGGGGGATGGCTGTACTCACGCCAACGTACGCACCAGTAACCAAATCTGGGAAGTTACGCGTCGGTAAAAACTGAAGGATCGTCAATTCGGGTTACTGTGTGGTTACTCACAGGCACAGCATCAGCCGCGACGGGCCGTGGAAGACCCAGTCCGGCGCGTACTCGGCCGCCACGACCGGCCGGGCACCGGCCCGCAGCGCCGGTAGCCCCTCCAGCAGGACGGCCAGCCCGATCTCGGCCTCGGCCCGTGCCAGCGACGCGCCCACGCAGTAGTGGATGCCCATGCCGAAGCCACAGTGCTGCCGGACGGTGTCACGGTGGATGTCCAGCACGTCCGGGCGGTCGAAACGGGCCGGGTCGCGGTTGGCCGCACCCAGGACGAGCACGAGCTTGTCGCCCGCCCGGATGCCGTGCCCGCCGAGCTCCGTGTCCTCGTACACCCAGCGCGTGACCATCTGCACGGGCGCGTCATGGCGTACGAACTCGTCCACGGCGGCGGGCAGCAGCGCGTGCCGGGCCGACAGCTCTTCGCGCACCCCCGGATGGGCGTGCAGCGAGAGAACCGCCTTGGCCAGCAGGCTCGTTGTCGTCTCATGGCCCGCCGTCAGCAGATGGACGCAGGTGGCGGCCAGTTCGTGTCCCGTCAGCGCGCCGTCGTCGTCCGCCGCCCGGACGAGCGCCGAGATCAGATCCCCCCGGTCGCCGGCGCGGCGGACCGCCGCCTCCTCCTCGAAATAGCGGGAGAGTTCGCGCGCCGCCCGCTCGGCCCGCGCGTGGCCGTCCGGCGTCCGCCCCGCGCGGGCGCTGCCGGCCTCTTGCAGGTCCAGGGCTCGGGCGCGGAACCACGCGTGGTGCGCACGGTCCACGCCCAGCAGCTCGGAGATCACGAGGAGCGGGAACGGGGCGGCGAAGTCGGTGACCAGGTCGACTGTCTTACGCTCCGCGAGCCGGGCGACGAGGTCGTCCGCGATCTGCCGGATACGGGGGCGCAGGGCCGTGACCGCGTGGCCGGTGACGGCCGGGGCGACCAGGGCGCGCAGCCGGGTGTGGCGGGGCGGGTCGAGGAAGACCAGCCAGTTCTCGACGATCCGCCGCAGCACCGGCCGGTCGGCCGGTACGGGTCCGGACGGCCCGCCCCCGGGCCGCACCCGCCCGAAGCCCCGGCCGGTCAGGACCCGGCCGACCTCGGCGTGGGCGAACACGTACCAGGTGGCGGGCTCGGCGCCCGGGTGCACCGGTCCGGCGTCGCGGTAGCGGCGGTAGTCGGGGTACGGATCGGCGAGGTCCGGCAGCTTCGCCGGATCGAACGGCGCCGGCACGGCCGCCTTCACCGCGCGGCCCCCCGTACCGTCTCCACCAGCCGGTCCGGCGCGCCGGGTGCCGTATCGCCGCGCCACGCCACATGCCCGTCCGGCCTTACGAGGACGAAGCGCCGCTCGTAGCGGCGCGCCACCTCGGGGTCGTCGTACCGCTCGATCCGCAGCGGTACGCCGCGGTCGGCGAATGCCCGCGCCATGGGGTCGGGTCCTTCGCCCGGTCCGGCGGCGCACATCAGCACGAAGTCCCGTCCGAACAGGTCGATCGTGGACCGTCCCGGGCCGAGCCACACGTGCGGGGCGCGGCCGCCGGGGGCCGCGGTCCTGTCCCATGCGGACGCGGCCCCGGTCGCGTCGGTCCCGTCGGTCCCGTCGGTCCCGTCCGGGACGATCACCGGCGAGACGTAGCGCTGGGCGAAGTGCACGTCGGGCGCGTCGAACTCGCGGCGCACGCCGGAGCGTTCCAGCAGCGCCGACAGCTCGGCGCGGGCCCGCTCGCCCTCCGCCGAGTCCAGCGCCAGCGCAAAAGACAGCCGGCGGTCCTGGGTGCGGCGCAGATTGCGGTTCGCCTCCTCCAGCCCGGCGACGGCGACGGGGCGGCGCTCGGTGTCGTACGTGTCCAGCAGCCCGGGACCGGCCCAGCCCGCCAGCTCGGCGGCCAGCTTCCAGCCCAGGTCCGCCGCGTCGCCGATGCCGGTGCCGAGCCCGAAACCACCGGAGGGCGACAAGGTGTGGGCCGCGTCCCCGACGAGGAAGACACGTCCGGCGCGGAAGGACGTGGCGACCCGGTGGGTGAGGTGCCAGGTCGAGGTGGAGAGCATCTCCAGCGGGGTGTCGACGCCGATCGCCTCCCGTACGACGGAGAGCGGATCGTCGCAGGTGGGGGCGGCGGTCAGGCGGTACAGCCCGCGGCCGTCGATCGCCCGCAGCGGGTAGCGCAGCGATGCCGACCGGGTGACGAAGTACACGAGCGCCGCGCGGGGCCCGAGCTGGTCGTGCAGCTTGGGGGCGCTGAAGAGGATGTTGCGCAGGACACGGGTGGGGTGGCGTTCCGGCGCGTCGACACGGCAGTGCTTGCGCACGGTGGACGAGGCGCCGTCGCAGGCGGCGAGGTAGCGGGCCCTCAGGAGCGTCGTCGTACCGCTCCGCTCGTCGGCGAGGGTGGCGTGCACTCCGGCATCGTCCTGGGTGAAGGCGGTGAGCCGGGTGTGCAGCCGGACCGGCCCTCGCGGATGGACTCCCACGTGCCCGGTGAGCAGCGGCGCCAGCCAGTGCTGCGGGCAGATCGCCTCGGTCTCGGGGCTGTGGTCCGGCTGCGGGCGGGTCGCCATCGTCCCGAAGTCCAGCCGGTGGAGCTCGTGCCCGCCCACAGCGGTCACCCAGGCGACGTCCAGGGTGTGATCGCCGGGCCAGCCCGCGCCCCGGATCCGCTCGGCCACCCCCCAGCGCCGGAACAGCTCCATGGCGCGCGGGCCGACGGTCGAGACCTTGGGGTGGTGGACCGTGCCGTCGCCCGACTCCACGAGGACGAAGTCCACCCCGCGCAGGGCGAGGTCGAGGGCGAGAGCGAGCCCTACCGGACCACCGCCGACGACGAGCACATCGGTGTCGTACACGTTCACGACGTTCACTCCGTTCCCCCGAAGCGGTCCGCGTAGAAGGCCATCAGCTCGGCCACGCGCTCCGGAACGCCGTCAGCATCGCGAGCCATCGCCGCGAGATGCCGGAAGCGCATCGCGAAGGCGCGCCGCGCCACATCGGGGCGGGCAAGGTGCACGGGTGGCTCCTCCAGCTCGAACGACGGTCCTGCCGTCCGCCCGCGCCAGCCCGAGGGCAGCGTCACCAGGAGCTCGGCGAGCGGGCGCATCATCCCGGTCATCACATCGATCGCGGCGTTCATCAGCGGCGAGCGGCGCAGGCTCGCGTCCGGGCTCTCCCCGAAGTGCTGGACCATCAGCTGGAGCATCATGAAGTACGAGCGGTTGAACAGCCGCATGACGTCCCGGGCATGGGGATCGCCGACGGCGGCCGCGCCCGGTCCGCCCACGCGGAGGGTGGGGTTGCGCAGGACGGGGTACGCGGGGTTCCACGGCGCCCCCTGGCCGTGCGATCCGTCCGTGCGCTCGGTCATCATCAGGTCCCTGACGCGCAGGAAGGTGTCGTGGTGGGACTCCCCCGCGGGCTTCACCGAGTCGAGGACGCCGCCCTCCCCCTGCTCGGTGACGAAGTCGATCGCGAACAGCGCGCCGGACAGGTCGTCGACCTCCAGCTGGTAGTCGGGGTGGACGGCGTTGACGGACTCGCGCAGGAAGAGGTGGTGTTCGCCGCCTCCGCGTCCGCGTTCCACCAGGAACAGATCGGGGACGCGGCGGAGTCCCTCGCGGATGCTCGCGTACAGCTCGCTGGGTGAGCCGTACGAGACCGCCGCCGCGCCCGGTTCCCTGCCCGAGCCGCCCACCAGCCGTTCGGGCCGTTCCAGGGCGATGAAGCGGTGCAGGCTGCCCAGGTGCAGCGGTTCCAGCGCGAAGTCCAGCGGCATCGGCAACGGGCCGGGGACGGGACCGCCCGGGGACGCGAAGTCGAGGGCCGGGACGTGGAACGGCTCCCCCATCGCCATCAGGATGTTGTTGACGACGAGGAAGTGCGTCATCTCCTCGCGCGCCACGTCGAACAGGCTGCCCCTGATCCCGGTGTCCAGCGTCTCGCCGCCGTCGCCGCAGGCCAGCCGCAGCTGCCTCGGTGTCCACAGCCCGCGGCGTACGTACTCGAACCCGGCGCCGTGGACGGGAAGGGAATAGCCCGCGTAGAGGTACTGGAGCGCGGACGCCAGCTCGATGCCGACGGCCTGCCACAGCGCCGCGCGCAGCTGCGCCCGTGTGGTGATCTCGGGGTGACTGCGGGCGGCCGACGGCATGGCGAGCGGAACCGGCGCCGTGGCGTTCTGCGCGCGCAGAAAGGTCAGCAGCAGCCGCGCCTTGGGCTCGGTCAGGTCGCGCGTCGGTGGCATGTAGTACGTCTTGTCCTTGTTGCTCGGATCGCACATCTGCCAGATGAGGCGGGCGTACGTCTCGACCTTGCACCGGTCCGCGAGGCTGAACACCTCGTCCCTCATGAAGGAGTTCGCCTCCTCGTACGGGGCGAAGACCTCCCGGTGGATCAGGTCGAAGGTGACGTCCTGCGGGCGGATCGCGGCGAGGTGCCAGTCGTCGGGCAGGACACGTACGGAGACGGGACCGGCGCCCGCCCAGTAGCCGAGGAGGTCGTCGTTGTCGTACGCGGCTGCCGCGGATCCCCTCGCGTCGGGGCCGGGAGGAGATCCGGAGGGAAGGCCGTCGGAGCGGAGGTCGGAGGGAAGGGCGTCGGCAACGCCGTCGGAAAGAGCGTCGGGAAGGCCGTCGGAGCCGGCCGTCAGCAGGATACGGGCGGCGCCCTCGCGCGCGCCGCGCAGGGTGAACGAGCCGCGTCCCTCCTCGTCGGTGCTCAGGACGCACTCGGGTCCGTAGTCCCGCGCCGGGCCCGCTGCCCGGCCGCGCCGCAGGTCCACGACCCGGCCGTCGCCGCGGCCCGGCGCATGGGGGTTGGGGAACTGCCGGACGTGCACCGCCTCCATCGCGGCCGGCCGGCCGCGCAGGTAGGACCGTACGGCGATGTCGACGGCGTGGTCGTGGCCCCGCTCGCGATCCGGGTGCTCCAGGACGACGCACGCGTCGTCGGCGACGACGACGGTCTCGCGCTCCCCCAGCAGCACCGGGCCGCCGGCGCCGGCCGCCGCGAGGAGCAGGGGCTCGTCCTCCGCCTTGGGCAAGCCGCCACCGGTGGGGACGGTGACGATGCCGCAGGTCAGTGCGGCTTCCTCGGACGCGTACGCGTGCGCGGGCAGCTCGGCGACCAGGCTGTCGGAATGGGCGGTACGCAGCTCAAGGCCGCGAGCGCCGTCGGTGCCGGCCAGCGCCGGGAGCGCGGCGAGGAGGTTGAAGGTGACCTCGTCGGGGGTGACCCGGACGGTCAGGGCCCGTGGGCCGTCCCCGGGCGGCCCCTGCGGGACGAGCAGCCGGCCCGCCGGATGCGTGCGCGGCTCGACGGCGGGCCTCCAGGGCGCGATCGTGCCCCGTACGCCCTGCCGGTCCAGCGCGAACTGGACGACCAGGCCGCCTTCGCGCGCCGCCGTCTCGCGCAGTCGGGTCACGGCCGGGGAGACGTCCGCCTCCGCGAGCCAGTCGAGCCCGTCGTCGGCCCGGAGGGCGAACTGGTAGAGCGTGCGGCCCTGGGCGAGATGGTGCCAGCGCGGCGGCAGGAAGCCGTCCATGTCGGCCACCAGCATGTAGCCGGTGTCGTGCGAGCGCCCGGCGCGGCCGAAGCAGAACTGGCCCGCCATCAGGGTCGTGGTCCAGCGGGAGGCCGGATCGAGATCGAAGACCCGGGCGCGGTTGACGGTGGTGCCCAGATACGGGTTGTAGTGGCCCCACAGATCGACGGCGCGCCCGACGACCGGGTCGGCCACGTCCACGCCGCCGGCCATGACGCCGTCCGCGTACGCGCCTTGGACCGCGACGACGTGGGCGTCGATCCAGAAGTGGCCGTTGCCCGTGGAGACTCCCGGCCCGGTGGGCGGTCTGGTCACGGCGGTGCCCCGGAAGTGCAGCCGGGGGGTGTCGAAGACGCTCACACCGCCTCCAGGTTCACGGGCGTACGGGAACGGTGCCGCGGCTCGTACCGGGCGATGCGGCCGACCGACTCCAGCGCCGATTCCACCGCCCCCTCGATCCACGCGGGCTCGGACGAACAGTGCTCCCCCGCGAAGAACAGGCGTTTTTGCGGGCGGGCCGCCCTGGCCCGTTGCTCCTCGCAGGCGGCCGCGTCCTTCCCCCACCGGATGGCGCAGCCACCGGCCGTCCACGGGTGCTCGGCCCAGGCGATGCTCGCCACGTCCAGGACCATTCCGGGGCGCAGCAGTTGCGGGTGCATCCGGGCCAGCTCCTCGATGACGACCTGGTGGCGCAGCGGCTCCGGCATCCGGCCGAGCAGTTCGGCGTCGTCGCCGATGGTGTAGCTGGCGAGCAGGGCGGCGCCGTGGGCCCGGTCGCCCCCTGCTGCGGGGTAGTAGGTCTGGCGGATGCGGCCACCGCTGAACGAGGCGCCGCCACGGATGCCTTCGCGTTCCCAGAAAGGCTCCCGGCAGTGCACGGCGACCTTCGTGGCCGCGCAGTAGTCCACCTCGCGGACGACGGCGAGCTTGTCCTCGTCGAACCCGGTCAGCTCGAGGCCGCGCAGTACGGGGAACGGGACGGTGCACAGGACGTAGTCGTAGCGCCGGACACCGGCGCCGGGCCCGCGGCCGAGGCGTACGAGGACGTGGTCGTCGCCCACGTCGAGACCCGCCACCTTCTGGCCGAGGTGGACCGGCCCCCGGATCCTGGCGGCGAGCCGCTGGATCAGCTGGTCCATGCCGCAGTCGAGCCGGATCAGTTCGGGGCTGGTCTCGGTGAGGATGTCGTCGAGGAAGCTCCTCAGCCGGGGGCCGCAGCCCGCGCGGACCGCCGGATGGGCGGTGAACAGGCCGTGCACGTCGAGCCGGTCCTTGGAGTCGCCGTGCAGATGGGGCGTGAGGTCGATGCCCTCGACGAGGTCGAGCAGCTTCCCGCCCAGGTCGGCGCGGAGTTCGGCGCGCAGCGCGGGCGGGGCGGTCGCGTCGACGACCGCCGTCAGCCAGGCACCGAAGACGACGGTCTCGTGACGGTGCCGATGGCGGGCGTGGGCGAGGGAGGCGCGTACGTCCTCCATCAGCGCGCGGGGGGCGTCCCGCAGGCGTACGTGGCCGGTGCTGGTGGCGAGGTAGGCGTTCTCCTCGGACAGGAGTGTGGTGAAGGGCCGTACGTGTGCGCGCAGCCCGAGATGGTCGATGTAGTGCATGGTGCGACGGTGCGCGGTGGGCACGCGCATCGCGCCGAGTTCCGCGAACGGCGCGCCCTCGTGGGCGCCGAAGCGGTGGGTGCGGATGCGGCCGCCGAGCCGGGAGCTGCCTTCGAGCACCTCGACGCGGTACCCGATCCGCTCCAGTTCGTACGCGGCCACGAGGCCGGCGATGCCCGCGCCGATGACGCCGACCAGGCTGGTGGTGGCGGTGGTCCGGCACCGGCGTGGTGTCCGGTGGGCGTGCGACAACTTGCTGACTCCCCTCGACGTGAACGCGAAGCGGCCGCGCGGCGGTGTCACGAGGACGGGTCGGGGGACAGCAGCGCGGCGAGGTAGTCGCGGAGCAGGTCCGCGCGGTCGAGCGGGGCGACCAGCCCGATGTGTCCGTCGGGCCTGATCAGTCTGAAGTCCCCGGCGTGGCCGAGTCGTCGGGCGGCGGCCCGGTCCCGCACCGCGACGGGGAGGAGCTCCACGGGGGCCGGGAAGATCTCGCAGGCCGCCCGCAGAGCGGACAGGGTGGCGGCGTCGGCGCGCGCGGCGGGCAGCAGCAGCGTCCAGTGGTCGTATCCGAGGAGGCGGTGGAGCCGTACGGGCGCCCCGTTGCCCGGGTTCGGGCGGATGACGGTGACGTCCGGGACGCGGTCGCCGGCGCGGGGCCCGTACCGCGGGCGCCTGCCGGGCCGGTGCCAGGACAGCGGGCTGCCGCGGTGGTTGCGGCCGAGGTCGCTCAGGCCCCATTCGAGGCGCCGCTGGAAGAGCGGGGAGGCGAGGGTGGCCGGGAGCGCGGTGGTGAAGGCGCGGTAGCCGAGCGGTGGCAGCGGCAGCTCCATGAAGTTGAGCCGCATGTCGCGGATCATGCGCCAGGCCATGGCGTGCTGCTCGGTGCTGTACGTGTCGAGGAGACGCTCGTCGGCGTGCCCGTGGTGCACGGCGGCGAGCTTCCAGGCGAGGTTGCAGGCGCCGAGGATGCCCATGTTCATTCCGTGGCCACCGACCGGGGCCCAGGCGTGGGCGGCGTCACCGGCGATCAGCCCGCGGCCGTGGCGGAGCCGGGCGGCGACGCGGTCGGAGAAGCGGGCGCGGTTGAGCCAGACGGGGTCGCTCGGTTCGAGCCGGAGCTCGGGGGTGCGCGCCGTGTCGGCGATCAGATCGCGCAGCTCGTCGAGCGTGGGCGGCTCGGTGCGGGCGGGGTCGGGGTCGTCGCGGAAGCAGAAGAAGCGGTAGCCGCCGCCGGGCAGGGGAAAGGCGAGGAGCGAGCGGTGCGGGGCGAGGAAGAAGAAGCCGTGGCCGGGCTGTTCGCCGAAGCGCCAGGACGCGTGGGCGTTTCCCTGGACGACCTGGAGCCCGGGGCGGCGCCTGCCCTCGAAGGGGATGTCCAGCCGGTCGCGGACCAGACTGCGGGTGCCTTCGCAGCCCACGACCCAGGCGGCCGTGACCAGCTCCGTGCCGCCGTCCGGCAGCCGGAGGGTGATCTCGGCCCTGTCGTCGTGGACCTTGACGTCGGTGGCCTCGGTGCTCCGCTCGACGGTGACGCCGAGGCGGGCCAGCTCTTCGGCGAGGTGCCGCTCGGTCTCGTGCTGCTCGATGTTGGTGGGGCGGGGGTAGGACGATTCGATGGCGCCGGTCCTGAGTTCGCCGAGGTGGCGGCCCTCCCCGTAGATGTTCACCGTGCTCAGGGGGTGTCCGTTGCGCCAGAGCGTCTCGCCGACGCCGATCGCGGCGAGCGCCTCGACGGCCCTCGGCCAGATGACGAGCGCGCGGGGCTCGCGCTTGGTCGCGGGGGCCTTGTCGACGATCCGTACGCGCAGGGACAGGCGGCGCAGGGCGATCGCGAGGGTCAGGCCGACCGGCCCGGCACCGATCACGCAGACGTCTGCGGGTGCGTCGGGGTATGGGTCTGCTTCGGCCTCTGCGGACATGCGCCCTCCATTCGCTGACGATCTCCAGCTTGGGTTCTGATGATCACCTGGAACCAGGGCGTGGGACGGGGCGCGAGAAGCAGATGGGCCGGTGCCGCGTGCGGCTTACGCGGGCGCTTACGCGGCGAGCGAGCCCGGGATGATCGCCCGCGGGCCGAACCTGGCGCGGGCCCGGTCGGCCACCGCCTCGATCCGGCGGGCCTTCTCGTCGGCCGGGTCGAAGGTGAGCTGGTGCGCGGCCCGCTCGGCGGGGATCAGGCCCTCGGCACGCAGGGCGAGGGAGCGGACCCGGGCCCGTTGCAGCCCGAGTCCGTCGAGGAGCCGGTACGCGGTGGCGGTGAGGGCCGCGGAGTGGGCGGTCGGCTCGGGCAGGGCGCGCGACGTGGTGGTCGTGGTCCGGTCGGCGTACCGCACGGTGAGGGTGAGGGAGCGGCACACCTGGCTCTCCGCGCGCATCCGGGCGCCCAGTTCCTCGCCGAGCGAGAGCAGGGCACGGCGGTGCCGGTCGCGGTCGAGTTCGTCGCGGGGGAAGGTGCGTTCGGCCGCGACGGAGCGGGCGGCGGCGTTCGGGACGACGTGGGTGCGGTCGATGCCGTGGGCCTTCTCGTACACCTCGCGCCCGGCGCGCGCGCCGAGGATCCGCTGGAGTACGGCGAGGGGCGCGGCGGCGACCCGGTCGACGGTGTCGAGCCCGTACCCGCACAGCGTCCGGGCGGTGGCGGGCCCGACCCCGTGCAGCGCGGCGACCGGCCGCCCGGCGAGGAACTCCGCCGCGTCCCCCACCACCAGGGTCGTCCCCGGCCCGGCCTCCCGCGCCGCCATCCTGGCCAGCAGCGGATTGGGCCCGGCCCCGATCACGCAGTCCACCCCGTACAGGGCGAGCGCCCTGACCCGCACCAGCGCGGCGATCCCGGCGGCGTCCCGCCCGAAGTACCGCAGCGCCCCCCGCACATCGACGAGCGCGGCGTCCGGCGCCACCGCCTCGACCACCGGGGTGAACGCCCCGAGCAACGCGAGCAGCCCCGCGTACGCGGCCCCGTCCGGCCCCCCGCCATCGGCGCGCCGGAACCGCAGGTACAACACGGCCGCCTCCGGCCCGCCGTCCCTGGACGAACCGCCCCGCGGCCTGC
Organism: Streptomyces sp. NPDC000410; assembly: GCF_040300305.1. Classification (NCBI taxonomy): domain Bacteria; kingdom Bacillati; phylum Actinomycetota; class Actinomycetes; order Kitasatosporales; family Streptomycetaceae; genus Streptomyces; species Streptomyces sp. NPDC000410. The sequence goes on from NZ_JBEPDM010000013.1 coordinate 67,916, forward strand.
CCGCCGAAGCGTGAGCCGCACCCGTCCCGGCCTCGGCCGCTCCGGGCGCACGGGCGGCAACGGCCGCCCGGCCACGCCGCGTCGCCGCGGACGCGGACGCGGACGCAGGCGCGGGCGCAGGCGCGGGCGCAGGCGCGGGCGCGGGCGCAGGCGCAGGCGCGGGCGCAGGCGCGGGCGCGGGCGCAGGCGCAGGCGCGAACCCGGACCCGGATGCAGGCTCGGTGGACCCGGGCACGGCGGACCCGGGCGCGGACCCTGACGCAGCCACAGGCACAGACGCGACGAACCCGGACCCGGACCCGGACCCGAACGCGGCCCCGGACGCAGGCATAGGCACAGACGCGACGAACCCGGACCCGGCCCCGGACGCAGGCGCAGGCGCGGCGGACCCGGACGCAGGCATAGGCACAGACGCGGCAAACCCGGACCCGGCCCCGGACGCAGGCGCAGGCGCGGCGGACCCGGACGCAGACTCGGCGGACCCGGGCGCAGACTCGGCGGACCGGGGTGCGCCGGCGGCGGCGCGCTTCGGTGTCCGGTGTGTCGTCATCCCGCGCTCCCCGGGCTCTGGTGCCACAACTTCCTTACCGTGGCCGCCCCTTCACCCGCCGGGCGAAGGTCCGCCCAGGCGTTCATCTCGTAGCCGGTGGGCATGCGGATGCTGCGGGCGGTGGCCGGAGCCGTGGCCGCGTCCGGTGCGGCGGACAGGCGCTGGGCCACCGCGTCCAGGCCCCCGTCGCGGCGGATCTCGATCAGTTCCGCGAGGTTCCAGGCCGCCGAGCCGACCACGCTGAGGCTGCGGGGGCCGCGGCGCTGGACCACGCCGCGTACGAGCAGCAGCCAGGAGTGGAAGACCGTGTGCGCGCACGCCTCGTGGCTGTCGTCGAAGAAGGCCAGGTCGACCAGGCCCGTGCCGTCGTCCAGGGTGGTGAAGATGACCCGGCGGCCGGAGCGGACCGGCGGCGTCTGGGTGGCCGCCTTGGCGCCCGCGACCAGCACCGTCGCGCCGTGCTCGGCATCGCGCAGCCGCCGCGCGGGGATGGCGCCGAGTTCGTCGAGGAAGACGTGGTGGTCCGCCATCAGGTGGCGGGACGTGTCCATGCCGAGGACGCCGAGCTCCGCGCTGAGCCGCTCGGCCTCGTTGAGGTCGGGCAGGCCGACGGACGCGGTGCGGCGGCCACCGTCCAGCGGGAGCTGGCCGCCGCGCGAGGCCGGGCCGCTCCGCGTGCGGTGGAGTTCCGCGAGATGCAGCAGCAGATCGCGGCGGTTGGCGCCGAACTCGTCCAGCGCGCCGACCTGCGCGAGCCGTTCCGCGACCGGCCTCCCCGGACGCGCCCGCTCCCAGAAGTCCAGCAGCGACGCGTACGGCTGCCCCTCCTCGATACGCGCGGCCTCCGCCCCGCTGATGCCGTGGACGTCGGCGAACGCGAGCCGTATGCCCCACTTCCCCCCAGAGCTATCAGACACCAGTTCGATACGGTGGGCGACCGCGGACCGGTTCACATCCAGCGGCAGCACCGGCACACCCCGCCGCCGCGCGTCCGCCAGCAGCAGCCGCTTCGGATACATCCCGGGATCGTGCGTGAGCAGCCCGGCGTAGAAGGCCGCCGGATGGTGCGCCTTGAGCCACGCCGACTGGTACGTCGGCACGGCGAAGGCCACCGCGTGCGCCTTGCAGAAGCCGTACGAGCCGAACGCCTCGATGATCTCCCAGGCGCGGGCTGTCACTTCGGCCGAGTAGCCGCGCCCCTCCGCCTGCCGCGCGAACCACACCTTGATCCGGCCCTGCGACTCCGGGTCCGAGAGCCCGCGCCGCACCCGGTCCGCCTCGTCACGGCCGCACCCCGTCAGGACGTTCACCATCTCGATGATCTGCTCGTGGAAGACCACGACCCCGTACGTCTCCCCCAGGGACTCGGCCAGATCGGGGTGCGGGAAGCGGACCGGCGCCCGCCCGTGCCGGGCCTCGATGAACGGCCGCACCATGTCCGCCGCCACCGGCCCCGGCCGGAACAGCGAGATGTCGACGACGAGATCGTGGAAGTCCGCGGGCTGCAGCCTGCCGACCAGATCGCGCTGGCCCGGCGACTCGATCTGGAAGCAGCCCAGCGTCTCGGCGGAACGGATCAGCCCGTACGTCGCCGGGTCGCCCGGCGGCACCTGCTTCGGGTCGTCCAGGTCCAGCCGGTGCCCCGTCGCCCGTGCGATCTCGGCGACGGCGTGCGCCATCGCGGACTGCATCCGCACCCCCAGCACATCGAGTTTGAGCAGCCCGAGGTCCTCGACGTCCTCCTTGTCGAACTGCGACATCGGGAACCCTTCGCCGCTGGTCGGCATCACGGGCGTGCGCCGCAGCAGCGAGGCATCCGAGATGAGCACCCCGCACGGGTGCATGGCGACCCCGCGCGGCAGCGCGTCCAGCCCCTCGACCAGCTCCCAGAGCCTGCGGTGGCCACCCTTCTCCCGCGCCACCTCGCGCAGCTCGGGCAGCTCCTCCATCGCCGCGCGGGCGTCACGCGCCCGGATGTGCGGGAACGCCTTGGCCAGCCGGTCGATCTCGGCCGGGTCCATGCTCAGCGCCGCGCCCACGTCCCTGATCGCGTGCCGCACCCGATAGGTCTCGGGCATGGCGACGGTCGCGACCCGCTCCTCGCCGAAGCGGTCGATGATCGCGCGGTAGACCTCCAGCCGCCGCGCGGACTCGACGTCGATGTCGATGTCGGGCAGGACGAACCGGCGCTTGGACAGGAAGCGCTCCATCAGCAGTCGCTGCTCGACCGGGTCGGCGTGGGCGATGCCGAGCAGATGGTTCACGAGGGATCCGGCGCCGGATCCTCGCGCGGCGACCCTGATGCCCATCTTCCGGATGTCGTCGACGACTTGAGCGACCGTCAGGAAGTACGAGGCGTTGCCGTGGAAGGCGATGATGTCCAGCTCGGAGTGCATCCGCTCCCAGTAGGCGCGGGCGCCGGGCCCGCGGTCGTAGCCGCGCAGCACCATGCCGGCGGCGGCGCGGGAGGCCAGCACGCGCTGGGTGGTGCGCCGCCCCGCGCCGACGAGATACGGCTCCGGGAAGTAGACGGACCCCATGCCCAGGTCGTCCTCGGGGTCGACCCGGCACGCGGCCGCGGTCTCCTCGGTCACGGCGAGCAGCCGGTGCGCGGCGTCGCGCCGCCAGCCCGCCGCCTCGGCGATCCGCTCGGCCGCGCGGTACATCCCGTCCGCGTCCTTGAGCCAGCGCTCCCCGCTGTCGAGCCCCTTGGCCGGGTCGACGGGGACGAGTCTGCGGGCCGCGTCCAGGACGTCCGCTACCGGGCCCTGACCCGGGTCGGCGTACCGTACGGCGTTGCTCAGCACGGCCCGTACACCCTGCTCGGCGGCGAACCCGACGGTACGGGCGGCCAGCCTCAGCGAGCCGGGGCCGACGCCCGCGAGACCGTGGTGCACGGCTTCGAGGCGCAGGGCGTCGCCGTACCGCTCCCGCCAGGGGGCGAGCAGCCGGGCGGCCCGGTCGGGGCGGCCGGCGGCCAGCGCCCTGCCCACCTCGGAGGCCGGCCCGAGCAGCACGGTGAGCCCCTCCCCGCCCGGCCCGGGGCCCTGGAGGGCGTCCCACCCGACGACGGGCCGGTCCGCCGCCGTGTGCGCGACGGTGATCAGCCGGCAGAGCTCCGCCCAGCCGGCCGCGCCGTCACGGGCGAGGAAGGTGACCCGGGGGGTGGATTCATCGACAAAGGCCCCGCCGCGCACCGGACTGCGCCGCCGCGCGACGGCCGTGGGCACGGTCGTGGGCGTGTGCTCCCGTACCGCCAGCTCCGTCCCGAACAGCGGGCGCACCCCCGCCTTCGCGCAGGCCTTGGCGAAGCGGACCGCGCCCGCGAGGGTGTCGCGGTCGGTCAGGGCGAGCGCGTCCATGCCCCGTTCGGCGGCGCGCTCGGCCAGCCGCTCCGGGTGCGAGGCTCCGTACCGTACGGAGAAGCCGGACACGGTGTGCAGATGCGTGAACCCCGGCACCCGCACCTCCTGGATCAATCCGCTCTCACCTCCCCCGCCTCCACCATAGACCAAATTTCGAACATGCGTACGACACGCGCTGATGGCTAATCTGCCGCCCATGATCCGAACCACCCCGCCGCGCCCCGTCGACGTGGAAGCGCACTTCCCCGAGGTCGCCGCCTACCGGAAGAACGCGGTACGACTGCATCCGCGCGCCGGTCGCCCCGGCATCCTGGACAGCTCGGTGGGCGGCCCCCTGCTGTGGCCCGCGTCGGAGCCCTGGCCGCACTGCGACGACGAGCATCCGGCCACCGCCCTCTCTCCCACCGGGCCGGGCCCGCACCCGCTGGTGCCGGTGGTCCAGCTGTACGCGTCCGATGTGCCCGAGCTGCCCTTCCCGGAGGGCATGGACGTCATGCAGGTCCTGTGGTGCCCCTTCGACCACGCGCAGTACTACGTGCCCCGGCCGGAGCTCCACTGGCGCAGCACGGTGCGGAGCGCGGGCGAGGTCGCGAGGCCGCCCTGGCCGGAGGACGCCGATGACGACTACCTTCCGGACCCCTGCGTACTGCATCCCGAACGGGTCGTGGAGTACCCCAGCTGGGATCTGCCCGAGGAGCTCCACGAGGAGCTGGAGGAGCGGTTCGACCAGTTCGAGGAGGACACGGGCTGGTCGTACTGGTCCCATCTCTCACAGGCCCCCGGAATCAAGATCGGCGGCTATCCGGGCTGGACGCAGGACCCCGCGTGGCCCGACTGCGCGGGGTGCGGCGAGCGCATGGAGCATCTGCTCACGGTGAAGAGCGCCGAGTTCGACGGAGCATCGTGGCGTACGTGGCTGCCGGCGGAGGACGAGCCGCGCTCGGGCGTGGTCCTCGACCTCCCGTACGAGGAACGCCAGGAGATCCAGCGGGCGCCGGGGCTGATGCTCGGCGACATGGGAGGGGTCTATCTGTTCGTGTGCCGGCGGTGCCCCGGCATGCCATACGCATACCGCGCCGACTGCTCGTAGCAGCCGGCGCGGCAGGCGAATCGAAAAAGGGTGCTGAAAGGCTCAGGCCGTGTGGACGACCTCCCCGGCCACGACCACCACCTGCGCCACCGTCCCGGGGATCTCCTCGGGCGCCACCCGCAGGATGTCCCGGTCGAGGACGACGAAGTCCGCCGCCTTGCCCACGGTCAGCGAGCCGCGCTCCTCCTCCAGGAAGTTGGCGTACGCGGAGCCCATCGTGTAGCCGTGCACCGCCGTCTCCACGTCCACCGTCTCGCCCGGCTGCCAGGGCTCACCGCCGCCGAGCGGGCGCCGGGTGATGGCGGTGTAGATGCCGATCATGGGGTCCATCTCGGCGACGTTCCAGTCGCTGGAGAAGGCGAGGACGGCCCCGGCCTCGTGCAGGCTGCGCATCGGCCAGGCCTTGTGCCAGCGCTCGGGGCCCACGTTCTCGGCCCAGTCCTTGCCCGGTCCGGCGATCTCCGGGGCGCAGTGCCTCGGCTGCATACAGGCGACCACGCCCAGCTCGGCGAAGCGCGGCACATCGGCCGGGTCGAGGCATTCGACGTGGACCACCTGGTGGCGGGCGTCACTCGGGCCGTTGACCGCGCGGGCGTGCTCGACGGCGTCGAGGACGGTACGGATGCCCCGGTCGCCGGTCGCGTGCACGAAGCACTGGAAGCCGCGGGCGTCGAGCTTGGCGAGCAGCCCCTCGAACTCCTCCGGCGGGTAGAACGTCTCGCCCCGGTGGTGGCCGCAGCCGGCGTACGGCTGGAGGAGCGCGGCCGTGCGCGGCTCGACGACGTCGTCGATGTAGAGCTTGAGCGGCCCGACGCGCAGCCGGTCGCCGTCGAAGCGCCCGGCGGCGGCCGCGAAGTCGTCCAGATCGGCGTCGCTCGTGCCGCGCGGGTGGAAGAGCGCGGCGACGATCCGGGAGCGCAGCCGTCCCTCGGACCGGGCCCGCTCGAAGAGCTCCAGGTCGTCGAGGGAGTTCTGCGGCTCGACGACGGTGGTGATGCCGTAGCGGATCGCGTCGTCGAGGCTCTTGGCGAGCCGCCCGTACTGCCGGTCGGGGGACGCCCAGGGCACGCCCAGCTCGCGCAGCGCGCGGTGGCCGTCGCGCGAGAGGCCCTTGACGGCGAAGTCCTTGATGAATCCGGTGGGCTCACCGGTGGCCGGGTCGGTCGCGGCCTCGCCGAACGGCAGGCTCGTCCGCTCCCGGGTGATGCCGAGACGGCGCAGGGCGGCGGTGTTCAGCCAGGCGGTGTGCACGTCGTACGAGAGGACGAAGGCGGGGGTGTCGCCGGTCGCCGGGTCGAGGTCGGCCGCGCACGGCATCCGGCCGTCGGGGATCGCCGAGTAGTCGAAGGCCTCGGCCTCGATCCATTCGGCGTCCGGGTTCTCGGCGTGCCAGGCGCGGATGCGGTCGTGGATCCCGTCGAGGGTGCGGACGCCCGCGAGCTGGACGCAGGCGTCGTCGGAGCCGAGCCGGACGTGGTTGTGGGCGTCGATGAAGCCGGGCAGGACGAGCCGTCCGGCCGCGTCGACGACCTCGGTGTCCGGGCCGGTCCACCGGTCGGCGTCGGCGTCGGCGCCGAGCCAGACGATGCGTCCGTCGCGCACGGCGAGCGCCTCGGCCTCGGGCAGGGCGGGGTCGACGGTGTGGATGCGGGCGCCGCGCAGGACCAGGTCGGCGGCGGGGGTGGTGCGGGACACGAGGTGGAGCTCCTTCAGCGGGTTTCTTCGGAGGGCTTCGCCCTGGGGCCTGATCCGAAGGACAGGCCCCAGGGGGTGTCCGGTGGATCAGGCCCCCAAGGGCCCTTCGGCGTTCGAAGGGCCCTGTGGCGGCTTCGTCAGACGGTGCGGCGGGCCAGCGGCCAGTAGACGAGGGCGGAGACGACCGCGCCGAGCAGGGTGAGGTCGGCGCCGCCGAGCGGGGCGACCAGCGGGCCGGTCCACAGCTCGGAGTCGCAGGTCAGCGCGGCGAAGACGATGCCCGCGGCCAGCGCGGTGAGGCCCGGCGTGTGGAAGCCGGTGCGGTACCAGTACGCCCCGTCCCGGCCTGCGTGCAGCGCGTCGGCGTCGTACTGACAGCGGCGCAGCAGCATGTCGGCGAGGAAGACCCCGCCCCACGGCGCGAAGACGATGATCAGGAGGGAGAGGAAGCCGAGCAGCGACTCGGTGAAGTCGACCAGGAAGAGCGCGCCGAGCGAGCCGAGCGCGGTGACGGCGACGCTGATGACGATGGCCTTGGCGCGGCTCCACGGGATGCCGAGGACCTGGAGGTTCAGGCTCGACGAGTAGAGCGTGATGATCGAGTTGGTGACCGAGCCGAGGAGGACGAGGAGCAGGAAGAGCGGCTGGAACCAGCCGGGCAGCAGCGCCTCGGTGCCCGCGACCGCGTCCGTCATGTCGGTCTGGGTGGCGGCGGCGACGCCCGCGATGCCGAGGGCGACGGAGGAGATGAATCCGCCGAGCGCGCCGCTCCAGGTGATGGAGCGCAGCGAGGTGTCCCGGGGCAGATAGCGGGTGTAGTCGGCAGGCATCGGGAGGTACGAGAACGGCGCGGCCAGCATGACGACGAAGGCCAGGCTCCAGCCGGAGGCGCCGGGCGCGGCCTCCGGGGCGGCCGACAGGTCGGCGCCGGGCAGCAGGAACACCAGCAGCACGCCGAAGCCCGCGGCCAGGCCGTACGCGAGCCAGCGCTCGGCGAGCTGGACTGTGGCGTGGCCCCACATGGCGACCGCGAAGGTCAGGGCGAGGGTGACCAGCAGCGCGATCGCGCGGGGGGCGTCGCCGGACCAGCCGAAGTCGGCGAAGAAGGTCTCCAGGGCGAGGGTGCCGACCACCGTGTTCACGATGGTGTAGCCGATGCCGACGATCCAGTTGAGCACCCCGGCGGGGACGTTGCCGAGGACGCCGAAGGCCGCGCGGGAGATGACGAGGGTCGCGGTGCCGGTGCGGATACCGCTCAGCCCGGCCGCGCTGATCGCGAAGAAGGACAGTCCGCCGATGACGACGACCGCGGTGGCCTGCCAGAACGTGAGGCCGAAGGCGACGGCGAGTGCGCCGTTGATGACGTACGTGAAGGTCAGGTTCGAGCCGAACCAGAGCCAGAAGAGGTCCTTGGCGCTGCCGTGGCGCTCCTCGTCGGGAATGGGGTCGATGCCGTGGGTCTCCACATGGAAGACCTCGTCGCCGGCGACTCCGGTACGGATTCCCCCAGGGGCTTGCTGCTCGGGCCGCACGTCGGTCTGCACGTCGGTCTGCTGAGACACCATCCGGCACCTCCTTACCTTGAATGTCATTCAAGAAGTTAGAACGACATTCAAGATGTACGCTCATCCCGGATACGTCAAGACCTGGAGGGGAACCAGACGTGGCGGCACGGCGGCGGCGGGACGGACAGATCGCCCAGGAGCGGATGCTCGAAGAGGCCATGACGGCCATCGCCGAGAACGGACTGGCCTCGCTCACCATGTCCGCCCTCGCGGAGCGGCTCGGCACCAGCGGCGGCCACATCCTGTACTACTTCGGCAGCAAGGACCGGCTGCTGCTGGAGGCGCTGCGCTGGAGCGAGGCGGCGCTCGCGGAGGAACGGCGGACGCTGCTGGCCAGCCGTACGACGGCGGAGCGCAAGCTCGCCCTCTTCATCGAGATGTACCTGCCGCGCGGGGCGCGCGATCCTCGGTGGATGCTGTGGATCGAGCTGTGGGCGCGTACGGCGTCCAACGAACCGCTGCGGCAGGCCCAGGAGGAGATCGACCTGGGCTGGCAGCAGGACCTGGAGACGCTGATCGGCAAGGGCGTCGCCCAGTCGCGCTTCACCGTCCCGGAGCCCGGGATCGCCGACCGCGCCGCCCAGCTGCTCGCCCTCCTCGACGGTCTGAGCACACGGGTGGTCCTGGCCCAGCGCGGCGCGGCCCGCACCGAGGCCCTGGCCTCGGCGCACTCGGCGGCCGAGCTGCTGATCACCCGCTCCTGAGGCCATCAGAGGGAGTCTCCGTTCCGGCGCCTGAGGCCATCGGGGGGATCCGTCCCCGCGCCTGAGGCCATCGGAGGGAGTCTCCGTCCCCGCGCGTGGGACACGCCCGGCCCCGTGGTACGAGTCCGGCGATGCCCAGGCGCCCCGTACAGCGACGGCACCGGCTCCGCGCGCGAGCGGCACCCCGCTCCCGCGAGCCGGACACCGGGCTGCGTCCGGTGGCGCCCGCCCTGCGTACGGCCGCCGCGTACGCCTGGCGGCTGCTCGTCGTCGGGGCCCTCGTCTACGCCCTGTTCGTCGTGCTCGGGCGGTTCCACGAGATCGCCGTGGCCGTCTTCCTCGGCCTGGTCGGCACCGCGCTGCTGCGACCGGTCGCCGATCTGCTGGCCCGCCGGCTCCCCCGGGCGCTCGCCGTCACCCTGACGCTGCTCGGCAGCATCGTGATCGTGTTCGGGATCCTGGCGCTGATCGGCGAAACGGTCGCCGGCGAGCGGGCCGGGCTGCAGCGGGAGTTCGGCGCCGGGATCGAAAGGATCGAACGCTGGCTGGAGCAGCCGCCGTTCCGGCTGAACCCCGAGGCCCTCACCGACATCCAGGCCCGGATCGGGCGGTTCCTCTCCAGCCACCGCTCCACCCTCATCAGCACGGCGCTCAGCGGCGCCGGGCGGCTGGTGGAGGTGGTGACCGTGTGCGCGCTCGCGCTGTTCTGCTCGGTCTTCTTCCTGCATTCGGGCGACCGGCAGTGGGGCTGGTTCTGCGCGCAGCTTCCGGTGGCGGTACGGGGCAGGGTGGCGGTCGCCGGCCGCGCGGCCTGGCGGACGTTCACCGGATACACCCACGGCATCGTGCTGGTGGCGGCGACCAACGCGATCCTGGTCGGCGTGGCGCTCTACGCCCTCGGCGTCCCGCTCGCGATGCCCCTGGCGCTGCTCGAGTTCTTCGCCGCGTTCGTCCCGCTGATCGGCTCACCCATCGCCCTCGCGGTGGCGGCCGTGGTGGCCCTGGCGGCCAAGGGGCCGGTCATCGCGGCCGTCGTCGTGGCCCTGATCGTGATCATCGGCCAGATCGAGGGCCATGTGCTGCACCCGCTCGTGATGAGCTGGGCCGTCCAGCTGCACCCGGTGATCGTGGCGCTCTCGGTGATCGGCGGGGCCATCGCCGCCGGGGTGATCGGCGCGGTCGTCGCCGTACCGCTCGTATCGGCGCTCTGGTCGGCGCGCCAGGCGGTGCGCCGCACGCCGGCGTGACGGGCACGGCGGAAGCGGGGGTACGCAGTGACCGCCGGTCGCCCCGTACCCCCGCGCGCGCCGGGTGTCAGCCGATCTCCGCGCCGAAGACCTCCAGCGCCTCGGTGACCGGCTGGAAGAACGTCTCGCCGCCCGAGGAGCAGTCGCCGCTGCCGCCCGAGGTGAGGCCGATCGCGGTGTCGCCCGAGAAGAGCGAGCCGCCGCTGTCGCCGGGCTCGGCGCAGACGTTCGTCTGGATGAGGCCGTTCACGATCTGGCCGTTGCCGTAGTTCACGGTGGCGTCGAGGCCGGTGACCTCGCCGTCGTGCACCTGCGTGGTGGAGCCGCTGCGGGTCACCTGCATCCCGACGGTGGCCTCGCCCGCCTTGGTGATGTCCTGGGAGCCGCCGTCGTAGAGGTTCACGGCGCTCGGGTGCTCGGTGTCGCCGTCGTACTTGACGAGGGCGAAGTCGTTCTCGGGGAACTGCGAGTCGACCATCGTGCCGATCTCGGGGCCGCCCCCCGACTCGGCCCACTTGCTGCCCGCGTCACCGCAGTGGCCGGCCGTGATGAAGTGCGGTTCGCCGCCCTTGACGACGTTGAAGCCGAGCGAGCACCGGCCGCCGCCGCTGTGGATGGCGTCACCACCGGCGATGAACGGCTTGAACTCCCCGGCGCTCTTCCGCAGTTCCGCCTTCTCGCCGAGCCCCTCGACCACGCCCTGGAGCTTCGCCAGCTGTGCGCCCTTGACCGTGCGGTCGGCCGTGACGATCAGCTTGTTGGTCACCGGGTCGGTGGCCCAGGAGGTGCCGGGGATGGTGGCCCGGTCGGTCAGGGTCTGCCGGGCGGACGTCAGCTCGGCCAGGGTGTTCTGCACGATTCTGGCCTTGCCGCCCGCCTCACGGACGGTCCGGGCCGCGTCCTCGTCGACCACATTGACCACGAGGGCCTTGGCCTTGGCGTCGTAGTACGCGCCCGCCGTGTCGCCGCCCAGGTCCTGGCTCAGGGTGGAGGCAAGGTTTCCGGCCGCCGTGGCGTCCAGGACCTTGACCGTGACCTTCGCGCTTTCCTCACTGGCGTTCGCAGTCTGGAAGGTGACTCCCGCGCCAATGAGTGCGACGACGGCTCCGGTAGCCATCGCCGCTCGCTTTTTGGATATGCGTCGGTGCTTCAACATCAACCTCCTGTGGGGGCCGCGCACGGGCAAGTGGGGTGCTCGTACACGGAGGATGGGGCGCCCACTATTCCGATGCCCGCCGGTAGCACACAAGGTCGACTTCAGGACGCGCACACGACCGGACGAATGCGCCCCCTGTTCATTCACAACCCCTGCTCCTCACTGGTCGGTTCCGATTGCGAACACCACGTGCTGTCCGGCCATCCGCAGGGTGTGAGGACTAGTCCTGTCCGGAATTCGCCGCACCGGAGCTCTGCGCTTGAAGGCCCTTGATGGGTAATCATCTAAGGGGCGGGGAATGCCACGTCAGTATTGCGATACGTGCACGAAACATATGAGGAGCACGAAGGAGGCCGGGGGGTGCGACGTCGGATGCGCGTGGCGGACGGGCGGCATGTGATGGTGGAGCGCCTCGGGGATCCGCGCGGCAGGCCCGTCTTCCTGCTGCACGGCACCCCGGGCAGCAGGCTGGGCCCGGCCCCGCGCGGCATGGTGCTCTACCAGCGCGGGATGCAGCTGATCGCGCACGACCGCCCCGGCTACGGCGACTCGGACCGGCAGGAGGGCCGCAGCGTGGCCGATGTCGCCGAGGACGTACGGGCGATCGCCGACGCCCTGGGGCTCGACCGGTTCGCCGTGGTGGGCCGCTCCGGCGGGGCACCGCACGCCCTGGCCTGCGCCGCCCTGATGCCCGACCGGGTCACCCGCGCGGCCGCGCTGGTCACGCTCGCGCCCTGGGACGCGGACGGCCTCGACTGGTTCGAGGGCATGACCACGCACAACGTCGTGGAGTACACGAGGGCATCGGTCGACCCGGCCGGGCTCACCGCCCGGTTCATCATGCGATCGGCCGAGATCCGGCGCGATCCGGTCAAGCTCCTCGACGATCTGCGCCGGGAGCTGACCGACTCCGACCGGATGGTCGTCGCCGACCTCGGCTTACGGAACATGCTGCTGCGCAACTACCAGGAGGCGCTGCGCACGTCCGCGTACGGCTGGATCGACGACGCCCTCGCGTTCAGCAGTCCCTGGGGGTTCGATCCCGCCGGTATCACCACGCCGGTGCTGCTGTGGCACGGCGAGAAGGACGTCTTCTCACCGGTCGGCCACTCGCGCTGGCTCGCGGAGCGCATTCCGGGCGCGACGACGGTCCTCGAACCGGCAGCGGCCCACTTCGACGCGTTCCACGTGCTGCCCCGCATCCTGACCTGGCTGCTCGACGACCACCCCGGGGGGCCCGGCGAGTGAGCCGAAGGGGCGCGCGGGCGTCGAAAGGGAGTGGGGGCACCTCCCAGCGGTAGCTGGGGGAGCGCGGAGGTCCCGAGGAACGAGGGACCGAGCACGATCGACCGTCGACATCCTCCCCCTAGGACTTCGTCCTGGGGGACCCCCAAGCGCCCCGGTGGGGGTCCCCCCGGCCGAGGCCAGGGGGAGAACCGAGCCGCAGATCAAACCGCCAGCGGCTCCAGATCCCGGTGGATCCTGCGCTCGTCCCGGGCGATCCGCGTCATCGCGTGCTCCTCCCCGAGCAGCCGCCCCAGCTCGTCCACGGTGTCCGCCCTGAGTATCGCCGCCTCGTCCTTCCGCCCGAGCGCCCCCAGCGTGACGGCCATGTTGGAGGCGATGGCGAGCGTCTCCGGGTGGTGTGCGCCCAGGACCTCGCGGAGCTTCAGGACCGCGCGGCGCTCGATGTCCAGTGCCGCCTCCAGCTCCCCCAGATCCGCACGGGCGTTGGCCAGGTTGATCGTGCAGAACAGGGTGTGCGGGTGGGAGCTGCCGAGGATGTCCGTCATCCTTCGGATGGTGGGCTGGAGCAGCTGTTCCGCGAGCTCGGGGGCACCGCAGCCCCAGTGGTAGATGCCGAGGTTGTTCATCGCGGCGAGGGTGTACGGGTGCTTCTCACCCGGCACCTCCCGGTACTGGTCGACGACCTCCTGCGCCAGGTCCCTGGCCGCGACCGGCTCCCCGGCCGCGAACAGGTCCGCCGCCAGGTTCAGGTCGCAGGCCAGCGAGTCCGGGTGGGCGTAGGTGTACTTGGCCCGGTAGCGGTTGCGGGTGGCGGTGGTCAGCCGGCGCGCGTCCTCCAGCCTGCCCGCCCTGCGCAGGGAGACGGCGAGGCTCTTGCCCGCGGACAAGGTGCCGGGGAAGGCCCGGCCGAGGGTCTCCTTGTAGGTGTCGTAGGTCCGCGAGAGCAGCGACACGGAGTCCTCGTACCGGCCGACCTCCCGCAGGTCGCGGGCGAGCGAGGTGGCCGACGAGAGGGTGTACGGGTGCTCCGGGCCGAGCACCTCGGTGCGCCGGTCGAAAACGTCCTGGTCCTTCTCCCGGGCCCGCGCGTACTGGCCGACCATGCGCAGGTTCAGCGCCAGGTTGTTGGCCGCGGCCAGCGTACGCGGGTGGGACTCGTGGAAGATCTGGCTGAAGCCGTCGTGGGCCTCGGTGGCCAGTTCCATCGCCTTGCCGTACTGGCCGAGCGCGCCGAGGTCCATCGCGAGCCCGGACGTGGTCATGTAGGTGTGCGGATGGGAGGCGCCGAGCACGGTCCGCTGCCGCTCCAGAGTGACCTCGCCCAGTTCCCGCGCCTCCACGTAACGCCCCTGCGATCGATAGATGTTGGAGAGGTGGAAGCGCAGGTACAGGTACTGCACGTCGTTGTTGCCGAGCATGTCGCGCCAGGCGTCGCGCAGGTCCTGGGCGAGCTCGCCCGCCGTCTGCCAGTCACCTCGCTTCCACAGGTAGCGCACCCGGTCGATGAGCAGCCTGCGGGTCTCCGGCTCCCGGCAGTGCCGGGCGTCGGACGGGCCGAGGTGCGGCCAGATGGTGTTGAACCGGGGCCAGTTCCCGGGGTTGTCGATCGGCTCGTCGTCGTCGGGCCGGGCGCCGGCCAGGATCCGGTGGACGGCGTGCCGGGCGTCCTTCTGCTCCTCCTCGCTGAGCTGGGACCGGATGACCGCCTGCACCAGCCGGTGCACCTGGATGGAGTTGGACACCTGGTCCACCTTGGCGAGGGCGAACCGGCCGATCTCGCGGATGACCCGGCCGAGGACCAGCTTCTCCTGGAGGGAGGCGTCGTAGGGCTTGAGGGCCTCGATCATCTCCTTGCTGTAGAGGAGGTTCGAGGAGATCGGCTCGGGGGCGAAGAAGGCGCACAGCTGGAGCAGCCGCACCGCCGCGGGTGAGCGCTCCTTGAGCCGCTCGATCGACACGTTCCAGGTCGCGGCGACCGGTTCGGGGTAGCCGGCGGGCTGGTTGAGCGCGAGGACGCTCGACGCCTGGTGGCTGAGCTGTTCCAGATACGCGGCGACGGGCGTGGCGGTCTCGGCGATCCACGCCGCCGCCTGTTCGACGGCGAGCGGCAGGTCACCGACGGCGCTCGCGACCTGGTCGGCGTCGTCCAGGGTCAGGCCCGGGGCGCGGCGCTGGAGGTGCTCGATGGACTCCTCGCGCAGGAAGACGTCGACGGGCAGCGCGTCGCCGTACTGGGACCAGGTCTGATTCCGGGAGGTCACCAGGATGTGGCCGCCGGTCGGGAAGAACCTCTTCAGCTGCTCGGGGTCGTCGGCGTTGTCGAAGACCAGCAGCCAGCGCGAGGTGGGCACGCCGCGCCGCAGCAGGTCTATGGCCTCCTGGGAGGCGGCCGCCATGTCCTCGCCGCCCTGGGCGCCGATCCGGATGGCGAGTTCGGCGAGCCCGGCGATGACGTCGTCCAGCTGTTCGGAGGAGATCCACCAGACCAGGTCGTAGTCGGCCATGAAGCGGTGGACGTACTCCAGTGCCACCTGTGTCTTGCCGACGCCGCCGAGTCCGTAGATGGTCTGCGGCTGCGGCAGGACCACGGCCATGCCGCCGCCGAGCTGGTCGCGCATCCGCTCCAGGACGACGGAGCGGCCGGTGAAGCCGGGGTTGCGGGGCGGCGCGTTCCAGATCTTGGGGACGGTGCCGGGGAAGCGCGGACCGGGCGAGACGCCGTCGGTGAGCTGCACGGGGCGGTCGAGCGCCCGCAGCAGCGCGCCGGTCGCGTGCACCTCGTCGAGGCGGAAGAGGTCGACGGGGTTGCGGTCGATGTAGGGCGTGGTGAGGCGTACGTCGCCGACGCGCAGGGCCAGTAAATGGCGCCGGCCGCCGCCGGGGTCCTCGTTCGCCGCCCGCTCCCACACCTCGACGGCCCGCGAGGACTTCAGATACGCGCTGGAGAGCAGGACGACGGTGCGGGCGGCGGTCTCGGCGGCGTGCGCTGCCGTGCCGTCCTGCGACGGTTCGGCGGAGACGTCGCGCGGAACGACCCGGAAGCCGGCGCGGGTGAGGACGGACTCGATCCAGTCGGCCCACATCCGGTTCTCGGCGACGTAGCTGAGGAAGAGATCGGCGGGCAGAGCTGGACGGCGGCGGGTGAAGGCGTCCCTGATCCGCAGCCTGACCTCCTCCCCGACCGCGGGCATGGCGGTGATCTCCTGGTCGGTGATGACGGCGGTGAGCCGTTCGAAGGCGGAGAGAAGGGAGTTGGTGAGTCCGGTCTCGTCGCCGAAGGTGGCCAGGGTCTCCTCGTAGGCGTAGTAGGGCCGGTACGGGATCTCCACCGCGCCCCAGTAGGAGGTGAGTTCGTCGCCGGCGAGCCCCGTCGGGAAGCGGTCGAACTTCAGCCGGGCGAGCGCCCGTCCGGCGTCGGCCTTCTCCTTCTCGCCCTCGTCGATCCGCATCGGCACGGGGAAGATCCGGATGCCGCGGCCGCTGTAGCGCTCGTCGATCTGGCGGGCGACGGCGGATGCGCCGTCGATGGACTGGTCGCTGAGCGTGAAGCAGTCGACGAGGACGTCGGGCAGGTGGACGGTGCAGATGTCGGCGATGTCGCTGAGGCCGGTGCGGCTGTCGATGAGGACGTAGTCGTAGTTGGCCTTCATGTCGTCGCGCAGGGCGTCGAAGAAGTGCCCGCCGCCGAGGCGGTCGTAGAAGTTGTCCCAGTCGAACGTGGAGACGGTCGCCGAGTACTCGCGGTTCTGCTTGCCCGCCGAGACGAAGTCGAGGGTGCCGCCCTCGGGGAACTCCCAGCCGAGGGTCTCCGGGGTGAGGGAGACGGCGTGCGGCTGGATGCGGGCGTAGTCGCGGTGCCAGTCGTCGGGCCGCTGCACGGGGCTGGTGGCGGCCCAGGCGTACTCGGTGATCAGGTCGATGACACCGGTGGTGGCGCCGAGCGTGGACGGGTCGAGAAAGGGGTGGAAGAACCGGTGCAGGCCGGGGGCCTCCAGGTCCCAGTCCACGGCGAGGACCCGCTTGCCGTTCGCCGCGAGGATCCAGGCCGTGTTGGCCATGGCCATCGTCCGGCCGGTGCCTCCCTTGTACGAGTAGAAGGTGACGATGCGTCCGTCACGACTGGCTGTCATCCGTGTCCTCCGCATCGGGTGCCTGATCGAGCTTGTCGTGGATGAAGTACGTGGTGGAGTACTCGGGGGCCATCGGGCCCCGCAGCCGGGGGCGTTCGGTGTGGCTGCCGCCGGCGGGTGGATAGACCTGGGCGTGTCTCAGGTACTGCTGGGCGGCCGCCTCGACCACCTGCGGCAGGATCTGGCCGAACGCCTCCATGCTCGGGACGCCCCGGGCGGCGGCGCGGCAGGCGGCGCGGCCCTGACTGAGCTTGGTGGGCAGGGTCGCCTCCAGTTTGGCGGTGAGCTCGCTGTCGGCGGCGCGGCTCTGCCGGTCGTCGCGGTTCCAGGGGACGATGACGCTCACCCAGGGCCGGTGCTCGGCGTCGAACGCCGCAAGCCTCTCCCGTCTCTCCTCGTCCTCGAGCGCCCAGCGGTCGATGATCAGCAACTCCGGTCTGGTCGGGGGCTGTTTGGCGTCGAGGGGTGTCGAGTCGTGGTCGAAGGACGCGACGGTGGCCTGGTAGTTGAGGGACCGCACGAGGTCCTGGGCGACGTAGCCGAGCGGCCTGGCGGAATCGGGGTGGTACGGATTCCAGTCCTGCGACGTATCGCCGTAGTACGCGGGATCGCGTCCCTCGGGTATGTCGTGCCGGGTCGGCGCGGCGACCGTGACCTGGATGGGGCGGGGGCCGCCGCCGGGCGATCCGGTCGCGGCGTGCGAGCCGAAGGCGCTCGGGGCCTGCCGGTAGTCGAGGGGCCTGCTGGGGCCGACGCCTGCGGTGTCGGCCACGTTGACGATGCGCCGGGCGAGTTCGTAGACCGCGCGCTCGTACTCCTCCTTGAAGACCGTGAGCTTGATGAGCCCGTAGAGGCCGTCGGTGACGTAACGGTCGCCGAAGTCCTGGTGGTTGAACTGCAGCCGTTCGGCGGGTCCGGGGAGCCGCTCGGGCGGCACCGGCACCCACAGGGCGGGCACGATGGCATCGGCGGGCCGGTTGTTCTTGGCCTGGTGGTAGATGGCCCGCTGGGCGAACGCGTACCACTCCTTGCCGCACATCTCGCTGGCGAAATACCGGGGCGAGAACAGCGGTACGAAGACGCGGCAGGTGGCGAGCACTTCGCCGAGCCGCTCCGACCAGCCCTCGCCCGAACGTATCTCCCGGTCCATGAATCCGGCCGGAGCGCCGGCCGGAAGATCGGTCAGGGCCATCACATGGCCACACAAATCGCGGAAGAGCCGCTCGACCCACATATCGGGGTCGGGGCCACCTGCTCCGTACCTCGGCGTGTGCGCGTAGCTCAAGAAGAAGTACGGCCGCTGGTCCGCCGCCCGCTGTTGCGATGACGCTTGCACACGACCCCCGTCCTGGTCCTGCGTGAACACTCACACTCACAACTGATGATGTGCGAGCGAATTAATCATTCCGGAGCAGACCGCACTCCATCCCCTCATCGTTCAGTCAAACAACGCCTCTTTTCAGTCATCCACTCCACGGCGTGGTCCACGGCGTCCCTGATCGCAAACAACCTTGCGGTTGTTCCTCCCAGTTGTCCCTTCTGCCCCGGATCCCAGCGGAACGTGTTACCGACCGCATCGAAATCGCTGTCGTCCAGCTCCACGTCCTTGTATTCCGTCCACTCGGGACCATCCGCACCACGCACCACACAGCGATACTTCCGCAGGGGTGCACCGGTCCGGTATTCCGCGAGGTGAAAGGCGGTACAGACGCCGAATCCCACATTGATCATCAATACCCGCGCCCCCGCCCGGTACAGCGCCCCGAGTGGCGAGTCCTCGCCGAGATGGGATTCCAGCGGATGCTCGGCGAGCAGCTCCGCGGCCCGGCGTCCCAGCGCGGCGAAGGAGGTCTGCGGATGCGCGCTGCGCACCGCGCCCTCGGTGGTCCGCACACACTCGGCCAACCGGCCTATGCCCGCGCAGGATGTGGTGGCGGGATCGAAGGCGGGCATAGTGGCCCGGAAGGCGGCCGCCTGTGTGGGTGTCATGCCGTCCACCCGGCGCAGATACGCGTGCGAGGTGTCCGAGTTCTCCGGGGTGAAGGCGGGCACCACCAGCGTGCCGTCCGCGCCCAGCGCCGTCAGCAGCGCGTCACGCAGCGGCTCGGCGTCCAGTCCGGTGCCGCTGAGCCGGGCGTGGACGAGCACCGTGTCGCCGCGCGACAACCCCAGCCTCGCCAGCTGCCCTGCGAGGTCCTGCCCGAAGGCCCGTCCGTACCGTTCATCGGCCACCGTCTGCCTCTTCCCCCAGGAGCGCCAGCAGCCGCTTGCCACCGACGGTCAGCTCCGCCGCGCCCTCCAGGGTCTCGAGCGCCCGGCGGACCTGCTCCGCGCTGTGCGGCTCGAAGGCGCCGAGCCCTGCCCGTTCGTACGCCCCCGCCAGCAGCTGTGACGCCGCAACGGGCGCCTCCTGCCAGGGAGCGGGGTGGCTCCAGCAGCCGTCCTCGGCATAGAGGTCGGTGACCTCCAGCAGCCCCTGGAAGCGCGCCCGCCGGTGGCCGCGCAGCAGCGCGAGCGCCAGCTCGCCCGCGTCGCCGTGCAGGGGCAGCCCGAGCGCCCCGAGGCCGTGCCGGCCCACCGAGGGCCCGGGACCGGCCAGCGGGGTCAGGGTGGTCAGCGACAGGGCGGCTGCCGCCGCCTGCTCCGGGGCCCGCTCGCGCAGCACGCCCCAGGCGCCGGCCAGGCGCCCGGCCCAGTCGGCGGCAGCCGCGAGCGCGAGCGGTGGGAGGGCGGGCGACGCGAAGCAGTCCCGGTACGGGTCGAGGTCGTCGATCGCCAGATCGGGCGCCCCGTCACGCGCCAGACCTTGCCGGACGGCCCCTGCCGTGTCGCCACCCAGCCTGCGTACCGGCCGCCAGCCGTCGCCCGGATCGCCGGGGCGGCCGATCCGCAGCTCCTGGTCACCGGCCCGCACCAGGAAGCCCTTCTCGACGGGCCGCACCGAGGCCGTGCCGCGCTCCGCCGCGCCGGTCAGCCGTAGTTCGCCGACCGTCGGCAGCAGCAGGACGCCGTCCTCGTACGGCACGGGCACGGGCCGGTCGATGCCCGCGCGGACGACGGCGGCGGCGACGGACGCGGACAGCCGGGCGGCCGGGGCCGTGGTGGCGCCGGGCCGCTCCTCGTGCAAGGCGTCCAGCGCGCCGAGGAGCCAGCCGCGTGTGTACGGATGGGCGAGGACGTCATCCAGCCCGTCGCAGCGCCGCTCGACGGCGGCGGCCAGCTCCCAGGCGCGGGCCCACTCCTCGCCGCCCCGCCCGGCCAGCTCCCCGTTGAGCTCGGCGAGCAGCAGCCGGGTCAGCTCGTGCTGTTCGTCCGCGAGCGCGGCGTCGTCCGTCACCGCCGGGGACACCGACGCGGCGGCGGTGCGCCGCTCGATGCCGCGCACGAGTGCTTCGAGGTCGGTGCAGTACACCGACGTGTTGTCGAACTCCGAGCCGGACCGGTACCGGTGGGTGTAGAGCCCGCCGCCGCACGAACGTACGACAGGGCACCGGCGGCAGGTCTCGCTGACGCCGGCCAGGCCGAGCTGGCGGGCGCGGACTCCGGGGTGGGCCGCGACCTCGTCGAAGGAGTGGTCGTACACGTCGAAGCCGGTGGCGGCGGCGCCCTCGTAGGCGCTCTTGAGCGAGTCGACCTGCTCCAGCGTGCCGTCGGTCTCGACGACGACGAGGTCGGTGGGGGCGAGGCCGAGCGACTCGGTGAGGCTCGGGCCGCCGGAGAGGGTGGACAGGACGGACTCGAAGAGCCGGACCGGCACCCGGCGGCCCTGGCGGTCCCAGCGGTCGAAGACGGTGAGGATCCAGTCCGCGTAGGCGGTGGGTGAGCCGTCGGGCCGCGCGGGCGGCTCGTCCCAGGTGGCGTGCGGCAGCAGGAAGTCGATCCTCGGGGGGTCGAGCTCCATGAGCGCGTCAAGAACGGCGACCGGGTCGTTCGCCACGTCGATCGTGCACAGCAGACCGAGATCGAGGTGGCGGTAGCGGTCCTGCTTCAGCAGCTCGACGGCCCTGAGGACCAGGGGGTGGCTGCTGCGGCCGTCCGCGAACCGGCGGTGGCGGTCGTTGGCCGCCTTGTCACCGTCGAGGGAGATGCCCACCTTGACGTCGAACTCGTCGAAGAGGTCGAGATGGCGGGGGCTCAGCTGGAGGCCGTTGGTGTGGATCCGCAGATCGAGGGCGGATACGCCGTCGAGTGCTTTCGTCAGCTCCTCGCAGATCCGGCGCAGTCGGTCGGGGCCCGCCAGTAGAGGCTCCCCTCCGTGCAGGATCACTGACACGGAGGGCAGGGCATGTTTCTTCGCATGCTCGGCCAGTCGCAGAGCTGTCCAGAAAATCGCCTCGTCAGAGATTGCCTTCGGGCGGGTACGCCAGCTCTGATCTGCGTGTTCATAGATATAGCAGTGGTCGCAAGCAAGATCACATCTGCTGTGGACCTTCAGTACGATCTCGCGGAATGGGACCACGGGTCCTGTCATTCCACCAGTCTAGGGTCAGAACGGACGCCTTGAGGCCGTACTGCTCACCTAATTGAGCGGTTGTCAGAGCGCCGAGTTGAAAGTCGACGCGCGAACGGTCCGGTCGACGGCGGCGGGGCGCACGCGACCCAGCTTCTTGGCGGCATCCGCACCGCGCACGTCGATCTCGGTGACGAGGACACGATTCTTCTTCGCGGTGGCGAAGGTGACAGAGGTCTGGAAGCTCACGGCGGCCGTCCTAGGTGATGTTGTGCGTACGAGGGGAACCGCACCGTTGCAGTGTCGGCGGCACGACTTTACTCTCATGGCCACCCACAGCAACTCGGCACGTAGCGCTGAAACACAAGCGTTGCGCGAGTATTCCCCACTCCGTACGGAACAAGCCATTCCATCGATCGAGTGAAGCCAAATCCGCAGAGGGGGGTGCACATGGCCGGTAAAGATGGCCATCTGCAAAGCATGGTCTTCCGAAACGCTGATCTGCCGATTCTCTTTCACCGGACCGACGAGACGGCCATCACCCGCCAGCGCGAGGCGGTCAACGGCACCCGGCTGCAGTTGCTGCTCCTGGTGCTGGGTGCGGCGCTGGCCGCGCTGCCCTGGCGGGGCACGATCGGGGATTCGTTCCAACTCGTGGGCGCCCTCGGCACGTTGGCGTACGCCGGGGTCCTGGTGGTGGGTTTCCGCGGCTCGCGCCATCGAGCAAAGTCGCATTGGCAACTGAACCGCTCCGCAGCCGAGTTCATCCGCTCCTTGTGCTGGCGGTACGCCGTCCACGGCGCCCCCTTCGACTCCAACTCCCCCGACGCCGACCGGCTGTTCACCGCGCGCCTGGAGGACGGACTGCGGGAGCTGCGGAAGGTGGGCTGGATCGATCCGCGCGAGAACGGCGACAAGGCGGCCGCCGCGGAGCTCATCACCACACCCATGCGACTGCTGCGGGAGAAGGGCTTCAACGTACGCAAGGAGACGTACGTCAGGGACCGGCTGATCGAGCAGCGCAACTGGTATCACCGCCGCACCGAGGTCTCCCGGCGCGCCACCACCCTGTGGACGGTGACGATCGGCCTGTTCACCCTGCTCGCCGTGCTCTTCGGGGTGCTGCGCACCTTCTCGGTCACCGATTCGGCCGAGCCGGCGGGGCTGCTGTCGGCCGCCGCCGCCGCGTGTCTGGCGTGGAGCGAGATCCGCCGGCATCAGCCGCTGATCGCCGCCCACTCGCTGGTGGAGGAGGACCTGGCGGCGATGCACATCGCGATGGAGACGTCGGTGACCGAGCAGCAGTGGCCCTCCGCCGTGTACGAGACCGAGCGGATCGTCTCGCCGCAGCACACGGACTGGCTGGTGCGGCACAGGAGTTGACGGGAAATCGCATGTGCCGCGGACGGTCGTGAACCTAGGCCGTGTCTGACAAATACCGCCGTCCGCCCGCAGGGCGTGGCGCGCGGCGTCCGGTGCGTGCAATCGCAAGGCGGAGGATCATCCTCGTACTGGACGTACTTGGATGACTCCGACAACGCAGCGTGGGGGCACCTCCCGTGCCCGAAGGGCTACGGGGGAGCGCGTGCCGGGCGTCGCGCGCCAGGCGGTATTTGTCAGACACGGCCTAGGACCGTTCGACGCCGTGGCGCCAGATCACCGTGACGGGTGTGCCCCGCTCGCGCGCGTACCGGACGATGTCGCCGGTGCCGCCGAGCCCGCGGGCGGGACGGCCGTCCCAGACGGCGATCAGCCGGTCGCAGTGGTCCGCGATGTACGCGCCGGCCGCGTAGTAGGCCTCGTCCGTGGAGTGCGGATACCCCATCCGGACCTCCTGGCTGGCCCGGCCCTTGAGCCGCCGGTAGCAGGCCAGCGCCTCGGGGTCGGCGAACCCCTCCTCGTAGTCCCCGCTCGGGATCACCACGGTCAGCTCGGCGCCGCAGTCCAGCGCGATGCCGGCGAAGAGCTGGTCCGCGCCCTCGGCGAGGCTGGAGAGCGCCTCCATGGCCCCTTCATGGCCGCACAGCGCCGCCTTCATGACGGCCTGCACGTGGGCGAGGGCCTCGGGAGGGATGTCTCTGTGGCCGGTCACTCCGATGCGCTTCATCCGCCCCCCGTTCATTCCGTGGCCGACCGCTCGTCCATCCTCTCAAACGTGTGCAATACGTCGAGCCCCCGCCCGTGGACCGGGCGGGGGCTCTCCTTGTCGACCTCGGGTCCGTCGCTGTCGGTTCCGGGTCAGTAGACGTTGACGCCGTAGGCGTTCGCGGCCTCCCTGACCGGCTGGAAGAACGTCGTACCGCCGGAGGAGCAGTTGCCGCTGCCGCCGGAGGTCAGCCCGATGGCCTGGCTGCCGGAGTAGAGCGGACCGCCCGAATCACCCGGTTCGGCGCAGACGTTGGTACGGATCATTCCGTAGACGATGTCCCCTCCGCCGTAGTTGACGGTGGCGTTGAGACCCGTGACCCGGCCGCTGTGGGTGCCGGTGGTGGAACCGCGGCGGGTGACGGACTGGTTGACGAAGGCGTCCCCGATGGAGGTGATGTCGACGCTGCCGACGGTGCCCGGCTTGGCGATGGACGTGTTGCTGTAGCGGACGATGCCGTAGTCGTTCGTCGGGAAGCTGGAGCCCGCGGTCGGCCCGAGGACGGTCGTACGGCCGGAGTTCGCGTACCAGGTGCCCGCGCCGTCGGTGCAGTGACCGGCGGTCAGGAAGTACGAAGTACCGGCGCTGTTGCGGACGTTGAAGCCGAGCGAGCAGCGCCAGCTGGTGGCGTAGGTGGCGTCGCCGCCGGAGATGAGCTTGGTGAACGTGCCGGGGGTGCGCTCGATACGGAGGGCACCGGCGTTGGCGCCGGCCTCTCGCTTGATCTGCGCGATCTCGGCCTTGGAGACGGTGGAGTCGGCCGTGACGACCAGGGCGTTGGTCGCTTTGTCGATGTGCCAGGCGGTACCGGCCACATCCGCGTTCAGGACGGCGTCGCTCGCGGCGGAGAGCTGCGTCGCGCTGAAGGTGGTGACGGGTGCTTCCGCGGCACCGGCGGTGGGGACGGCCAGCGCGGCGGCGGCGACGAGGCCGGTGGTGACGGCGAGGAGACGGGTTCGTCTCGCGACGCCGCTGCGGGGGGTGGTGCGCTTGATCCTCACTTTTCGTTCCTCCCGAGGGGAATCCGGGGGCCCGACTGTGGGGTGACGGGCCCGTGAGGCGCAGTCAGCGGGTGGCGAGTGCCCGGTTTCCGGATTCGCCGTGCCCCTGACAAGCGCTGTTCGGGAGTATTCGGGCCGTCAACTTCCCGCGCAAGGGCGCCTTTCGGCCGTGCGGCGCCGTGCACGCCGGATGGCCCCGGGAGCTGCTCGTCACCCGGGGCTGCGGCGGTGCTTCGTACGTCAGACGGATCCGCGCGCGATCAGGTTCCGTTCGCCGACCGGAATGTCGATGGGGAGCGTGTTGCCGGGGGGCGGGAAGGGACAGATGAAGTGATCGGCGAACGCGCACGGCGGCAGCAGCGCCCGGTTGAGATCGACGATGACTCCGCCGTCGGCGTCCGGCGCGGCGGGCCGCAGGAAGCGGAAGTGGTAGCTGCTCTTTCCGCTGGTCGCGTCGGCGAAGACGGCCCAGAGGGAACCGTCGGCCTCCACGGCGGCATGCAGGGTGCGCTCGGCGCCGCCGGCCTCGAAGACGATCTCGCCGGAGAGGCCGAGCCCGCGCTCCTGCCCATCGGCGTTCCGTACCCGCACGGTGCGGTGCTCGGCGTACGGACGAAAGCGCCCCGGCAGCGCCCAGTGCGGGTCGTACGGCGTCGCCTCGATGCCCCGGAACGCCCGCCGGGCGGCGGACCGCGGGTCGAAGTCCCGTACCGCCCAGAGCCCTTCACGACGCATGACGACCAGTCGGCGCTCTCCGTGCGCGACCCGCGACTCGTGCACCGGGGAGTGGTCCGCGGTGAGCCTGATCCCGCCGGTCAGAGGCTGTCCGTCGACCGTGAGCCCGTCGGCGGCGGTGGCGCTCAGCACCACCTCGTCGCCGTCCTCGCGCCACTCGCCCGGGACGGCCGGAATTCGACCTTCCGGGTAGTCCGAGAGCCAGTGGGTGCCGGTGAGGGACAGCGGTCCGTGCGGCGCCGAGACCGAAGCGATCCGGTGCTCGTGCCAGTGCATCCAGTCCTGCCGTGCGTCGGTGCTCATACGGTCAACCCTTCCATACGGGCTCCGCGAGCCCGAGGTGCGACCGCAGGGTCGTCCCCGTGTACCGCGAACGGAAGACACCGCGCTCCTGGAGGAGCGGCACGACCCGGTCGACGAAGTCGTCGAGTCCGCCGGGGGCCGGCTGCGGTAAGAGAACGAAGCCGTCGGCCGCGCCCGTCGCGACGGACTCCTCCAGCGCGGCGGCCACCGTGCGCGGGGTGCCGATGAAGGACTGCCGGCCGGTGGTCTCGATCACCGTCTGCCGGATGGACAGCCCCTTGGCCTGCGAGAGCGCCCGCCATGCGGAGGCCACGGCCAAGCGGTCGGCGCCCCGGACTCGCCCCTGGACGAGCGCGGGGTCCGGGTCGGGGTCGGGGTCGATGCCGGGAAGCGGTCCGTCGGCGTCGTACGAGGAGAGGTCGCGGCCCCAGATCTGCTCCAGGGCGACGATCGCGTGCCGCGGGGAGACCTGCTGTCCGCGGATCTCGGCGGCCTTCTCCCGCGCCTCGGCGTCGGTGTCGCCGAGTACGCAGGTGACTCCAGGCATGATCCTGAGGTCGCCGGGGTCGCGGCCGTGGTGCGCGAGGCGGCCTTTGACGTCGGCGTAGAAGGCGCGACCGGCTTCCGGCGTGCCGTGCCGCGTGAGGACCACGTCGGCGGAGGCGGCCGCGAACTCCCGCTCCCGTGCCGAGTCGGCCTCCTGGATGACGACCGGGTGTCCCTGCGGGGAGCGGGGGACCGTGAACTCGCCCTCGACGGTGAAGTGCTGTCCGTGGTGGACCAGCGGGCGCGCCTCACCGGACGGGGTCCACGAGTCCCACAGCGCGCGGGCCGTCCGCAGGAACTCCTCGGCCCTGGCGGCGGCGTCGGCCCGGTCGTGACGGCCGCCCCGGCGGAAGTTCTCCCCGGTGCGGGCGTCGGAGGTGGTGACGACGTTCCAGGCGGCCCGGCCCCCGCTGAGGTGATCCAGCGAGGCGAGCCGGCGGGCCAGTTCGTACGGCTCGTTGAAGGTGACGTCGACCGCGGCGGCGAGGCCGAGGCGGTCGGTGACGGCGGCGAGCGCGTTCAGCACGGTGACCGGCTCGGGGCGGCCGACGACGTCGAGGTCGTGGATGCGGCCCTTGTGCTCGCGCAGCCGCAGCCCTTCGGAGAGGAAGAAGAAGTCGAACAGGCCGCGCTCGGCGGTGCGGGCGAGGTGCTCGAAGGACGAGAAGTCGATGTGGCTGCGCGAGCGGGAGCCGGCCCAGACGGTGGAGTCGTCGGCTCCGGGGAAGTGTGCGGCGAGATGGATCCGCACGGGCGGGGTCATGAGGCCGCCCCGGTCCGCACGTACCGGTTGGCCGGACGGGCCAGGCCCAGGTGCTCGCGGAGCGTGCCCCCCGGGTAGAAGGTGCGGAAGAGACCGCGGTGCTGGAGCAGGGCGACCGTGCCGTTCACGATCCGCTCCAGGTCGCGGTGGGGGGCGATCGGCGCGAGGTGGAAGCCGTCCACCGCACCCTGCTCGTGCCACCGCGCGATCAGCTCGGCGAGTTCGACAGGGCCGCCGCTGAAGTGCGGCCCGGCGGCGGGGGGCGGGCCGCCGAGCAGCCCCGGTTCGGGTGCGGACTCGCGCCCGCCGAGGTCGACGACGAGCGAGACCAGGACCTTGCACGTGTCGGGGTCGCGCCCGTGCTCCCGCGCCCTGCGACGGACGTCCGCGCGCAGGGCGGCCGCCTGCTGCGGCGTCTTCGCCCGTACGAGGACGACGTCGGCGTGCCGGGCGGCGGCCGCGCGGCTGTGCTCGGCCGTCCCGTCGAGGACGGTCACGGGGCGGCCCTGCGGCGGCCTCGGGACGGTCGACGGGCCGCGGACGCTGAACGTACTTCCCCGGAAGTCGACATGGTGCAGCTTGTCCCGGTCGATGAAGCGCCCTGTCGATGTGTCGCGGATCTCCGCGCCGTCCTCCCAGCTGTCGCACAGCCGGGCGACGACCTCGGCGACCTCGCCCGCCTCCCGCCACAGCGCGTCGGGCGGCGCGGCCGGGCGCCGGCCGAAGAGCCTGGCCTCGGCCTCGGTGCCCGAGACCGAGGCCGCCCAGCCGGCCCGGCCGCGGCTCACCCAGTCGAGGGTGGCCACGGCCGTGGACACGTGGAACGGCTCGGTGTGGGTGGTGGTCACGGTCGGCACCAGACCGATCCGTTCGGTGACGGGCGCGACGCGCGACAGCACGGCAAGGGCGTCAAGCCCCGGCCGGGCGAAGGAGTCGCCGAGCGTGACGAAGTCGAGCACGCCCTGCTCGGCGAGGCGGGCGAGCGTGACGTAGTGGGACGCGTCGCAGTGCGCCGGGCCGTCGAGGGCGACGGCCAGGTGCGGTGGACGGGTTGCGGGCATGCGGGGCCTCTCCGAGTGGTCAGTTCGTCAGGGGTGCCCGATAGAGTCCACTAAGTGGACGTCCGGTTCCAGATCCTGGTACAGGGCAGGCGACGTGGGAGTGAGGGAGATACGAAGGCTCCGTGGATGCGCGGATCGAACACGGAAAAATGCCCTCACACGGGCCGGGCGGGCCATGCGACCGAGCCCCTCAGCACGGTGCGCACCCCTTGAGGCTATGTGCTGCACGCGTCACGTTGTCAAGCTTGTCCGTACTGTGAGCCGTACGTCTCACGGCAGTTGACGGGGAAACGGATGCCTGTTCAACTTGGGCCATGAATCCGCAGCAGTGGCTGGTCACGCGCTCCCACATTGACTTCGGTCGCGTGTGGTCCGCGTCCTGTTGAGCCGGCCCCCTGCGTTCCGTTTCCCCGCACTGCCTTCACACGCGTAGCTGTACCCCCTCACCTCATCCGCTGTCGGGTTCCTCGCTCGCGAGGTCAGGCAGGAATGGCGAACAGCTGGACCGCGCGGTCGCCGGAGACGCCGACTCCGGTCTCCGTGAAGCTGCAGTTCAGCATGGCCTTCTTGTGGGCCGCGCTGCCGAGCCAGCCGTTGACGTGGTCCTGGGACGTGGCGTATCCGGGTCCGGAGACGTTCTCGGACCAGCTGCGCCAGTTGTAGCCGACGCGTTCGAGCCGGGTTTCCTCGTTGGAGCCGTCGGAACCGGTGTGGCTGGTCAGGTTGTTCTTGGCCATGTCCGCGGCGTGGGTCTCGGCGGCCTGGGTGAGCTTGGCGTTCACCGTCAGGGCCGGGCAGTCGGCCTTCTGCCGCTCCGCGTTGACCAGGGCCAGGATCTCGCTCGCGGAGGCCTGCTGTACGGCTTCGGAGGCGGTGGGCTGCGAGGCGACGGGCTGCGTCGCCGTGCCCGCGCCCGCGGCGGCCGCGCCGGTGAGCACCAGCAGCGGGGCCGCGCACGTGGCCACGCAGATACGACGTATTCGGTGGGCCTTGGCGTGCATGACTTTCCCTTCCTCATCCCACGGAGGACACATCGACGCGGCGCCGGACCGCTCGGGGGCCGGTCCCTGATCCGTTCCACGGCGCCTCGGAGACGATTCACGCCCACAGCGGCGACAAGACGGCGAGGTCTTGTGCGGGGCGGACCGGCCGGCGGTCTCTCGTTCTCATTCTCCGCGCCCGGAGGCATCTGTGCATCGTGGGCCGACGTGCCCGGCCGGGGGCCGGGCACGTGCGGGACGAGCGGGCACGTCGCGTGGGGTCAGCAGCCGTCGCAGGGGCAGCAGCAGTCGCAGTTCGGGCAGTCGCAGTTGCAGTTGTGGCAGCAGCCCTCGCGCTTCTTGCGGGACCACGGGCCCTCGTACTCCGAGGCGCAGCAGAGCCGGCACGTGCAGCACAGGCCGATGAAGACCGCGCAGCCCGCCCAGAAGCCGCGCGGCTTCGGCTTGTGCGCGTCACCGCCGCCGGGCATGGGCGGCAGACCGCCGGGGCCGCCCGGGACGCCCGCGCCACCGCCGTAGGGGTTGTGGGATCCGTACGGGCCGTACGCGCCGTACGCGCCGGGGCCGCCCGGGGTGCCCTGGGGGGGCTGCTGGCCGTAACCCTGGTGCGCGCACGTCGTCGTGCCGAACGCCCGGTCCACCGACTGCCTCAACTCGTGCGCGAGCAGCACGTGCAACAGCTTGTCGTCCACGAACCGCGCGTCGCGCAGTGCGAGCCTGATGCCGTGCAGCGCGTCGTCGGCGAGCCGCCGGGCCTCCGCAGTGGAGGTGCCGGTGGCGGTGAGCGGGTTCCAGGCGCCCGACGCCGCGTCAGCTTCCCTGTCCTCCACGGCATCCAGCAGATGCGCCAGCCTGCCGAAGAGCCGGCCGGCCTCGGCGAGCGGCTGCGCGTTCTCGGGGCGGCCGGCCAGGACGGCGGTGTGGGCGAAGGCGGCAGCGGTCGCCGTCTCCGTGGGTTCGGTGATCCGCAGCAGCGGGGTGCCGTGCCCGGCGAGTGACTCGATACCGGTCTGGCGGTCGACGGCGTCGAGGAGGACCGCCGTGTCGAAGCCGAGCTCCGCGCCGGCCCGCGCGCCCGCCCGGTCCCAGCCGGCGGCGACCCTGCGGGCGGCCGCGGCCAGCGGCCTGCGCGCCAACACCCCGTCCCGGTCGGCCACGTGGTCCCGGACCTTCGCCGACGCCAGCACCAGTGAGACGGCGGCGGCCAGCCGCGCGCCCTCCCCCATGGCGACGGGCGCGGTCCGCATGGCGCGCAGCGGACAGGGGCCCGCCGTGCGTCGCTGGTCCTCGGTGCGCTCGGTCTGAGCCTCCGTCAGAACCGAGACGATGAGCCCGTCGTAGTTGGTGACGATCCTGGCGAACTGGCCGTGGTCCGAGCGAAGTGCCAGACACAGACCGCAAAGATGGGCCATCCACTCCGTCTTGAGCCCGTCGGTGAGCCGATGGGTACACGGCCTGACGATTCCGAACACGACGTTCCCCCGTGAGTCTTTCGAGTGCGCGGCCCGCATCGTATCGATCCCGATCCGTTCACCCGTACGCCCCCCGCGTCACCCATCCAGACCGACATTCATATTTTGCTTCGATATGAGCCTTTTCACGCCCTCTCAGGCCCCGTACGCAGGAAGAACCTTGACGAATCGCCACATGTTCTGCACCAGGTACGTCACGAATCCCCTGCGCGCCGACTATCCACTTGGCGCGCGATCCGCATCATGGACGACCATAGGGATGCGGAACCACAAGTGACCGCTGTGAGAGGAGGCGTCCATGGCATCGGTGCGCAAGGCGAGTGCATGGCTGGGACTCGTGGAGGACAACGACGAGCGGTACTACGACGACGAGTACGCCGAGGGGTCGGCGAGCGCCGACCAGTGGGTGACGGACCCGCGGGTCCGGGTGGCCTCCGAGTCGGCCGAGGAGCACGGCCGCCGGATCGCCACGATCTCGCCGGACAGCTTCCGCGACGCACGAGGCATCGGGGAGCTCTTCCGGGACGGCATCCCGGTCATCGTGAACCTCACGTCCATGGAGCCCTCGGACGCCAAGCGGGTCGTCGACTTCGCCGCCGGACTGACCTTCGGGCTGCGCGGCTCGATCGAGCGCGTGGCGACCCGTGTCTTCCTGCTGACCCCCGCCGACACGGAGATCGTCAGCGGGGAGTCCAACGGGCATCTGCAGGACGGTTTCTTCAACCAGAGCTGATCGTGGGATGCACCCTCCCGGCGGTGGCTGGGGGAGCTCGCCGGTCGATCCGGTCTACCGGAAGGCGTCCAGGCCGGTGAGCGCCTTGCCCAGCACGAGCTGGTGCATCTCGACGGTGCCCTCGTAGGTGAGCACCGACTCGAGATTGGTCGCGTGCCGCATCACGGGGTATTCGAGCGAGATCCCGTTGGCGCCGAGGATCGTGCGCGAGGTGCGGCAGATCTCGATCGCTTCCCGTACGTTGTTGAGCTTTCCGAAGCTGACCTGCTCCGGGCGGAGCGTCCCCGCGTCCATCCGGCGTCCCAGGTGGTGGGCGAGCAGGATTCCCTTGTGCAGTTCGAGCGCCATGTCGGCGAGCTTGGCCTGGGTGAGCTGGAAGCCGCCGATGGGCCTGCCGAACTGTTCGCGGGTCTTCGCGTACTGAAGTGCCGCCTCGAAGCTGGAGCGCGCCGCGCCCATCGCGCCCCAGACGATTCCATACCGCGCGTGGCTCAGGCAGCTGAGCGGTCCGCGCAGTCCGGTGACCTCGGGAAGCACGGCGTCGGCGGGCAGCCGTACCTCGTCGAGGACGAGCTCGCTGGTGACCGAGGCCCGCAGGGACCACTTGTGCTTGATCTCGGGTGCCGAGAAGCCGGGGACGTCGGCCGGCA
This sequence comes from Streptomyces sp. NPDC000410, assembly GCF_040300305.1. Taxonomy (NCBI): domain Bacteria; kingdom Bacillati; phylum Actinomycetota; class Actinomycetes; order Kitasatosporales; family Streptomycetaceae; genus Streptomyces; species Streptomyces sp. NPDC000410. Next base: position 99,527 of record NZ_JBEPDM010000013.1, read on the forward strand.
CGACGAAGCCGCGGATGCCGTCGTCGGTCTGGGCCCAGACGACGGCGACCGCCGCCACCGAACCGTTGGTGATCCACATCTTGCGGCCGGTCAGCACCCAGTCGGTGCCGTCGCGCTTGGCGTACGTACGCATTCCGGCCGGGTCCGAGCCGTGGTCGGGCTCGGTGAGCCCGAAGCAGCCGATGGCCGTGCCGTCCGCCATGGACGGCAGCCAGCGCTGCTTCTGCTCCTCGGAGCCGTACTTCCAGATCGCGTACATGGCCAGCGAGCCCTGCACGGAGACGAGCGAACGGATCCCGGAGTCGGCGGCCTCCAGCTCCAGACAGGCCAGCCCGTACTGGACGGCGCTCGCACCCGCGCAGCCGTAGCCGGTGAGCGACATGCCGAGGGCGCCGATGGAGCCGAGCTCCCGGGCCAGTTCACGGATGCCGGGCAGCTCGCCGCGCTCGTACCAGTCGGCGACGTGGGGCAGGACGCGGTCGGCGGCCCAGGAGCGGACGGTGTCGCGGATCGCGAGGTCCTCGGGGGAGAGGAGATCGTCGATGCCGAGGGGGTCGGCGGGGTCGAAGGGCGGCAGCTTCGAGGTTGCGGACATGGGGGTGCCTCCGGCGGCTCGCACAGCGCTGAAACCTAGCAGCGATAGTTAAACGCTCGGCGCTGACGTTACGGCTCAGTGTGCCGCGCGTCCAGAGCGGGCCGCGGCCGTCGCCTCGGCGGCCGCGCAGACCGGGACCGCCGCGTCGTGCGAGGTCTGCTCGGGCAGCTTGGCGGACTGCTCGGTGGCTGTTGCGGTGGACTGCTCGGTGGCTGTTGCGGTGGACTGCTCGGTGGTCTGCGCGGCGCACTCCATCATCTTCGGCAGCCGCAGCGCCGCCAGCGCCCCGAGCAGCAGCAGGCCCGCGCTGACCACGAGCGTGACGTGCAGACCGTGCACGAAGGAGTGGCGAGCCGCGACGTGCAGCGCCTTGCCCGCGGGCCCGCCCAGCTGCGCGGCCACCTGGTACGCCTCGCCCAGCGAGTTCGCCGCGGCGGAGCGGGCCGCGGCCGGGACTCCGGTCGCCGCCGCCAGCCCCGGGGCGTACGCGGCGTTCATGACGCTGCCGAGCAGCGCGATCCCCATCCCGGCGCCGAGCTGGTACGAGGTCTCGCCGATCGCGGCCGCGCCGCCCGCGTGTTCGGCGGGGGCCTCACTGAGCATCGACTCGTAGGCACCGAAGAGCGTGGTCTGCAGCCCGAAGCCGAGCAGCACGAACCCTGCCGTCAGCAGCAGCGGCCGGTCGTGCTGCCCCATCAGCGTCAGCAGCAGGACGGCCCCGGCGGTGAGCACGAAGCCCCAGCCGACCATCCGGCGCGGGCCGACGCGGTTCAGGGTGTAGGAGCCGGTGGCGCCGGCGGCCATCGCGGCGAAGGTGAGCGGCAGCAGCCGCAGCCCGGTCTCCAGCGGGCTCAGTCCGAGCACCAGCTGGAGGTACTGGACGGCGATCAGCTCCAGGCCGACCAGCGCCAGCATGGCGAGGACGATGCAGCCGACCGAGGTGGAGAAGCTCGCCCTGGCGAACATCCGCATGTCGATGAGGGGATGCTCGCGGCGCCTCTGACGGCGTACGAACAGAGCCAGCAGCAGGGCCCCGACGGCCAGCGGGACGACCGTACGCGGCTCGGTCAGCGCACTGCCCGTGCCGAGCCGCTTCACGCCGAGGACGACGCCGAGCACACCGGCCGCAGCCATGAGCGCGCCGAGCACGTCCCAGGGGCCGTCGCCGCTGCCCTTGGACTCGGGCAGCAGAAGGCGGCCGACGGGGAGGATCAGGGCCATCAGCGGGATGTTGACGAGGAAGACCGAGCCCCACCAGAAGTGCTGCACGAGGAAGCCGCCGAGCACCGGTCCGGTGGCGGCCCCGACGGCGGCGACCGCGGTCCAGATGCCGATGGCCGTCGCCCGCTCCCGCCGGTCGGGGAAGACCGCGCGGAGGATGGAGAGCGTCGCGGGCATGATCATCGCGCCGCCGACGCCGAGCAGGGCGCGGGCCGCGATCAGCACTTCGGGAGTGGTGGCGAGCGCCGCCACCGCCGATGCCACGCCGAAGAGGCCGTAGCCGAGCAGCAGGATCCGGCGGCGTCCGACACGGTCGCCGAGGGTGCCGAAGAGGATCAGCAGCGAGGCGCACACCAGGGGGTACGCGTCGACGATCCAGAGCAGCGCCGCTCCGCTCGGGCGGAGGTCCTCGGTGACGGCCGGTACGGCGACGTGGAGCACGGTCGCGTCGAGCGCGACCAGCAACAGGCTGACGCACAGGACGAGAAGGACGACCCAGCGGTTGGCACCGCCGCCGGGGACACGCGGGCGTGCTCCGGCCATGGCCGTCCGTGACATGTACGTACCTCCCAGTACTGCGAACCTCGCGCTCGGTGGACCGGGCCGTGCTCGACTTTTCCCTCCGGGGCGCTGAAGCCCCTGCCGACGGTCGATCGTGCTCGGTCCCTCGTTCCTCGGGACCTCCGCGCGTTCTCCCTTTCGGCAGCGGCGCGCCCCTTTGGGGGCGGAGCCCGGGGGCGGCCCGGCATCGACGGGCGAGTGATCAGCCAGCGTACGCGAGTCCGGGCCGGTGGCGCGTGGTGCACCTCTCACCTGGAGCGGCCTCGGGGTGTGGCATACGCCACGCCGGAGCCGCTCCCCGGGTGGTACCCGGAGTGCTCCGAACGGCCCAGGAATTCCGGGCGCCAATCGCGTGAACCGTCATTCGCCGCGTACAAACACACTTACCGAGAAGGCCGCCCCGGCAATAGGGCACAAGGTCACTTCCCTTTCCGGAGGGGCCTGGAATGAATGTGCGGCTGAGACCTACTCCACATCACATCGTCATCACGAAGAGCCTGGATCGGCCTGGCCCCACACTCACTCGCTGTAACGTCGATTGGGTGCGTACCGACATCTTTGCCCGCCTGGACCGGGAGCCGGAGCCGCCGAAGATAGAGATCCCGCGGATGAGCCGCACCCGTCTCGCCCTCTTCGGCGGAACCGCGGCGTTCTATCTCGCGATCGTCGTCGCTGTGCTCGTCTCGTCCTGGCTGGTGACCCTCGACTGGAAGGTCATGCTCTTCCGGCCGTATCAGCAGTGGCCGGAGCTGCACGCTTTTCTCGACTACTACGTGGTGCTCGGCCAGCGCGGCCCCACCGCGGTGATGGTCGCGGCCTGGCTGGGCTGGCGCTCCTGGCGGCAGCACACCCTGCGGCCGCTGCTGGCGCTGGGTGCCGCGCTGCTGCTCCTGAACGCGACGGTGGGCTCGGTCAAGCTGGGCCTCGGCCGGCTCGGGCCGCACTACGCGACCCAGATCGGCTCCGCCGAGCTCTTCGCCGGCGGCGATATATTTCCTTCGGGACACACCGCCAACGGCGTCGTGACCTGGGGAATCCTCGCCTATCTGGCCACCACTCCGCGGGCCCGGCGCTATCTGTCGGCGCTGTCGGCCGTGGTCTCCCTGGGCGTCGGACTGACCACGGTCTATCTCGGTACGCACTGGCTGAGCGACGTCCTGCTCGGCTGGGCGGCGGGCCTGCTGATCCTGCTGGCGCTGCCCTGGTGCGAGCCGCTGATCGGCCGGGTCGAGGCCTTCATCCTCTCGGTGCGCGACCGGATCCGTACGCGCCGCCGGCTGCCGGTGCCCTCGCTGCCGGTCGCGGCGGGCGGGCCGCGAACCACGCCCGCGATATACCCGCAGCGGCTGTCGGGTGAGGGCGGCGAGCCCGCAGTCCGGCCGGTGGCCGCCCGAGGCACCGCGGCGGGCTCCACGGCGACCGCCCAGCTCACACCGGCGCGCCATCACGCCGTGGTGCGCTCGGGGCACCCACCGGTGGCGCCGGGTCACAGCCATCCGCCGGTGGCCCCGGCCCACGGCCATCCCCCCGTGACCCCGGTTCACGGCCGCCGACCGCCGCGTTCGCGGCCGGTGGCGGGCGGCTGACGGCTGACGGCTGACGGCAGACATGGTGAGGGCCCCGGCCGCGTTCGTAAGGACGCGGCCGGGGCCCTCACCCTTTTCAGCCCTTCCAGCAGCGGACGACGGTGCCGTCGTCGACCTCGAAGTTCAGCCGGCCCTCCAGGTACTCCATGGTGATGAACGAGCCCGGGGGGACCTCTCTGACGGTGCTCCAGCCCCGGCGGCGGGCGAGGCGCTCGGCGCCCTCGGCGTCGAGGCCGACGTATGCCTCGGGGGCGTCGTCCGGCTGTACGGAGGGGGTCGGTATAGGTGCCATGGGACTCACCGTAGGCGGCAGCGGACGGTGACGGAAGGCCTGTTGGGGTAAGGCATCCATGCGCCTATCACCATCCCCGTGTACCTCACCGGTCACACTTGTGTCACAAGATCACGACGGATGTCCGGCGCGGATCCGTCCATCCGTACGCACAAACGGAGTTACCCGCACAGAAAATCCACGGATTTCCCGGAACTTCGCCGCACCACACCATTCCGTCCTGGAATTCCTCCTGTCGCGGGATTATCGGAGGGCGCCCCGACGCCCGGCCGAGGTCCGGAATTCAACGTTCCTTACGCATTCCCTACTTCAGGACGAACCGGCCGCTCACCCGTACGCGTACCGGGTCGTGTCCGGATTCGTGTCCGCACCCTGTCGGGTGGTTCCCGTGCCTAGCATCATGGCTCCAGCCCGAGACCGCGGACCCCGAGGGGGGCAACGATGGGGACGGACACCGCCCAGGCCGATACCAGCGGGGCAGCAGTCCGGCGGCGGGGCCGGGGGCGGGGGCGGGCGGTCATCGACTGGCTGACCACCACGGACCACAAGAAGATCGGGCATCTCTACCTGATCACCTCGTTCGGCTTCTTCCTGGCCGCCGGGCTGATGGCGCTCATGATGCGCGCGGAGCTGGCCCGCCCCGGGCTCCAGCTGATGACGAACCAGTCGTTCAACCAGGCGTTCACGCTGCACGGCACGATCATGCTGCTGCTCTTCGCCACCCCGACCTTCGCCGGGTTCGCCAACGAGCTCGTACCGCTCCAGATCGGCGCGCCGGACGTGGCCTTCCCCCGGCTCAACATGTTCTCGTACTGGCTGTTCCTCTTCGGCGGCCTGATGGTGCTCGGCTCGCTGCTGGTGCCGACCGGCCCCGCCGCCTTCGGCTGGACCGCGTACGCCCCGCTCAACAGCCTGGAGCGGTCCCCCGGCGTCGGCATCGACCTATGGATCATGGGGCTCGCGCTCTCCGGCTTCGGCACGATTCTGACCTCGGTGAACTTCCTGGCGACGATCATCGCCATGCGGGCGCCGGGCATGACGATGTTCCGGATGCCGATCTTCACATGGAACGTCCTGTTCACCACGATCCTCGTGCTGGCCGCGTTCCCCGTGCTGGCGGCGGCGCTGCTGGTGCTGGAGGCCGACCGGCAGTTCGGCTCGGTGGTCTTCAACGCCGAGAACGGGGGCGCGCTGCTGTGGCAGCACCTCTTCTGGTTCTTCGGCCATCCCGAGGTCTACATCATCGCCCTGCCGTTCTTCGGCATCATCACGGAGATCCTGCCGGTCTTCTCCCGGAAGCCGATCTTCGGCTACGTCACGCTCGTCGGCGCCACGATGGCGATCACCGGGCTGTCGGTGGTGGTGTGGGCGCACCACATGTTCGTCACCGGTGCGGTGCTGCTGCCGTTCTTCTCGCTGCTGTCCTTCCTGATCGCCGTGCCGACCGGGGTGAAGTTCTTCAACTGGACCGGGACGATGCTGAAGGGGTCGCTGTCCTTCGAGACCCCGATGCTGTGGGCGGTCGGCTTCCTCGTGACGTTCCTCCTGGGCGGCCTGACCGGCGTCATCCTCGCCTCCCCGCCGATGGACTTCCATGTGACGGACTCGTACTTCGTGGTGGCCCACTTCCACTACACGGTCTTCGGCACGGTCGTCTTCGCGATGTTCGCCGGCTTCTACTTCTGGTGGCCCAAGTTCACCGGCAAGCTGCTGGACGAGCGGATCGGCAAGATCCACTTCTGGTCGCTCTTCGTCGGCTTCCAGACGACCTTCCTGGTGCAGCACTGGCTCGGCGCGGAGGGCATGCCCAGGCGCTACGCGGACTATCTGGCGGCCGACGGCTTCACCGTGCTCAACACGGTCTCCACCATCGGCTCCTTCCTGCTCGGCATCTCCACGCTGCCGTTCCTCTACAACGTCTGGAAGACCGCCAAGTACGCGAAGAAGGTGGAGGTCGACGACCCCTGGGGGTTCGGCCGGTCCCTGGAGTGGGCGACCTCCTGCCCGCCGCCCCGCCACAACTTCAAGGCCATTCCGCGCATCCGCTCCGAGTCGCCCGCCTTCGACCTGCACCACCCCGAGTTCGCGGCGATGCCCGGCGGACTGCCGCCCGGCGAGCGGCCGGTCATTCCCCCAGAGCCCGGGACAGCCGGTCCCGGACCGTCCTGATGTGCCCGGTCAGTTCGGCGGGCTCGACGACCTCGAAGTCGAAGCCCATGAGGACCACGTGAACGACCATCACATCGAGGCTACCGGCGCCCGTGCGCAGCAGACAGCTGTCCGGCCCCTCGGCCTCCAGCACCCCCGCCGACGGTGACACCTCCCGCGCCGCCCGCTCCAGCGGCACGCGCAGCCTGATCACCGCCTGCGCGGAGTACACCCCCGTCGACACACCCTTGGAGACATAGGCGGCGAGATCCTCGGCGGGCGGGGTGCGCGGGGCGAAGCGCGGGCCGTGCGGCGGCCTGGGCGTGATCCGGTCGACCCGGAACGTACGCCAGTCGGCCCGGTCCACGTCCCACGCGACGAGATACCAGCGGCGTTCGGTGCAGACGAGGCGGTGCGGCTCCACGGTGCGCCGGGTCGCCCTGCCGTCGTGGTCCTCGTACGCGAAACGCAGCCGCTCGCTGTCCCGGCAGGCGTTCGCCAGCTCGGTGAGGACCGAGGGATCGACCTGGGCGCGGGGCGGGCGCAGCATGGGCACGGTGAAGGCGTTGAGGGCGCCTACCCTGCGGCGCAGCCGGTGCGGCAGCACCTGCTCCAGCTTCGCCAGGGCGCGCACGGAGGTCTCGCCGATGCCCTCGATGCCGTTTCCTGCGGCGGTGCGCAGACCGACCGCGACCGCGACGGCCTCGTCGTCGTCGAGCAGCAGCGGCGGCAGTTCGGCGCCCGCGCCGAGCTGATAGCCGCCGCCCGTGCCGGGGCTGGCGTTGACCGGGTAGCCGAGCTCGCGCAGCCGGTCGACGTCCCGGCGCACCGTGCGCGGGGTGACGCCTAGGCGTTCCGCGAGCTCGGGTCCTGACCATTCGCGGTGGGCCTGCAACAGGGAAAGCAGACGCAGCAGTCGTGCCGATGTCTCCAGCATGGGGCCGAGTCTGCCAGCGATCGAGGACAGCTACGGTCCTCGATCGCCACGCGGTCCTACGGGGTGCCCCGCCGTCCTAAGGGGTCACCCGTCGTCCTTCGGAGTCAGACGGACACAGAGATCGTTGTCGGTCGTGTAGAGCGGGGTGGCCTGGTAGCCGTCGCCCTGGTGGGCCGGGTACAGGAAGACGTTCCTCCGGTCCCATACGTCGTCGAGGATGCGGGAGATCCGTACCGGCCGCGCGTCCGCGGCGAGCCGCAGCCACAGCGTCCACAGCTGCTGCCCCTCGACGGGCGCGGCGCCCGGTTCCGGGGCGAGCGTCGCGTACGGGAGGGTGAAGGTGAAGGTGCTTCCCTCGCCGCTCACCGGCACCTCGTGGACCCGGTCCCCGAGCCGCGCCTCGGCCACCGCGCCCTCGCCCAGCTCCGCTCCGTACAGCGCGCCCTCGACCGTGCAGGAGCCCGACGCACAGCCGATGTCCCCGGCCTCGGCGTGCGGTTCGCGCACCCAGGAGCGCACCGCGAGCCGCCCCTCCACCGTCGGGTACGGCACACGCACCGCGACCCGGCCGCCTTCCGGGATCCGGTCGACGAGCGCCCGCAGATCGCGGATGCCCGGCTCGATGGGCACGTCGTCGTCCGTGTACGCGTCCCAGCGGCCCTCGGCCAGCTCGACCGTGCTGGGCAGCACGGCACGCGAGTGGCCGGCGCCGGCCGGGGTGAGCGGCAGCCGCACGGTGTCCTCGGGCGCCGTACCGCCGCGCCGGCGCAGCACCAGCGCGGCGTCCGGGGCCGCGACTCCCGCTATGTCGAACGTGACGCCGCCAGCGGAGTCGGCGATGCAGTCGGCACGCGGCGTCCGCCGCTCGGTGGACGTGCTCATGCCGTCTTGCCCTTTCTGATCACATCGGCGGCCTTGTAACGCAGCGCGTAGGCCCCGTCGAGCACCGTCCCGCGCGCGCGGTGCATGGTGTCGCGCAGCGCGCCTCGGGAGCGGCCGCCCGCGCCCCGGGCGACCAGCTCGGTGAAGAGCGCCTCGTGGCGCTCCGCGATCCGGGCCGGGTCGAAGCGCTCGGCGGCCTGGAGAGCCGCCTGTCCGGTCCTTCGGCGCAGGTCGTCGTCGCTGATCAGCGCGAGCAGCGCGTCGGCGATCGCGTCCGCGTCGCCGACGGGCACGAGCCGTCCGTCGACCCCGTCCTCGATGATCTCGCCGGGACCGTGCGGGCAGTCGGTGGACACGACCGGCACTCCGCAGCGCATCGCCTCCACGATGGTCATCCCGAAGGACTCGAGGCTGGAGGTGACCGCGGCGATCGAGCCCTTGACCCACTCCGGCTCCAGCGGGTTCGCGGGCCCCATCAGGAAGACGTGGTTGTGCAGCCCACGCTGTTCGATCAGGGCCCGCAGGGCGTTCTTCTCGTTGCCGGTCGCGTCGCCGGTGCCGTAGATCCGCAGCCGCCAGTCGGGGCGGGCGGCGACCACCTTCGAGAAGGCCTTGACCAGCAGGTCGTACCGCTTGACCTTGGTCAGCCGGCCGGCCGCGATCACCCACTTGGCGGCGGGATCGGCGGGGGCGACGCTCGGCGCGGGCACGCTGTTGGGCACGGACTCGATCCGTACGCCGGGCAGCTTCACGCGGGTCCGGTAGGACTGCGCGTCGGCCTCGGTGACCGTGGTGACGGCGTCCAGCAGGGCGTACCGGTGGCCGATCTCGCGGCGCAGCCGGTACCCGTGCCCGTCCAGGGTCAGGTGCTCCTGGCCGACGCGGACGAGGCCGCGCGGCGCCTGGCGGGCGATGTGGATGTTCAGTCCGGGGCGGGTGCCGACGACGACGTCGGCCCGGAGGGACTTCAGATGGGCGGCGATACGGGCGTCGGTGAGGCGGCTGTACTGCTTCCAGCGGCCGTCGCCGCGCGGGAACACCTTCGCGGGGCGGGTGTAGTCGGGGTGCTTGCCGTCGTAGTCCGGGCTGTCCTTGCGCAGATCGACGAGGTGGCGCATAAGGACACCGGCGGGCGCGCCCAGCATCGGCTCCTCGCGGTGCCGGAAGACGGAGACGATCTCGACGTCGTGCCGCTCGGCCAGGACCTGGGCGAGGTTGAACGTCGTCCGGATCGTGCCGCCGATTCCGTACGCGTTGTGGAGCAGGAAAGAGATATGCATGCGCCGCCGCATCCCCCGGGGTTCTTGGTCGTCAGGATGGGACTGTACTTGCCGTCCGGCGTACGTGCCGTCCAGGGGCGCCGGAAGCGTCGCGCATCGATCTGTCGACTTGACGATCTGTCGCTCACTGCTCACTCGCGCGTGACCCCTCCCCCGGCTCGCCCGTTGTGTTCGTTACGAGCCGGGCGCCGCCCGGCACCCCACCACGCACCGAGTCCGAGGAGCCACCCGTGCCGCGCATGCTCGATGTCAGCGAGGACGTACGCGCCGAGATCGGCGACGAAGAAGCCGACCGGCTGCTCACGGGCGAGAACGCCCCGGGCAGTTACGACTGCACTTCCTGCCGCACCCCGGGCGACTCCGAGCAGGAACGCACCAGCACCGTGCTGTTCGTCGGCGACGAGACCGCCGTCCTCGCCTTCGCCCACGCCAGCTGTATCCCCTCCCAGGTCGTCCAGGTCTCCGAGGAGCAGCTGAAGGGCGCCGTCCGGTCGATCACCGGCGAGACCCCCGCCGTCGCCCCCACCGCCGCGGGCGCCCCGCTCGACCCCGCCGCGGCCGACGCGGCGCCCGGACAGGCCGTGCTGGGCGTCACCAGCGGTCTCATCCTGATCCGCGACGAACTGCACCCCGCGCTCGTCGTCGAGCCGACCGCCCCCATCGCCCGCCCGGGCACGACCGGCGACGGCGGCGACGACTTCCTGCCGCTGCTGATCGAGCAGGGCTTCCGGCCGGTCTCCCTGGTGGACCAGGTTCCCCCGCCGCTGCCCGGCTGGTCCGTGCTGCTCGCCATGGGCCAGCTGCACGCCGTGCTGCAGCCGGGTACGGGCGGCGCGCGCCCGGTCGCCTGGTGGCAGGCCCACCAGCCGCTCCAGGTCACCGAGGGCTGGCGGACGGCCGTCAACAAGACGCGCACGGTTCTGGTCTACGCCGCCCCGGTCGGCTCCATCGGCCAGCAGCCGCGCGAGGATCTGCTGCGTGACGCGCTGGAGAAGGCCGCCGCCAACGGCCGGCTGGTGGCCGCGGCGATGCCGCTGGCCGGGACCTGAGCCGGCCCCACGCACGCCCGCCGGCCGCGTTCTCCCGGCCGGGCCCGCATCCGACGGGCGTGCAGGTCGTTGGCTCATACGTGCACACATACGACCCCACCCGCCAGCCGTCCCCGAGTCAGAGCCACATCCCCTCCCTGCGCCACTCGTACGCACACGACGCGTCGGCGGGCCACTCGGCCACCCCGATCTACGACGCGCTGTACTCCGAGTACCGCAGGTCCTTCCGGGCCCTGCCCGGGGACCGGAGCGGCGAGGAGCACCTCGGCTTCACGGCCTTCGGCTCCGGCCCGCACACCGGCCGCGCGGGCCACGCGGGGCACCTGAGCGCCTGGCAGGCGGGCGTCCGGCAGCACACCGGGGTGTACCACGTACCCGCGGCGCTGCCACCCTCGCCCCGCAGGGGGCTGTGATCCGGTCCGGGATCCGACGGCGAAGCGGCCGGGGCGTTCACCGCCCCGGCCGCTTCGTCGTGTTGCTTCTTCCTGCCGTGTCGCCGTACTACTTCTTCTTGCCGCGCTTCTCGCGCACCCGCACCGAGATGTGGATCGGGGTGCCCTCGAAGCCGAACTCCTCGCGCAGCCGACGCTCGACGAAGCGCCGGTAGCCGTGCTCCAGGAAGCCCGAGGAGAAGAGGACGAAGCGCGGCGGCTTGGTGCCCGCCTGCGTGCCGAACAGGATGCGCGGCTGCTTTCCGCCCCGGACCGGGTGCGGGTGGGCGGCCACGAGCTCACCGAGGAAGGCGTTGAGGCGGCCGGTCGGGACGCGGGTCTCCCAGCTCGCGAGCGCCGTCTCGATCGCCGGGACCAGCTTGTCCATGTGCCGGCCGGTGGTGGCCGACACGTTCACCCGGGGCGCCCAGGAGACCTGCTGCATCTCGGTCTCGATCTCGCGCTCCAGGTAGTAGCGGCGCTCCTCGTCGAGGGTGTCCCACTTGTTGTACGCGATGACGAGCGCGCGGCCCGCCTCGACGGCCATCGTGAGGATCCGCTGGTCCTGGACGGAGATCGACTCGCTCGTGTCGATCAGTACGACGGCGACCTCGGCCTTCTCGACGGCGGCAGCGGTGCGCAGCGAGGCGTAGTAGTCCGCGCCCTCCTGGAGGTGGACCTTCTTGCGGATGCCCGCGGTGTCCACGAACTTCCAGGTCTTGCCGCCGAGTTCGATGAGCTCGTCGACCGGGTCGCGGGTGGTGCCGGCCATCTCGTTGACGACGACCCGTTCCTCGCCCGCGACCTTGTTCAGCAGGGACGACTTGCCGACGTTCGGGCGGCCGATGAGCGCGATACGGCGCGGGCCGCCTACGGCGGTGCCGAAAGTCTGGGCGGGGGCCTCGGGGAGCGCCTTGAGGACCTCGTCGAGCAGGTCGCCGGTGCCACGCCCGTGCAGCGCGGAGACCGGGAACGGCTCGCCGAGCCCGAGCGACCACAGCATGGCCGCGTCGGCCTCGCCGGACGGGCCGTCGACCTTGTTGGCCGCGAGCACGACGGGCTTTCCGGCCCGGCGCAGCAGCTTCACGACGGCCTCGTCGGTGTCGGTGGCGCCGACGGTGGCGTCCACGACGAAGACGACCGCGTCGGCGGCCTCGATCGCGAACTCGGCCTGGGCGGCGACGGAGGCGTCGATGCCGAGGACGTCCTGCTCCCAGCCGCCGGTGTCGACGACCTTGAAGCGGCGGCCCGCCCATTCGGCCTCGTACGTCACGCGGTCGCGGGTCACGCCGGGCTTGTCCTCGACGACGGCCTCACGGCGGCCGATGATGCGGTTCACCAGGGTCGACTTGCCGACGTTCGGGCGGCCGACGACGGCGAGGACCGGGAGCGGGCCGTGACCGGCCTCCTCGATCGCGCCCTCGACGTCTTCGAGGTCGAAGCCCTCCCCCGCGGCGAGCTCCATGAACTCCGCGTACTCGGCGTCGCCAAGTGCCCCGTGTTCGTGCTGGTCGTTCATGAAGTCCGTTTCCCTGTTCTTTCGTGGTGATCGGTGAGCACGGGACAGGACGCCCCGGACTCACTACTCAGAGTCTCGCTCAGCGCCCGGTGAGGCGCCTGGCGTTTTCCAGGTGGGCGGTCAACCGCTCCTGAATGCGCACGGTCGCCTCGTCGAGCGCCTTGCGCGTGCGCCGCCCGCTGCCGTCCCCGGCTTCGAAGGCGTCCCCGAAGACGACGTCGACCCGGCTGCGCAGCGGGGGCAGTGCCCGTATCAACCGTCCGGGGCGGTCGCTGCTTCCCAGTACGGCGACCGGGACGATCGGCGCACCGGAGCGTACGGCGAAGTAGGCGAGCCCGGCGCGCAGTGAGGCGAAGTCGCCCTCGCCGCGGGTGCCCTCGGGGAAGATCCCGAGCACGCCGCCGTGCTCCAGCACCGAGAGCGCCCGGGTGATCGCGGTGCGGTCGGCGCTCGCCCGGTCCACCTTCAGCTGACCGATTCCGGTGAGGAACGGGTCGAGGGGGCCGATGAACGCTTCCTTCTTGATCAGGAAGTGCACGGGCCGGGGCGCCGTGCCCATGAGCATGGGTCCGTCGATGTTGTGCGCGTGGTTGACGGCGAGGATGACCGGTCCGGCGGTCGGCACCCGCCAGGCGCCGAGGACCCGCGGCCGCCAGAACCCGTACATCAGGCCTATGCCGATCCTCCGGCCGACGGCGGCGCCCTTCTCGGACGGAACGGCGGGGTCGGTCACTTCCCGCCCGTCCGCTTCTCCTCGACGAGGGTGACGACGCACTCGATGACCTGGGCGAGGGTCAGGTCGGTGGTGTCGACCTCGACCGCGTCGTCCGCCTTGGCGAGCGGAGAGGTCTTCCTGTTCGAGTCCGCGTGGTCCCGCTTGATCAGCGCCTCGCGGGTGGTGGCCAGATCGCTGGCCTCCTTGCCCTTCAGCTCACCGCTGCGACGGGCCGCGCGGGCCTCCGGGGAGGCGGTGAGGAAGATCTTCAGGTCGGCGTCGGGCAGGACCGTGGTGCCGATGTCCCGGCCCTCGACGACGATGCCCTTCTCGGCGGCCGCGGCGATCGAGCGCTGCAGCTCGGTGATCCGGGCACGCACCTCGGGGACGGCGCTGACGGCGCTGACCTTGGACGTGACCTCCTGCGTGCGGATCGGGCCCGCGGCGTCCACGCCGTCGACGGTGATCGTCGGGGCGGCGGGGTCCGTGCCGGACTCGATGAACGGCTTGCCGGAGGCGGTCGCGATCGCGGCGGCGTCGCTGACGTCGATGCCGTTGCTGATCATCCACCAGGTGATCGCCCGGTACTGCGCGCCGGTGTCCAAGTAGCTCAGACCCAGCTCTGCGGCGACCGCCTTGGAGGTGCTCGACTTGCCCGTGCCGGAGGGGCCGTCGATGGCGACGATCACGGATTCCACGGTGTCGGAGACCTTCCTGGTACGCGGTGAGGGCAGGCCGGAATGCCAAGGTGCCCCGCACAAGGTTACCGAGTGCGGGGTCGAGCCCACGCACCCGTGCGCGGACAGCACGGGGCGGGGGCGGTGGGGCGCCTGCGGCGGGCCCTTTTCCTCTACCCGCCCCTTCCCGAAGACTGGGGGCTGCGCCCCCAGCCCCCGGTACGGCCTCCGGCCGTGTCCTCAATCTCCCCCTACGCCCTGGCGGGCGTAGGGGGACCCCCGGACGGGCTCCTTTGGAGCCCCGCAGGCCCCCACTTACTACTGGCTACTACTGGCGCAGCGCCCAGCCACGCTCCCGCAGGGATGCCGCGAGGGCGGGCGCCGCCTGGGGGACCACCATCAGCTGGACCAGGCCCGCCTGCTGGCCCGTCGCGTGCTCGATGCGGACGTCCTCGATGTTCACACCGGCCCGGCCCGCGTCCGCGAAGATCCGGGCGAGCTCGCCGGGCTGGTCGCTGATCAGGACGGCGACGATCTCGTACGCCGTCGGCGCCGCGCCGTGCTTGCCGGGCACGCGTTCGCGCCCGGCGTTACCCCGGCGCAGGACGTCCTCCACGCCCTCGGTGCCCTCGCGGCGCTTGTCGTCGTCGGAGGACTGGAGGGCCCGCAGGGAGCGGACCGTCTCGTCGAGGTCGGCGGCGACGCCCGCGAGGACATCGGCGACCGGCCCCGGGTTGGCGGAGAGGATGTCGATCCACATCCGGGGGTCGGAGGCCGCGATCCGGGTGACGTCCCGGATGCCCTGACCGCACAGCCGTACCGCCGTGTCGTCGGCGTCCGCGAGCCGCGCCGCGACCATGGAGGAGATCAGCTGGGGCGTGTGCGAGACCAGCGCGACCGCCCGGTCGTGCGCGTCCGCGTCCATCACGACCGGCACGGCGCGGCAGAGTGCGACCAGTTCGAGGGCCAGGTTCAGCACCTCCGTGTCGGTGTCCCGGGTCGGCGTGAGCACCCAGGGGCGGCCTTCGAAGAGGTCGGCGGTCGCGGCGAGCGGGCCCGAGCGTTCCTTGCCGGACATGGGGTGCGTACCGATGTACGTGGACAGGTCCACGCCGAGTGCTTCCAGCTCGCGCCGCGGCCCGCCCTTGACGCTCGCCACGTCGAGGTAGGCACGGGCGGTCCCGGCGCGCATCGCCTCGGCCAGCGTGGCGGGCACGTGCGCGGGCGGTACGGCCACGATGGCCAGGTCGACGGGGCCTTCGGGGGCCTCGTCCGTACCCGCGCCGAGGGCGGCGGCGGTCCTCGCCTGTGCCGGATCGTGGTCCTGGAGGTGGACCGTGACGCCCCGCCCGGCGAGCGCCAGCGCCGCTGACGTACCGATCAGACCGGTTCCGATGACGATCGCGGTCCTCACTGCGCGATGTCCTTGCGCAGTGCGGCCGCGGCGCCGAGGTACACATGGGCGATCTCGGACCTGGGCCGGTCGGACTCGATGTGCGCGAGGATCCGTACGACGCGCGGCATCGCTCCGGCGATGTCCAGCTCCTGCGCGCAGATCAGCGGTACGTCCACGATGCCGAGGCCGCGCGCCGCCGCCGCGGGGAAGTCGCTGTGCAGGTCGGGCGTGGCCGTGAACCAGACGCTGATCAGATCGTCGGCGGTGAGCCCGTTCCGCTCCAGGATGGCGGTGAGCAGCGCGCTGACCTGCTCGTCCATGTGCCCGGCCTCGTCCCGTTCCAGCTGGACGGCTCCCCGGACCGCTCGTACCGCCACGTCGTCTCCTTCGTACCTCGGCGAGTGCTCCGATCAGCCTAGTCAGCCGCCGGGACGTGCCGCCGCGGCGACCGTCCTCCGAGACGCGGAAGGCGGCCGCCGCGGCGCGGCCGGGCGGCTCAGAGCTGCTGCTGCCGGATGATGTCCTCCAGCGAGCCCGTCGGCACCTGCCCGTTCGGGGTCAGCTTGTCGACGACCTGCGGCAGAGTCTGCGCGATCTCGTCCGCAGCCTGCTCGGGCGTCACCCCGGCCTGCTGGGCGGCCTGCCGCAGGGTGTCGGCGGGCAGGGCCTCGGTGATCTGTGCGCCGCTGACCGGTTTGTTCTCGCCGGTGCCGACCCAGGACTGCGCCTGGTCCGCGAGACCGGCCTTGGTGAGCCCGTCGATCAGACCACCGAGCGGGTTGCTGCCGCCCCCGCCCTGGCTCATGAGCGCGCCGAGGAGCGAGCCGAGGATGTTTCCGCCGCCGCCGGCGCCGCCGCTCTGCCCGCCGCCGCCGAGGAGAGCGCCGAGAAGACCGCCCAGATCGTTTCCCGCCATGGCCCTGCCTTTCGAGAAAGGGTGAGATTACGGCCAATGTCGCCCAGGCCCGCACCTGCCGCCACTTGGACGATCACGGTGTGTTCCGCCCCGGGCCCCGGGGCCTTCGGCGCCAAGATGCTCGTGTTTGCGACGGTTCCTCAGCTTTCACACCTTCGGAGTGATGACGATGAGTCCTGACAGCACCGCCCGCCGCACGGTCCTGGTGGCGGGCGCCGCCTCGCTGGCGGCGGCGACGACCGGCTGCGGCGGCGAGAGCGGCGACGACAGCGGTACGGAGGCCCCGGAGACCCCGCGGCAGCCCTCCGAGGTGGGCGGCGAGCCGCTGGGCACCACCTCGGAGGTCCCCGAGGGCGGCGGAAAGGTGTTCAAGACGCAGAAGGTGGTGGTGACCCAGCCCACGGCGGGCGACTTCAAGGCGTTCACGGCGATCTGCACCCATCAGGGCTGCACGCTCAACAAGGTCGAGAACGGCACCATCGACTGCCCGTGCCACGGCAGCAAGTTCAGCATCACCGACGGCTCGGTGACGGCCGGCCCGGCGAAGCAGCCGCTGGCGGCCAAGAAGATCACCGTCTCCGGGGACAAGATCGTGCTCGCGTAGCCTGGCGCGCATGACTCCCGAGGCACTCGTCCGTGACCACACGGTCTATTCCTGCGTCATGGGTTCGCGCGCCTTCGGGCTGGCGACGGACGACAGCGACACGGACCGGCGCGGGGTCTTCCTCGCGCCCACCCCGCTGTACTGGCGCTTCGACAAGCCCCCCACGCATGTGGAGGGCCCGGCCGACGAGCAGTTCAGCTGGGAGCTGGAGCGCTTCTGCGAGCTGGCCCTGCGGGCCAATCCGAACATCCTGGAGTGCCTGCACTCCCCGATCGTCGAGCGCATCGACGACACCGGCCGCGAACTGCTCTCCCTGCGCGACGCGTTCCTCTCCCGCCGGGCCCTTGACACCTTCGTCCGCTATGCCGCGGGCCAGCGCCGCAAACTCGACGCGGACGTGCGCACGCACGGGGCGCCCCGCTGGAAGCACGCGATGCATCTGCTGCGCCTGCTGGCGAGCTGCCGCGATCTGCTCCACACGGGCCGGCTGGTCATCGAGGTGGGCGACGACCGCGAGCGGCTGCTGGCGGTCAAGCGCGGCGAGGTGCCGTGGCCGGAGGTCGAGTCCTGGATGACCCGCCTCGCCGGAGAGGCCGACGAGGCCGCCGTGAAGACCCCGCTCCCGCCCGAACCGGACCGCGCCCGCGTGGAGGATTTCCTCGTCCGCACCCGCCGTTCCTCGGCCGGGTGAGCCGGGGGTCCGGGTCCGCCGCTCCTCGGCCGGGTGAGCCGCGGGCCCTGGTCCGGGTCCGGGTCCGGGTCCGTCGGACGGCGGTCCGGCCGCGGCAGCGGCACGGCCGAGCGGCGACGAGGCGCTACGCCCGCAGCCGGATGCGTACGACGAAGTCGTGCAGCGCGTCGTGCGCGCCCGGCTGCCCCGGGAGCGCCGAGGTCGCCTGGGCGTCGTCCAGCGCCCCATGGAGCGTCTCGAAGTCCGCGCGTACGACACCCACGGCCAGGCCCACCGCCGGGCCGTGCTCCGCGGCCGCCTTCGCCTCGATCAGCTCGGCCAGATACCCGGGCGCGGCGGGCACCTCGCCGAGGAGCGTGGGCAGATGGGCCTGCACCTGGCCGGAGCGCATCAGAAGGATGCCGGTGAGCAGCGCGCGGAAGGCGTACAGCAGCGGCTTCAGCTCGCCCGTCTTCTCGTACAGCCGCCACTGTGTGTTCGCGAACCCCCGGTAGTGGTGGGCATGGTGGCTCGTGAGGACGCCCGGCGCCAGCTCGACCAGCTCCGCGTGCGCGTCGCCCGTGTGGACGACCAGCGGCGACAGCAGCTGCTCCAGCACATAGCCGTTGCGCCGCAGCATCAGCCGTACGAACTTGCGCAGGTCATGGGTCACGAGGTCCATCTCGACACCGTCCCGGTCCCACATCCGGGACCGGGTCTCCTCCGGCTCGCGGAGTCCGACGAGCTGTTCGGCCGGCAGCAGGTGGACGCCGCGCAGGTCCACGTCGGAGTCCCGTGAGGGGAACCCGTACAGGTGCGCGCCGGAGACCGTCGCGAACAGCAGGGGGTCGGGCTGTTCGGCGACGATCGGGGTGAGGTCCGTGCTCAGGGCGTCCAGCATGGATCAAGCATCCCAGAGCGCCCCGAGTGTCAGCAGTTCGCTGCGGTACTCGACGCGCTCCGCCCACTCCTTGGGCCACGCCCGCGCTCCCAGGTGCGCCCCCGCGAACGCCCCGGCCAGGCAGGCGATCGAGTCGGAGTCGCCGCGCGTGCAGGCCGCGCGGCGGAGGGCCAGGAGGGGCTGTTCGGGGAAGAGCAGGAAGCAGTGCAGCGCGGTCGCGAGTGCCTCCTCCGCGATCCAGCCGTCGCCCGTCGTGACGCACGGGTCGTGTTCCGGGTTCGCGTCGCGCAGGGCGGACGTCAGGCGTTCCAGGGCGGCGAGGCAGTCGTCCCAGCCGCGCTCGATGAAGGCTTCCGGTGTGGCGTCGTGGGCGTAGGTCCACAGGTCGCCGAGCCAGTTGTGCTGGTAGCGGGAGCGGTTCTCGTACGCGTACGAGCGCAGCCGGCCGACCAGGCCGAGCGGCTCCGTGCCCTGGGCCAGCAGGAACACCGCGCGGGCCGTGAGGTCGGACGCGGCCAGGGCCGTCGGGTGCCCGTGGGTGAGGGCGGCCTGGAGCTGGGCGGCGCCCGCGCGCTGGCCCTCGCTCAGCCCGGGTACGAGACCGACCGGGGCGACCCGCATGTTCGCGCCGCAGCCCTTGGAGCCGATCTGGCTGGCCTCCTGCCAGGGCATGTCGCTGTCGAGCTTGTGGCAGGCGACCATGCAGGTGCGGCCGGGGGCACGGTTGTTGTCCGGGGAGTGGTACCACTTCACGAACTCCTCGCGCACCGCCGGGGTCAGCCGCGGCGGGGCGAGCAGCCCCCGGTCCATCGCGGTCCGTATGCCGCGTGCCACGGCCAGCGTCATCTGGGTGTCGTCGGTGACGAACGCGGGCTTGGGCAGCGCCATCTCCCGCCAGGGCCCGCACGCGGCGAGGATCGACGGTACGTCCTTGAACTCGGTGGGGAAGCCGAGCGCGTCACCGAGCGCCAGTCCGGTCAGGGTCCCGGTGGCGGCCTGCTTGGTGGCGGTCCTCGTCGGGCTCGTCATGTCGTCTGTCGTCCTTCCGGTCGCAGGAGAGGGGGATGCAGGGCGTTGGCCGGCCCCGCCCGGTACAGCGCGGCCGGCTTCCCCCGGCCGCCGGTCAGGCGCGCGCCCCCGGCCACGGCTTCGACGAAGCCGGGCGTGGTGAGGACCTTGCGCCGGAAGTTGGGGCGGTCGAGTTCGACGCCCCAGACGGTCTCGTACACCTGCCGCAGCTCGCCGAGCGTGAACTCGGCCGGGCAGAAGGCGGTGGCGAGACAGGTGTACTCGAGCTTGGCGCCGACGCGTTCGTGGGCGTCGGCGAGGATGCGGTCGTGGTCGAAGGCAAGCGGAGCGCGATGGGGGTCCCCCCGGCCGGAGGCTGGGGGAGGCCGGTGCGTGCCGAACGGCATCCACTGGGCACGCGCGGCGTCGCCGCCGCCGTGCGGCTCCGGCAGGTCGGGCAGGAGCGCCGTGTACGCGACGGACACGACCCGCATCCTCGGGTCGCGGTCGGGTTCGCTGTACGTGCGCAGCTGTTCGAGGTGGAGCACGTCGACGGAGGTGTCCGACAGCCCGGTCTCCTCGGCGAGTTCACGCCGGGCGGCGGTCTCGGCCGACTCCCGGGGCCGTACGAAGCCGCCGGGCAGTGCCCAGGCGCCCTTGTACGGCTCCTCTCCGCGTTCGATGAGCAGCACGTGCAGCTCGCCGTCGCGGACCGTGAAGACGGCGAGGTCGACGGTGACGGCGAAGGGCGGGAAGGCGCGCGGATCGTACGCCCCGGGGTCGTAGCCCTCCATGCCGCTCACCTCCGCTCCGGAAGGGGGTCGGCGAACTGCCAGCCCCCGGCGAGCAGCGCGTCCACGGCGGCCACGGCCGCCCGCAGGCGCTGCTCGGGCGGGCCGCTCAGCCTGACGAACCGGCGGCCGGTGCGGGTGAGCCGGTCGGCGAACCGGTCGGTCATCCAGGGCCGCAGATGCTCCCCGTCGCGCAGCCCGTCGTCCTCGAAGGGCACGTCCCGGTGATCGGTGAGCAGCCACAGATGGCCCCGCCCGCGGGCGGCGATCTCCGCCACCTCCGCGCTCGGCCCGCCCATGTACCGCTCGTGCCAGATGGTCGTCGCGAACGCGTCGGTGTCGCAGATGAGCACGGGAGAGCCGGTGCGCGCTGCCGCATCCTCCAGCTCGCTCTGGCGCCGGGCGATCAGCGGGAAGTCGTCGGTGGTGAAGGTGACGTCCGGCCAGGTGGCGTCCGGCCGCCCGGCGCGCAGCTCGGCCAGCTTGCGCTCGCTGAACTCCCTGCCGTACTCGGGTACGCAGCCGGTACGCGCCCACACCCCGCCCCGGGCCCGGTAGTGCGCGGCGAGGGCGGTGGCCAGTGTGGTCGTGCCGGTGGATTCGGCGCCGAGGACGACGACGCGGCGGGCGAGGGCGGCCCGTACGGGCGGTTCGAGGAAGTCCCAGCAGCCGACGGGGTCCTTGCGGACGGCCGTACCGGACACCGGGAAGACCGTACGGCCCGGATCGACGCAGACGGAGTCGGCGCCGCCGAAGCGGCGGGCGAGTTCGTCCCCGTACGTCTCCGAGGTGAAGACCGCGTCCACACGTCCGGGGACGGCCGCGCGGAACACCGCCATGTGGGCCTCCCACACGGCCGGGTCGGTCAGGTCGACCGGGATGTCGTCCACGGCGCCCACCACCCGGACGCCCGGGTGCACTTCGCGCATCCAGGCGACGCGCTCCTGGAGCGGGACGGACTCGACGGACGCGGCGCAGACGAGGACGGTCAGCCGCTCGCAGCGGTCCTGTGCGGTGCGGACGAGATGGTGGTGGCCCGCGTGCGGCGGATAGAACTTGCCGAGGACGAGACCGTGCCTGTAGCGCTTCATGCCGTCACCTCCACGGGCTGCCGCCGCTGTACGGCCAGGTCGCGCGACCAGTTGCGCAGCCCGAGCACGCACAGGGTCATGAATCCGATGTAGAGGAGCGAGGTGAGGTAGAGCTCCTTGTACGCGTACAGCGGCACGTACACGACGTCGGCGGCGATCCACAGCCACCAGGACTCCAGCCTCTTGCGGCACTGCCCGTACGTCGCCATCAGGGACAGCGCGGTGGTCAGCGCGTCCCAGAACGGCACGGTCGAGTCGGTGGCCCGGTCCAGCAGCAGGGTCAGCGAGAGTGTCCCCACCACCCCCGCCGCGAGCAGCCACGTCCACTCGGTGCGCGTGGTGCGGCGCACCGGGAGGGCGTCGGAACCTGGTCCACCCCCGTGGGTCCAGGTCCACCAGCCGTACACGGCGAGGGTGATGAAGACGACCTGCAGCCCCGCGTCGGCGTACAGGCCGGCCTGGGTGAACAGCAGGACGAAGAAGACGTTGTTGGCGATACCGACGGGCCAGTTGGCCAGGTGCTGACGGGCCACGAGCCAGACGCAGAGCGCTCCGCTGCCGAAGCCCAGGACCTCGGTCCAGGAGACCGGGGTGTCGAGCAGCGTGAACAGAGGCCGCTGCAGTGGTTCGAGGACGTCCGCGAGGCTCAAGCCCGCCTCCTTCTTAAGAGTCACTCTGACTATAAAGGGCGGCGGGGGTGCTCGACAAGCACAAAAAAGCCCGCGGCCGTTCGAAAACGACCGCGGGCTCTCGTCGGGGGGTCCTGCAGACCGGCTTCCTCTATCGAGGGGGGGTCCTACAGACCGACTTCCTTCATCAGCATGCCGACCTCGGTGTTGGTCATCCGGCGCAGCCAGCCGGACTTCTGGTCGCCGAGCTGGATCGGCCCGAAGGCCGTGCGCACCAGCTTGTCGACCGGGAAGCCCGCCTCGGCGAGCATCCGGCGCACGATGTGCTTGCGGCCCTCGTGCAGGACGACCTCGACCAGGTAGTTCTTGCCCGTCTGCTCGACGACGCGGAAGTGGTCGGCGCGGGCGTACCCGTCCTCCAGCTGGATGCCGTCCTTGAGCCGCTTGCCGACCTCACGGGGCAGCGGGCCGGTGATGGCCGCCAGATAGGTCTTCTGCACGCCGTACTTCGGGTGAGTGAGACGGTGGGCCAGCTCGCCGTGGTTGGTGAGCAGGATGATGCCCTCGGTCTCGGTGTCGAGACGGCCGACGTGGAAGAGGCGGGTCTCGCGGTTGGTGACGTAGTCCCCGAGGCACTGACGGCCGTCCGGGTCCTCCATCGTCGAGACGACGCCGGCGGGCTTGTTCAGCGCGAAGAACAGGTAGGACTGGGTGGCGACGGTCAGGCCGTCCACCTTGATCTCGTCCTTCTCCGGGTCCACGCGGACGCCCTGCTCGATGACGATCTTGCCGTTGACCTCGACGCGGCCGGAGTCGATCAGCTCCTCGCAGGCGCGGCGCGAGCCCATGCCCGCACGGGCGAGGACCTTCTGGAGCCGCTCACCCTCCTGCTCGCCGAAGGTCTTGGGGGTCTTGATCTGCGGCTTGTTCGCGTAACGCTCGCGGTTGCGCTCCTCCGTACGGGCGTCGTACTCGCGCGAGCGCGCCGGGGTCGTACGGCCGCCACCGCGCTGCGGCGACTGCCGGGGACCACCCTTGGCACCGCCGCGCGCCGCCGCGCCGCGCCCCTTGCGCGGCTCGTCGCCGCCCACGTCGTAGGAGCGCTCCTCGGGGCGCGGGCGGCGCGGGTTGGACCCTCGCTCGTCGCGGTTGTTCCCGGCGCCCCGGTAGTTGCCGCGGCCCGCGCTCTTGCCACCACGGCTCCCGCCGTTGTTTCCGCTGCTGTTCCTGCCGCTGCTGCTTCGCATCAAAGTTCCGTCTTGTCGTCTGCGTCATCTCGGTCCGGAGCGTCCGGATCGAACGACGGGACCCCTTCCAGCGTGTCCGCCTCGATCGCGTCCGCCTCGGGGAGGAAGGGCGCGAGCTCCGGGAGCTCGTCCAGGCCTCGCAGGCCCATCCGCTCCAGGAAGTAGTTCGTCGTCCTGTACAGGATCGCACCTGTTTCGGGTTCCGCGCCCGCCTCCTCCACGAGACCGCGCTGGAGCAGGGTGCGCATGACGCCGTCGCAGTTCACTCCGCGCACGGCCGAGACCCGGGAACGGCTCACCGGCTGGCGGTACGCGACCACGGCCAGGGTCTCCAGGGCGGCCTGGGTGAGCCGGGCCTGCTGGCCGTCGAGGACGAAGCGCTCGACGGCCTCGGCGTGCTCGGGGCGGGTGTAGAAACGCCAGCCGCCGGCCACCAGTCGCAGCTCGAAGCCACGGCCCTGGACGGTGTACTCGTCGGCGAGCTCGCGCAGGGCGTCGCCCACCTCGCGCCTGGGCCGCTCCAGCACCTTGGCGAGGTGCTCCTCGGTGGCGGGCTCGTCGACGACCATGAGCACGGCTTCGAGGGCGGGCTTGAGGTCCGGCCGGACGTCCGGCCCGAGGTCCGACTCGAGACCCGGCCCGAGGTCCGACTTGAGGTCACTCATGCCTTCGCCTCCTGTACGACTTGATCGAATTCATCGGTGACGTGCGCGACGGCGTCGCCGCCCGCCCAGATGACCAGGAGCTCCCCCAGGGCGTCCTCCTGCTCCAGGGCGACGGCCTTGTCCCGGTAGAGCTCCAGGAGGGCGAGGAAGCGGGCGACGACGGTGAGGGTGTCGTCCACGTCCTCGGTCAGCTCGCGGAAACTCACCTGCCCGCGCTCCCGGAGCATGCCCACGACCAGCTCGGCCTGCTCGCGCACGCTCACGAGCGGGGCGTGGATGTGGTCGACGTACACCTGGGGCTTCGGCTTCGGCTGCATGGCCTTGACCGCCAGCCCGGCGAAGCCCTCGGCGCCGATGCTGATGACGACCTCGGGGAGCAGCTCGGCGTGGTGCGGCTCCAGACCGACGGTACGGGGGTACCGCCTGGACTCCTCGTCGAGCCTGCGATTGAAGATCTCCGCGATCTGCTTGTACGCGCGGTACTGCAGCAGCCGTGCGAACAGCAGGTCCCGCGCTTCGAGCAGCGCGAGGTCGGCCTCGTCCTCCACCTCGGCGGCGGGCAGCAGACGGGCGGCCTTCAGGTCGAGCAGCGTCGCGGCGACGACGAGGAACTCCGTGGTCTGGTCGAGGTCCCAGTCGGGCCCCATGGCACGGATGTGCGCCATGAACTCGTCGGTGACCTTCGACAGCGCGACCTCGGTCACGTCGAGCTTGTGCTTGGAGATCAGCTGCAGCAGCAGATCGAACGGACCTTCGAAGTTCGCGAGCCGTACGGTGAACCGCCCGTCGTCACCCGGGGGCTCCCGGTCCGCGTCGTCCGGCCCGGTCCGCGGCTCCTCCACCGCACCGGGCGGCGCGGCGGCGGCCAGGGGACCGGCAGGCGCACCCTTGTCCCCGCCGGGCTCCGCCGTCGCCTTCGCCGGGACCTCGCCCCCGGGCGTCCCGGCGACGGGCGCCGCGGGCGGCTCAGGGACTGCCTCGTCGGCGGAGCCGACCGGCGGGGCCTCCGGGGCCGGGGAGGGGTCCCGACCGGGCTCCGGGGCCGCCCCGGGGACGGGCCCCGTGCCCGGGCCGCGGCCCAGTGTGCGGCGGCGTGGGGGCGGGGTGGTGGGGTCGTCGGTCGGGGGCATCACGGTCCAGGGGCGCGAACGGGAGGACGGCAGCCCGCAAGGCTACCGTCAGCGTCCCCGCAGCCGCCGCACCAGGATGCTCGCGTCGCCCCGGGACTCCAGGTCCGCGAGCACGACGGCGACCGCCTCGCGGACGATGCGGCCGCGGTCGACGGCGAGGCCGTGCTCGCCGCGGAGCACGAGGCGGGCGTGCTCGAGGTCCATCAGTTCCTCGGCCGAGACATAGACCGTGATCTTCTCGTCGTGCCGCTCACGGCCGCTCGGCCTGCGGTTGGCCGTACGCCCCCGGCGGCGCGGCGCCGCGGCCGAGGGGGCCACGGGGCGGGCCTTCGCGGGGGCCGTCTCGGGCTCCGCGGCCGCCGCCCGGCTGCGCGGCTCCGGAGCCTCGTCCTCCGCGTCCGCCGTGGAGTGTTCGTGGTCCTCGGAGGACGGGCCGGACGCGACCGGGTCGCTCTCCCCCGACGCAGCCGGCCCCGGCACCCGTGCCTCGCCGCCCGCGCCGGTCGCCCCCCGCCTCGGGGACGACGACTGCAGGCCCATCCCCCCGGTCGTCCGGAACAGCTCGTCGGCCCCGGGCAGACTCACTCGGCGTGACACCGGGCGAGCACCTCCCTGGCGAGCTGGCGATAGGCGGCGGCACCGACCGAGTTGGACGCGTACGTCGTGATGGGCTCACCCGCGACCGTGGTCTCCGGGAAGCGCACGGTGCGCCCGATGACCGTGTGGTAGACGTGGTCGTCGAAGGCCTCGACCACCCGCGCGAGCACCTCGCGGCTGTGCACCGTACGCGAGTCGTACATCGTGGCGAGGATGCCGTCGAGCTCCAGATCCGGGTTGAGCCGCTCCTGGACCTTCTCGATCGTCTCGGTCAGCAGCGCCACACCGCGCAGCGCGAAGAACTCGCACTCCAGCGGCACGATCACCTTGTGAGCCGCCGTCAGGGCGTTCACGGTCAGCAGACCGAGCGACGGCTGACAGTCGATCACGATGTAGTCGTAGTCCTGCAGCAGCGGCTTCAGGGCGCGCTGCAGCGTGGACTCGCGCGCGACCTCGCTCACCAACTGCACCTCGGCGGCCGAGAGGTCGATGTTGCTCGGCAGCAGGTCCATGTTGGGCACGGCGGTCTTCAGCAGCACCTCGTCCGCCGACATGCCCCGCTCCATGAGCAGGTTGTAGACGGTGAGGTCGAGCTCCATCGGGTTCACACCGAGGCCGACCGACAGGGCTCCCTGCGGGTCGAAGTCGACGAGCAGCACCCGTCGTCCGTACTCGGCGAGGGCCGCACCCAGGTTGATGGTCGACGTCGTCTTGCCGACGCCGCCCTTCTGGTTGCACATCGCGATGATCTTCGCGGGGCCGTGGTCGGTCAGTGGCCCCGGGATCGGGAAGTACGGCAGCGGCCGCCCGGTGGGGCCGATCCGCTCGCGGCGCTGGCGGGCAGCGTCAGGGGCGAGCGTGGCCGCGTACTCGGGGTCGGGCTCGTACTCGGCATCGGGGTCGTAGAAGTGCCCCTCGGGCACTCCGTCGTAGTCGGCGAAGTGGGTGGACTCTCGGCCACTCTCGTTGCCGGCCATGGCGTTCACGTGTTGGCCGTCCATCATCTTCATCGTGTGGGCTGTCGTCGTCATGTGCTGGTGCGTCGCGAAGGTTCGGACAGCGACGGAGCCGACAGCTTCGAGCCCGCCACCTCCGGGAGAAAATGTCGACTCATTCACAAGTCGTCTTACCTCCTTGGACGGTGACCAGGAACATTTATCGATAGGTCAGCGTGGCACCATGCCGACGGTTGGCGACTCTATGGCGTGTCACCGGTCCGCAGCAACACAATCCGCCGGACCCGGCCGGATGTGTCGGCAACCGAACACCCCGCTGTCAAGGGCGCACAGCAGTCGGTCCGTGTGATTCACGGGTGTGCGAAACGGTTAAAGGGTTACGTTCGAGGCGAGTTGAGCGCACCCCGTGACGTGGCCGGACACACATCCGGCCGGACCTTGCTCGACAAGGTCCGGCCGGATGCGTGAGGTTGACGACTCGCGTTGACGAGCGGCCGTCGGATCAGCCCAGGAGCG
Organism: Streptomyces sp. NPDC000410; assembly: GCF_040300305.1. Lineage (NCBI taxonomy): Bacteria > Bacillati > Actinomycetota > Actinomycetes > Kitasatosporales > Streptomycetaceae > Streptomyces > Streptomyces sp. NPDC000410. The sequence continues at coordinate 126,537 of NZ_JBEPDM010000013.1, forward strand.
CGCTCAGCTCGACGGACTCGAGGCCGTGCGCCTCGGCGACCTCCTTGTAGACGACCTTGCCGTCGTGGGTGTTGAGACCCTTGGCCAGCGCGGCGTCACGGCGGAGGGCCTCGACCCAGCCGTTGTTGGCCAGCGACACGATGTAGGGCAGCGTGGCGTTGGTCAGCGCGTAGGTGGAGGTGTTGGGCACCGCACCCGGCATGTTGGCGACGCAGTAGAAGACCGAGTTGTGGACCTGGAAGGTCGGCTCGGCGTGGGTGGTCGGACGGGAGTCCTCGAAGCAGCCACCCTGGTCGATCGCAATGTCGACAAGGACACTTCCGGGCTTCATCTTGGCGACGAGCTCGTTGGTGACCAGCTTCGGGGCCTTGGCACCCGGGATGAGGACGGCACCGACGACGAGGTCGGCCTCGATGACGGCCTTCTCCAGCTCGTAGGCGTTGGAGACGACGGTCTTGACCTTGGTACCGAAGACCTTGTCGGCCTCGCGCAGCTTGTTGATGTCACGGTCGAGCAGGGTCACGTGGAAGCCCAGGCCGACGGCGATCTGGGTGGCGTTCCAGCCGGACACGCCGCCACCGATGACGACGCACTCGCCGGGGGAGGTGCCCGGGACGCCGCCCGGCAGCACACCACGGCCGCCGACCGAGCGCATCAGGTGGTAGGCGCCGACCTGCGGGGCCAGCCGGCCCGCGACCTCGGACATCGGAGCGAGCAGCGGCAGCGCGCGGTTCGCGGTCTCGACCGTCTCGTACGCGATGGCGGTGGTGCCGGACTCCAGCAGCGCGTCCGTGCACTCCTTGGAGGCGGCGAGGTGCAGGTAGGTGAAGAGGGTCTGGTCCTTGCGGAGGCGGTGGTACTCCTCCGCGATGGGCTCCTTGACCTTCAGCAGCAGGTCGGCGGTGGCCCAGACCTCATCGGCGGTGGGCAGGATCTGCGCTCCGGCGGAGACGAACTCCTCGTCCGTGATCGAGGAGCCGACACCGGCGTTGGCCTCGATGAAGACCTGGTGGCCGTTGCGCACGAGCTCGTGCACGCCGGCGGGGGTGATCGCCACCCGGAATTCGTTGTTCTTGACCTCGCGGGGGATGCCGACCTTCACGTCGATCACGGTCCTTGGCTCTGGGGGATTTGTGGTGCATTTCCATACATACCCGCATACGCAGGGCGCAACGGGAGACACCGGAGCAACATCCGGCAGAGCCAGTCTAATGAAGGACTTCGCGCTGTCTAGCCTTGCAAAGCAAATTTCCTTGACGGAAACACTACGGATTTCGTAGGCCGGAAGGATCACTTCCCAGGAGTTGTTCGGCCATCGCACGGTGCAGCCTGGCGGCCGCGGGGTCCCCCATCCGCTCCAGCGTGTCGGCCAGCCTGAGCTGCAACGCGGCCTCCAGCCGGACGTCCCCGGCGCGCCGCGCCCAGGACACGGCCTCCTCACACGTGCGCAGCGATTCCTCCGGCCGTCCCGCGTACTCCTGGACCCTCGCCGTCTCACTCAACGCCCGCGCCTGGCCGGGCAGATCGCCCAGTCTGCGGTAGCCGGCCGCGGCCGCCCGCCAGCTGCGCAGCGCCTCCCCGTACCGGCCCGCGTAGCTCTGCACCGCGCCGAGCCGGCCGTACAGCCGCGCCTCGTCGGCGAGCTCCCCCCGCGCGAGGCGCTGGGAGAGGGCGCGCCCGTACCAGTCGGCCGCCCGCTGCCAGTCCTCCAGCAGCTGATACGTACCACCTACGGATTCCATTGCGCGGCCGGTCGCATACGGGTCATTTGCTCTGCGTCCGGCATCCAAGGCTGACCGATATCGCAGCAGAGCGTCACGAGTGCGTCCTGTCTGCGCATCCAGATCGGCGAGGTTCAGCAGGGCCGCCGCCTGCTCTCGATGCAGATCCCGGCGTTCGGCCACGCCGAGCACCAGCTGATGCAGTCCGTACAGCTCGGGGGCGGCCGCCTCCGTACCGCGGTGCGCGACCAGGGCCCGCACCAGCGCGGCGATCAGCCGCCGGGCCAGCGTGTCCAGCTCGCCGTCCGCCACCGCGACGCGCGCGGACGCCAGCAGCGCGGACTGCCGGGCCCGCAGCCAGTCGCCGGCCGCCGGCGCGCTCGCGAAGCGCAGCGCCCGCGGCAGACCGGCCAGCCGCTTGCGGGCCGCGGAACCGTCGGGCTCGGTGACCGCCCGGCACGACTGGAGCAGCCGTACGGTCCGCTCCAGCATCCGCGCCCGTGCCAGCTGCACCTCGGCGGGCCGGTCCTCGCAGGCCAGCAGGGCGTCCAGGAACGGGGCGAGGCAACCCGGCAGCTCGTACGTCTCCGGATCACCGGTCCTTCGCAGCAGACCGAGGGCGGCGAAGTCCTCCAGCGTCGACTGCGCGGCCGAGACCGAGCAGCCGGCCAGCGCCGACGTGGTGTGCGCGTCGGCCAGCCCGGAGGGCGCCAGGGCGAGCAGCCGCAGCGTCCGGGCGGCCGGCGCGGGCAGGGACTCGTACACGAGCCGGAAGGCGCGGGCCAGCGGGCGGGTGCCGGTGGGCTGCTCGGGGTCGTCCGGCAGCGCGCGCAGTTGCTTGGCGGCGTCGGCTACCGAGGTCTGCGGCCGGGCCGCGAGCCAGCCGCCGGCCAGCACCATCGCGGCGGGCTGCCCGCCGCACTGCTCCACGAGCGTTTCGGCGGCCTGCGGATCCACGGTGATCCGCACCTCGCCGGTGAACCGGCTCAGCAGCTCGATCGAGGACTTCGGGTCCATCCCGCCGATCGTGCACGGCCGTACGTCGGGGATCCCGGTGAGCGGACCCTGCGAGACCGCGACGACCAGGCACTCGGGGTTGTCAGGCAGCAGCGGGTCGACGAGTTCGGCGTCGCCCGCGTCGTCGAGGAGCAGCAGACAGCGGCGTACGGCGAGGGCCTCACGGACCATCTCCGCGAGCAGGTCCGCGTCGGCGCCGGGCGGGGAGTCGACCCCGAGGGCGTCGAGCAGCGCGCGGGCGGTGCGGTCGGTGGGGACGTGCTCTCCGCCGGGCTCGGTGAGCCGCGCCCGCAGCACCCCGTCCGGGTAGGTGTCCGCGAGCCTGCCCGCGAGCTCCTCGGCGAGCGCGGTACGACCGGCTCCGGGCCGCCCGGCGACGAGCAGCACCCGCGCGCGGGGGGCCTTGCGCCCGGAGATCGTGTCCAGCCCGGCCCGCTCGATGTCGGCCCGCAACGCCTTCAACTCCCGCTGACGGCCGATGAATTGCCCCGCCGCGCCGGCGGCCACCGGCCCGTCCACCGCCTGATCCGTCACGGGCTACGCTCCCCAGTCCTCAGCACAACGAGCCGAGCCCGCCGGGTCTCCGCGCGGGCGCTCCGAGCGTAATTCAGCCGCCCCACGGAACGACGCGGCTCACGGAGCCGTGCCCCCTGGATCCCCCCATCGGATCAACCGATGGTCACACCAGGACTCGCCCTCACGGGGCAGTCGTGGTTGCCCCGGTCCGGGCCGGGTGCCGTGTGGGGCGGTTGGTCGGGGCTGACCCGGTCCGGGTCGGTTGCTGTGGGGGCCGCTCCGGGGCTCGTATCCGGGACGGCATGCTGTGTCTTCTGGGGGACACCCCCAGACCCCCGTACGGCGCCTGCGGGCCCCCGTAAAGGCGCCCTGAGTCATGCGCCACACATCACGCTTCAGTGTCCCGGACACGCCCCCGCCGCGTCCCCCGCCGCGCCTGGCCGGGGTCCCTCCGTTTGTGGGCATGCGTTCCGCGGGGCAGAACGGGTGGGCACAAACCCACCCACCGGGCCGCAGGCGGGCGCCGACTTCAGGTGGCACCGGACAAGGGCCCGCACGGCCCGGGGTGACCGGACACAACCGGTCACCCCCGCCCTGCCCGAGGCCGGGCGCGGGCCTCAGGTGGCACCGGCCGGTGCCGGCGGCGCCCCCGGCACGGGGCACCCCATGCACGCACCCCCGCCCGGCCCGAGGGCTACGCCTCGAAGGGGCGCGCAGGCCACGGCGCCTCCGCCGGGCGGAGCGCCTCCACCCCGTCCCCCGAAAGAGCCGCCGCGAGCGAGAGCACCCCCACCGCGAGGCAGTTGTTGTGCAGTTCCCCGGCGAGCACCCCCCGCACCAGCTCCGCCAGCGGCACCCGCGCCAGTTCCATGTCCGCCTCCTCCTCGGAGACCTGGAAGCGCTCGCCCTCCGCGTCGGAGAGGTCGCGGGCCAGGAAGACCCGGACCGCCTCGTCACAGCCGCCCGGCGTGGTGTAGACGTCGACGAGCACCCGCCAGTCGACCGCCTTGACGTGCGCCTCCTCGTACAGCTCTCGCTGCGCGGCCGTCAGCGGGTTCTCGCCCGGGACGTCGAGCAGGCCCGCCGGGATCTCCCAGAGCTTCTGCCGCACGGGGTGGCGGTACTGGCGCAGCACCAGGACGCGCCCGTCCTCGTCGAGGGCGAGGACCGCCACCGACCCCGGGTGGACCTGGTAGTCGCGGCGGGCGATCGAGCCGTCGGGCATGACCACGTCGTCGGTACGGACACTCGTCTTGTTGCCCTTGAAGGGAATCGCGGTCGCGGTGACGCGCCACTCCTCGGGGGTGTCCTTGATGGCCATGTACGTCCTCCCAGAAACGCCGGAACCGGGGCGCGGGCTCTCCCAGCCCGCACCCCGGTCCCACGGTAATGCCTTGCCCTTACTTGCCCGTCTTGCGCTCGACCGCGGCCTTCACCAGGCCCGCGAACAGCGGGTGCGGGCGGGTCGGACGGGAGCGGAGCTCCGGGTGCGCCTGGGTGGCGACCAGGTAGGGGTGCACCTCGCGCGGGTACTCGACGTACTCGACGAGCTTGTTGTCCGGGGACGTGCCCGAGAAGACGATGCCCGCCTTCTTCTCCAGCTCGGCGCGGTAGGCGTTGTTCACCTCGTAGCGGTGACGGTGGCGCTCCTCCACGTACGGCTGGTCGCCGTAGACCTCGCGGACGATCGAGCCCTCGGCGAGCTTCGCCGGGTAGAGCCCGAGGCGCATCGTTCCGCCGAGGTCACCCGCGCCCTCGACGTACGCCAGCTGCTCCTCCATCGTCGAGATGACGGGGTGGGCGGTGCCGGAGTCGAACTCCGTCGAGTTCGCGTCGGGGATCTCGGCCAGGTTCCGCGCGGCCTCGATCACGATGCACTGCAGGCCGAGGCACAGGCCGAGCAGCGGGATCTTGTTCTCGCGGGCGAACTGGATCGCGCCGACCTTGCCGCTCACGCCGCGGTCGCCGAAGCCGCCGGGGATACAGATCGCGTCCACGTCGCCGAGCTGCTTCGCCGCGCCCGCGGGGGTCTTGCAGTCGTCCGACGCGACCCACTTGATCTTGACGCGGGCGCGGTTCGCGAACCCGCCGGCGCGCAGCGCCTCGGTCACCGACAGGTAGGCGTCGGGCAGGTCGATGTACTTGCCCACCAGGGCGAGGTTCACCTCGTGGTCGGGGTTGTGGACGCGGTCCAGCAGGTCGTCCCACGTCGTCCAGTCGACGTCGCGGAACGGCAGGTCCAGCTTGCGCACGACATAGGCGTCCAGGCCCTCGGTGTGCAGCACCTTCGGGATGTCGTAGATCGACTTGGCGTCGATGGCCGCGACCACGGCCGCCTCGTCCACGTCACACATGAGCGAGATCTTGCGCTTGATCGCGGTCGGTACGTCACGGTCGGCACGCAGCACGATCGCGTCCGGCTGGATACCGATGTTGCGCAGCGCGGCGACCGAGTGCTGGGTCGGCTTGGTCTTCAGCTCGCCGGACGGGCCGATGTACGGCAGCAGCGAGATGTGCACGACGAAGACGTTGTCCCGGCCGACCTCGTGGCGGACCTGACGGACGGTCTCCAGGAACGGCAGCGACTCGATGTCGCCGACCGTGCCGCCGACCTCGGTGATCACGACGTCGACGTCGTCGGTCGCCATGCGCCGGATGCGGTGCTTGATCTCGTTGGTGATGTGCGGGATGACCTGGACGGTGTCGCCCAGGTACTCGCCGCGCCGCTCCTTGGCGATCACCTGCGAGTACACCTGGCCGGTGGTGACGTTCGCCGAGCCGTCCAGGTCCACGTCGAGGAAACGCTCGTAGTGGCCGATGTCCAGGTCGGTCTCGGCGCCGTCGTTGGTGACGAACACCTCACCGTGCTGGAACGGATTCATGGTGCCGGGGTCGACGTTCAGGTACGGGTCGAGCTTCTGCATCGTGACCCGCAGGCCCCGGGCCTTCAGGAGCGCACCCAGGCTGGAGGCGGTCAGGCCCTTGCCGAGGGAGGACGCGACACCCCCGGTGACGAAGATGTGCTTGGTCGTCGTGGCTGTGCTATTTCGAAAAGCAGCGGGCGGCATGGCCAAGAGGGGGCTCCCGTGGTCGCGAGGTCGTCGTGCGTACCGGCGGTCCCGCTGCGGAGGTCCGAGGATCTCCAGGGGTGCCGTCGCTGCGGTTCGGGGGTCAAGCGCCCACCGGTCCACGGGCTACCAGGGTATCAGCGCCGGGGGGAGACTGCTTCCGGCCACACGGGGCATCATGGCCATCACGGGCTTCTCCGGGCTCACCCGCCGCTCACCCGTTCGGCGGCGCCGCGTTGCCAGGAGCATCGCGCGACGCAACGGCGTGCGTCGTATCCTGCTCGGACACTTGATTCGGACAGGCACTGCGAGCCAGGCCGGCGAACGGCACCACCCCCGCCCTTCACCCGGAACAAGAGCTCGTCAACGACCGTCAACGACCGATTGACACCCTTGACCGAGACAGACCGAAGGCAAGCGCCACGCGGGGCGGACGTGGCCGTTCGACTGGAGATGCACGTGGCCGGGCGCATCGAGGATTACGCACTCATCGGAGACATGCAGACCGCTGCCCTGGTCTGCCGGGACGGCACGGTCGACTGGCTGTGTCTGCCCCGCTTCGATTCGCATGCCATCTTCGCCGGACTGCTCGGCACCGAGGAGCACGGTTTCTGGCGGCTCGGCCCGGCGGTCGCGGGAGGCACCGAGCCACCGGCGGCGGACCGCCGCCGGTACCGGGGGGACTCACTGGTCCTGGAATCCGAGTGGGACACCCCGCGCGGCACGGTCAGGGTGACCGATTTCATGCCGCCGCGTGACGGGGCCCCGCAGCTGATCCGGATCGTGGAGGGGGTGAGCGGGCGCGTACCGATGCGCTCGGCGCTGCGGATGCGCTTCAGCTATGGCCGGATCACGCCGTGGGTGCACAAGGTCGACACCCGTACGGTCGCGGTCGCCGGGCCCGACTCGGTGTGGCTGGACACGCCGACGGAGACGTACGGCAAGGACCTGACGACGTACTCCGACTTCACGGTCTCCCCCGGCGACCGGATCGCGTTCACCATCAGCTGGCAGCCCTCGCACCACCAGCCGCCGGCGCTGCCCGACCCCGAGGGGTCGCTGGAGGCCACCGAGGACTTCTGGCGCGAGTGGGTCGAGCACTGCACGTACCACGGGCCGTACCGCGAGTCCGTCGTCCGCTCGCTGATCACGCTGAAGGCCCTCACCTACGCCCCGACCGGCGGCATCGTCGCCGCCCCGACGACGTCGCTGCCGGAGGAGATCGGTGGCGTACGGAACTGGGACTACCGCTACACCTGGCTGCGCGACGCGGCGATCACCCTGTCCTCGCTGCTGCGCACCGGCTACCGGGAGGAGGCGCGGGCGTGGCGCGAGTGGCTGCTGCGTGCCGTCGCGGGCGACCCGGAGAACCTGCAGATCATGTACGGCATCGCGGGCGAGCGGGAGCTCGGCGAGGCGGAGCTGGACTGGCTTCCGGGCTACGAGAACTCCGCCCCGGTCCGGGTCGGCAACGGCGCCGCGCACCAGTTGCAGCTCGACGTGTACGGCGAGGTCACCGAGGCCCTGCACCTGGCGCACATGACGGGCCTGGCCCGCAACGACTACGCCAGCGTCCTCCAGCTCAAGCTGATCCGGTACCTGGAGGACCACTGGGACCAGCCCGACGAGGGCATCTGGGAGGTGCGCGGTCCGCGCCGGCACTTCGTGCACTCCAAGGTGATGGCCTGGGTGGCCGTCGACCGCACGATCAAGCTGATCGAGAGCGGGGACGCGGACGGGCCGCTGGAGCGCTGGCGGGAGCTGCGCGACGACATCCACCGGGACGTCTGCGAGAAGGGCTACGACAAGGAGCGCAACACGTTCACGCAGTCGTACGGGTCGAAGGAACTGGACGCCTCCCTGCTGCTGATTCCGCAGATGGGCTTCCTGCCGCCCGACGACAAGCGGGTCATCGGCACCATCGAGGCGATCCAGCGGGAGCTGTCCACGCCGGACGGTTTCGTGCTGCGCTACCCGACGGCGGGTGACGAGGCCGGGGTCGACGGTCTGGAGGGCGACGAGGGCGCGTTCCTCGCCTGTTCGTTCTGGCTCGCGGACGATCTGGCCATGATCGGGCGGGTGGACGAGGCCCGGCGGCTGTTCGAGAAGCTGCTGTCGCTGCGCAACGACCTCGGGCTGCTCGCCGAGGAGTGGGACCCCCGGCTGCAGCGTCAGGTGGGCAACTTCCCGCAGGCGTTCAGCCATGTGCCGCTGATCGACACCGCACTGCGGCTGACCGCCTCCGGCGCGTACGGCGGATAGACGGGGGCTCCGACCCGCCGCGCCTCCGGCGTACGCGGTGAGGGCCGTGCGCGGTGAGGCCGTACGCGGTGAGGGCCGTGCGCGCCCGGCAGGACGTCTCCGAAGCGCGTGCCGCAGGGCGCGTCCTTACGATGGGAGAGTCCTGCTCACGCCCCGGAAGGGGAGGTCATGGCCCCCGAGCCCGTAGCGGAACCGGCCCTGAAGCGACTGCGCGAGAGTCTGTCCGGCGAAGCCGTCACCCCGGCGGACGCGGGATACGACGAGGCCCGCGCGGTGTTCAACGCGATGATCGACCGCCGTCCCGCGGTGATCGCCCAGTGCGAGTCGGCGGCGGACGTCGGCGCCGCTGTGCGCTTCGCCCGGGAGAACGAGCTGGAGCTGGCCGTCCGCGGAGGCGGCCACAGCGTGGCGGGGCTCGGGAGCAGCGACGGCGGTCTCGTCGTCGATCTGCGCCGGATGCACACGGTCTCGGTCGACCCCGAGGCGCGTACGGCACGCATCGGCGGCGGCGCCACGATGAGTCATCTGGACCGGGCCACGCAGCCGTTCGCGCTGGCGGTCACGGGCGGGCGGGCCTCCACGACCGGGGTCGGCGGCTTCACGCTGGGCGGCGGATCGGGCTGGCTCGAGCGGAAGTTCGGGCTGGCCTGCGACAATCTCGTCGCTGTGGATCTGGTGACGGCCGACGGGCGGGAGGTCCGCGCCAGTGCGGACGAGAATCCGGAGCTGTTCTGGGCGCTGCACGGCGGCGGCGGCAACTTCGGCGTGGCCACGTCGATCACGCTGGGGCTGCATCCGCTGCCCGCCATGTCCGTCGCCTTCCTGTTCTTCCCGGCCGCGCGGGGAGCCGAGGTGCTGCCCGTCTACCGGGACGTGCTGGTGTCCGCTCCGGACGAGGTCGGCGGCGGGTTCATCTATCTGACCGGCCCGCCCGAGGACTTCATGCCCGAGCACCTGGTGGGAAAGCCCGTGTGCCTGGTGCTGGTCACGTACGCGGGTACCGAGCCCGGTCTGCGCAAGGCGGCCGGGCCGCTGCTCGGGCTCGGCCATGAGGCGGAGGTCATCACACAGCTCCCGTACGCCGATCTCCAGTGCATGATCGACGACCCGCCCGGTCTGCGGAACTACTGGTCGGCGGAGTACCTCAGCGGCCTGCCCGACGAGGCCGTGGACGTGTTCTGCGCGCGTGCGGACAGCATGATCGTGCCGTCGAACTCGCAGCACATCCTCTTCCCGATGGGTGGTGCGATGGCCCGGGGCGACTCCGGCCATCCGCTGCCCTGGCGGACCGCCGAGTGGGTCTCGCACCCGTTCGGGATCTGGGACAGCCCGGCCGACGACGAGCGCGGCAGGCAGTGGGCCAAGGACGCGCGGGCCGATGTCGTGCCGTGGTCCATCGGGCTCGTGTACCTCAACTTCATCGGTGACGAGGGCGAGCAGCGGGTCGTGTCCGGTTTCGGCGCCGAGAACTACCGGCGGCTCGCGGCGGTCAAGGCGCAGTACGACCCCGACAACGTGTTCCGGCTGAACCACAACATCCGACCCGCGGCCCCCACCTCCTAGCGCACCGCCGCGATCACCGCCTTCGCCGCACGTTCGCCCTCGGTGGCGCCGCCCTCCATGAACCCCTGGAAGTCGTAGCTGCAGTGTTCACCCGCGATGTGCAGGTTGCCCTGCGGGGTGCCCTCGTAGCCGGCGTAGCGGTGCACATAGCCGATGGGCCAGTAGGAGTACGCGCCGAGGGTGTGCGGATCGCGGTGCCAGGCGGAGAGCTGGGCCCGGCCGTTCCAGGCTGCCTTCGTCCCCGGGAAGAACGCGTCGATGCCGGTCAGCCTGGTGGCTGCGAGATCGCGGACGTAGGGGTCCGACTCGGTGGAGAAGGGCGCGGCGGGGGTCAGCTGACGGGCGAGGCCGCCGGCGCCGTACTGGATGAGGATGCCGCCGGTGCCCGGCTGGATCTTGGTGGTGTCCCAGGTCTGCTGCACGTCGCTGTCGGTGAAGCAGTCCCCCGCCGAGACGCCCGGCCAGGGCCCGGTGCCACGCCAGGGGCGTGCGCCGAACTCCATGTTGAGCTTGGTGCAGGCTCCCATCCGGGCGTCGCGCAGCAGATTCGTCATCCGCGGATCGAGCCCGGCCCCCGAGAGGTCGGTCTGCTGCAGTACGGGCAGCGGCAGGCACAGGATCGTGTGGTCGGCGGTGACCGTGCGAACGGCGCCGGCGTCGTCGAAGGTCAGCGTCTGGGTGCCGTTGGTGTTCGCCCGCACCGCCGTGAGCCGCCGGCCCATGAGCAGCGAGGCGGCGGGCAGAGAGGCGGCGATGGCGCGCGGGAGTTGATCGTTGCCGCCGGTGATGTGGTATCGCTCGTTGGACAGACCCCAGATGTTGAAGTTTCCGGGATTCGGCTGATAGCCCATCAGCAGGACGAGGGCGAGGGACGACTGGAGCGTCGTGTCGGCCCCGTACTCGACGTTGTACGCGACGTCGAAGAACCGGCCGAGCGGCGAGGTGTGCCCGCCGGGGACCCGCGACTCGATCCACTCGTACAGCGACATGTTGTCCAGGGCGGTTCCGGTGGGGGTGGTCCGGTTCCACATCACCTCGCCCGCTTGCTGGAGATCGCGGTGGAGGGCCTGGTAGACGGCGTTGAAGTCCTCGTCGGCCTGCTCGCGCGGGTAGTAGCCGCCGTTGAACCAGAGGATTTCCTCGGCGCCGTTGGGCCCGCCGCCCAGGAAGTCCTCCACGGGGAGGTCGAAGCGGCGGCAGAGTGCCAGGATCTTCTTGTGGCTGGTGTCGATCAGCTCGCCGCCGATCTCGGAGGTCCTGCCGTTCGACCAGTGGTCCCGCTGGGTCCACATGCGCCCGCCGACCCGGTCGGTGCGGGACTCGTAGAGCGTGCAGTCGATGCCCGCGTCGCGGAGGGTGAGGGCGGCGGTCAGGCCCGCGATACCGGCGCCGACGACGGCGACGCGGGGAGCCGCCGCGCCCGTGGCGGCCCGGGCGGGCGCGGGGTGCGCGGCGACGGCCGTACCGACGCTCGCGGCGAGGCCCGCGGCGGCGGCGCGCTTGAGCAGTTCGCGTCGGCCGGTGACCGAGGCCTCCGCGCGCAGACCGCGCAGTTCGGCGACCGGTACGCGCAGCCGCTGTGCGTCCGCGTGGTCGGCGGCGAGTCGCTTCAGCAGATGCATCGGGTGGGTGCGTGCCATGGCGGGCTCTCCTCAGACGGTGGCGGGGCGGACTCGGTGGTGGCGCGCTCGGCCGCGTCCTCGAGGACGATCCGGCCGATGATCTCGTATCGCCGCGGCTGCTTGGCCTTGAGATAGAGGCCGAGGCCGAGCCCCCCGACGAAGACGGCGCCGACGATCCACGGGATCGTCTTGAAGAAGAGGGAGTCGGCGGCGAGGCCGGCGGCGGTCTCCATGTTCAGCACCAGCAGTACGACCACGGCGATCATCCCGATGCCGCCGAGCAGCGGTGCGGTGAAGGTCGTGAACCAGTGCCGGTCCTCCGGGTGGTTGACGCGGAAGTAGCCGATGACGGCGAACGAGCACAGGGTCTGGACGATGAGGATGGCCATCGTGCCGAGGATCGCGAGCAGCGTGTAGAGGTGGATGTACGGGTCCTGGCCGGTCAGCCAGAACGCGGCGACGAGGGCGACGGCGATACAGGTCTGCACCACGGAGGCGATGTACGGGGATCCGTGCCGGGCGTGCGTACGGCCGAGGGCGGGGTGCAGGAAGCCCTCGCGGCCGATCGCGTACAGATAGCGGGCGGCGCACTGGTGGAAGGCCATGCCGCAGGCGAACGAGCCGGTGAGCAGCAGCCACTGGAACGCGTCGACCGCCCAGCCGCCGATGAACTGCTGGGTCGGCGCGAAGAACAGGTCGAGCGGGGAGGTGGAGGAGGAGACCTTGACGGAGCCCGCCAGGCCGTTGCCCGCGATCGTCATCCAGGAGACGTAGATGTAGAAGATGCCGACGCCGATGACGGAGATGAGCGTCGCGCGCGGGATGACGCGCTTCGGGTCGCGTGACTCCTCCCCGTACATCGCCGTCGATTCGAAGCCGACCCAGGACCAGAAGGCGAAGAAGAGTCCGAGTCCGGCCGAGGCCCCGGTGAAGGCGTTCTTGGGATTGAGGGGCTCGGCCGGGATGCCGTCGGGGCCGCCGCCCGCGATCAGTACGGCGGTGGCGACGGCGAACAGGACGGCGATCTCGGCGACGAGCATGACGCCGAGGGCCTTCGCGGTGAGGTTGATGTCGAAGTGGGCGAGGACGGCGGAGACGGCGAGCATCGCGGCCGCGTACACGACCCAGGGGAGGTCCACGCCGAGCTGGTCCTTGACGGTGGTCTGGGCGAAGTACGAGAAGACACCGACGATCGAGGCCTCGAAGACGATGTACGCGAGGACCGCGAGCATGCCGGACGCCATACCGGCGATGCGGCCGAGACCGTGCGAGATGAAGCCGTAGAACGCGCCGGCCGCCGTGATCCGCTTGGCCATCGCCACATAGCCGACCGCGAAGACGGTGAGCACGACCGTGGCGAAGAGATAGCCGGCGGGGGCGCCCGTGCCGTTGCCGAAGCCCACGGCGATGGGGAGGTTACCGGTCATCGCGGTGATCGGCGCGGCGGTGGCGACCGCCATGAAGACGACGCCGACGAGGCCGACGGAGTTCGCCTTGAGCCGCTGGACCCCGGAGGTCTCGGGGGTACTTGTGCTGGACATACACGGTCCTTGTCACTCGCCCGATGGGAAGGCGCCAGGATCGCGGAGAGTGACACAGACCACAATCGGCACGCGGTCCGGTAATTGCCCGTCAGGGACGACGAGTTGTCGGGGTGATCGGGTCCGAAACGCGGTCCGTAACGCGTGGGTGATGTTCTTGGAACGTGGCGGCGGGTAGCGTCCGGCGACATGAACGGCGGCATGGACAATCAGGGCGGGATCACCGTACAGCGGGCTCTGGAGCTGCCCGGGCTCCGCGGCGGGCTCCCGGAGGTCGTCGCGGGGGCCGACCGGCTGAACCGGACGGTGCGCTGGGTGCACGCCGGTGAGGTGCCGAACATCGCGTCCCTGCTCAAGGGCGGGGAGCTGCTGCTGACGACCGGGCTCGGGCTCGGCACCCGCCCGGCCGAACAGCGCGCTTTCGTACGGCGGCTCGCGGACCGCGGGATCGCGGCGCTGGTGGTCGAGCTCGGCCCGAGGTTCCAGCGGCTGCCCGGCACGATCGTCGAGGCGGCCCGCTCCGCCGGGCTGCCGCTGATCCAGCTGCACCGCGAGGTGCCGTTCGTCTCGGTGACCGAGGAGATCCACACCGAGATCGTCAACCACCACTACGCGCTGCTCCAGCGGGCGGAAGAGGTGCACCGCCGGTGCACGGAGGCCCTGCTCGGCGGCGGGGGTATCCCCCAGGTGCTGCGGATCCTCGCGGACTTCACGGCCAACCCGGTCTTCCTGGAGACCGCGGACGGGCAGTTGCTGTACGCGGCGGGCACCGAGTCGGGACCGACCGCGGCCGATCCGCTCCAGGTGTGGGACGGGCTGCGCGGTCAGCGGGCGGCCCGGGAGTCCGGCCCGCCGGCCGGGGCGGTGCTGGTGGATGTGCCGGGCGGCGGGCACGGCGCCGGTGCGGTACGCGCCCGGCTCGTCCTGCTGGCCGTGTCCTCCCCGCTGCTGCCCGTGCACCGGATGGCGGCGGAACGGGCGGCGGGCGTGCTCGCGGTGGTCCTCATGCAGGCCCGCCAGGAGGAGGAGCTCGCGGCGCGCGGCCGCGGCGACTTCCTGACGGACCTCGCCGAGGGCCGGATCAGCGCGGAGGACGCTCCCGAACAGGCCAAGGTGCTCGGCTTCCGGCCGGGCGACGGACCGCTGCTGCCGGTGGTGATGCGGCTGGCATCCGAGCTGTCCCCTTCGGGGAACTGGTCGCTGCTGGCCCGTGCGGTGCTCGAAGAGCTGTCGTCCGTCGGCGTCCCGGTCCTGTTGGGCGTACGCCCCGTCGAAGGCCGCGTACCGCTGCTGCTGGGCCTGCGTACGGAATCGGAGCGTACGGCCGTGGCGGACCGGGTCGCCGCGGCGCTGCGGGCGGGCGTGGAGCGCGCGGGCCTGGAGCGCGCCGGGGCGCATCCGCCGGTCGTGGTCGTCGGCGTGGCGGGCGGCTGGGCGGCGGCCTCGGCGGGTCTGCGGCACGCGGCCGAGACCGCGACGGCGGCGCAGGGCCTGTCCGACCGCCCCTGGTACGACGCCCGGCGCCTCGACATCGACCTGCTGCTGTGGCGGCTGCGTGACCACCCGGACCTGGCGGCCTTCGTCGAGCGGGCGATCGGCCCCCTGCGGGACCACGACCGCACCTCCCGCCCGCCCCTGCTCCCCACGCTCCAGACCTATCTGGCGCACGCGGGCCGCAAGGCCGAGACGGCCCGCGAACTGCACCTGAACCGCCAGACCCTCTACAACCGCCTGGCCCGCATCTCCGAGCTGCTGGGCACCGACCTGGACGACCCCCAGACGGTCCTGGCGCTCTCGCTGGCCCTGCGCGCCCGCCGCCACGCTTCCTGAGGGATGCTGCTGCTCGACGGCGGTACGACTGCCCTGCTGTACGACTGCCCTGCTGTACGGCTGTACGGCCGTCCTGCTGCACAGCCGTCGAGTGTCCGGCTACGGCTGTCCGGCTACGGCGCCGGGGGCTCGGCGTGTCCCCGCTCGACGACGGTGATCGTCCCGGCGGGGCACAGCCCGGCGGCCTCGCGGGCCGCCTCGTGGTCCCGGTGCGGTGGCCGGCGCTCGAGCAGCAGCACCCGGCCGTCCTCGTCGTCCTGGCCGAACACCTCGGGGGCCGTCAGTGCGCACATGCCGGCGCCGCAGCAGCGCTCCCGGTCGACGCTGATCTCCACCGGACTACACCTCGTCCCAGGTGACGGGCAGCCGGTGCACCCCGCTGATGTTCATGCTGGGACGCAGCGGCACCTCCTCGGGCGGGACGGCGAGCCGCAGCGTCGGGAAGCGGCCGAACAGCGCCGGAAAGGCCACCCGCATCTCCACCCGGGCCAGTTGCTGGCCCAGGCACTGGTGGATGCCATGGCCGAAGGCCAGATGCCCGGTGGCCTTCCGGCGCACATCGAGGGTGTCCGGGTCGGCGAACTTCTCCGGGTCCCGGTTGGCTGCCTGGAGCGAGATGGTCACGGTCTCGCCGGCCTTGATCAGCTGCCCTTCCACCTCGACGTCCTCCAGCGCCACCCGGATCCCGGTGTGGGCGATGCTCAGGTAGCGCATCAGCTCCTCGACCACCTGGTCGGCGGCGCCGGGGTCGGCGCGCAGGGCGGCGGCCTGTTCGGGGTTGCTCAGCAGGGCGAAGGTGCCGAGCCCGATCATGTTCGCGGTGGTTTCGAGGCCCGCGCCGAGCAGGAAGCTGCCGATCCCGGCGAGCTCCTCGTCGGTGAGGTCGGTGGTGGTCAGATCGCTGAGCAGGTCGTCGGTGGGGTCGGTCCGCTTGGCGGGGACCAGCTCGCCGACGTATTCCCCGAGCGCGGCCAGTGCGGCGTACTGCTCCTCCGGAGTCGAGTTCGGGTCGGTCGTCTCGGCGGTAAGGCGCTGGAAGAGTTCGCGGTCGGCCCCGGGCACGCCCAGCAGTTCGCAGATCATCAGCGCCGGGACGGGCTGCGCGTACGCCTCCATGAGGTCCACCGTCGGTCCTCGGCGCTCCATGGCGTCGAGGTGCTCGGCGGTGATCTGCTCGACCCGTTCGGTGAGCGCGCGCATCCGGCGGACCGTGAGCTTGCCGGTGAGCAGCCGCCGGTAGCGGGTGTGCTCGGGCGGGTCGATGCCGGTGAGGTCACCGATCGGCGCCGGGGGCAGTTCGGTGATGCCCGTGCCCGGGATCGGAAGGTGCATGAGCTCGTACCGTGAGCTGAAGCGGGGGTCGGCGAGTATCACCCGGGCCGCCGCGTGTCCGGTGGCCAGCCAGCCGAGGTGTCCGTCGGGGTAGCGCATCCGGATGAGCGGCTGCTGCTCGCGCACCTTGGCCAGCCCGGCGGGCGGGTCGAAGGGGCAGCCCTCGGGGCGGGTCAGGGGAAGCTCGGGAAGCGGTGCCGTGTGCTTATCGTTCTGCTCGTGCTGCATGGTGTCCTCCGGTGGAGAGTGACGTGCGGGGAACAGTGACGTGCGGGGCGAAAATCGCGGAAGCCGAGGTCATGGCGGCTAAGCCCCCTTTGCCTGATGGATGATCAGGAGCGGCGGATCACGACGCCGCCGACGCCGGTGCGAACGGTCACCTCGACGGTCTCGTCGGAGGACTCGGGGCCCTCGGACGCCTCCAGGGAGTTGTGCACACTGCCGATTTTGGTGTTCACGTCGAGCCGGGCGGCGGTGCCCTGACGGATGCCGACCTCGACGTCACCGGCGGTGGTCCGGAGCTCGACCTTGCCGCGCGCCACCTCGCCGACCCGTATGCCGCCGTTGGCGGACCTGGCGTCGACTCCGGCGTGTGCGACGCCGACGGTGATACGGCCGTTGGACGCGGTCGCCTCGAGGTCGCCGGTGATCTCGTCGATCGTGGTCTCGCCGTTGGCGTTCTTGACCGTCGCCCCGCCCGCGATCTCCCGGATCTCGATCCGGCCCGCTCCGAGGACCTGGGCGTCGCCCGCCGCGCTGTCCAGGCGGATGTCGCCCTGTTCGGTCTTCAGGTTCACGGCTCCCGCCTGCTCGACCCGGATGTCGCCGAGCCCGGTCCCGAGCCTGGTGGCTCCGAGGACGCCTTCGCAGATGAGGTCCCCCAGCTGGGAGGCGCCCTGGATGTCCGATCCGGCCGGCAGCGCGATGGTGACGTCGATCGATCCGTGCTTGCCGAACGGGGAGCGCTTCTTGGGCCCCTTGACCACCAACCTGCCGCCGGAGCAGTCGACTTGGGTCTGCTGCGCGGCCTTGACGTCGACGTCTTCGGCGCCGTTGCTCGGCAGTACCTCGACGACCGTGTCCGTGCGCTTGCTCGCGATGATCCGCACGGAGGCGACCTCGAACTCAAGGCTGGCGGAGATCGGTTCGGGAGTGGCGAGATCGGGCATGGCTGTTCCGTCCTATTGACTCTGGTGTGTGTTTCCGCTGGTGGAGCGGGTGTTACGAAAACGGCCGCCACGAAACGGCTTACAGTCCGGCGGACCCGGCCCGTGCAGCCCTGGCACCCCTGGCCACGGCTACGCCCGGACGGCCTGCCGGCGCGGCGGCGACGGCCCGGAGCAGCCGGGCGCCGACCGAGAGGCCTGCCCGCCCCGCCGCATCCATGGCATAACTATGGCACCACCATGGCGCCATCGCAAGCCATGTGGCGCCAGTTCCGCCACCAATCATGGCGCCAGATGGCGCCACATGGCGTCACCCCAGAGGGGAGGGCTGAGTGAGTTCGTCGTAGATGCTGAGCACCTGGGCGATCGTCTCGTCCTCCGTCGGCCAGGTCGCCGCCTGCGCCCGGCCCGCGGTGGCCAGGTCCTCCCGGGCCGGGGGATCGGCCAGCAGCCGGACGGCGGCGGCGGAGAGCGCGGCCGCGTCACCGTAGGGAACGAGCTCCGCGGCGTCACCGACGAGCTCCGGGATCCCGCCGACCCGGGTCGCGATCAACGGGACCCCCAGCCGCAGCGCCTCCTGAGCCAGGAGCGAGCGGGCCTCCCAGCGACTCGGGAGCAGGGCGAGATCCGCGGCGGCGAGCAGCTCGGTCACGTCGTCGCGGCGGCCGATGAGCCGCACCGGCAGCCCCTCGGCCTCGATGCGCCGTTGCAGCGCCGCCCGCTCCCGCCCCTCCCCCGCGATCACGACGAGCGGCACGGGGTCGAGCCCGAGCCAGCCGTGGGCCGCGTCGAGGAGGACGTCGTACCCCCGGTCGGCTTCGAGCCGGCCGACGGCCATCAGCAACGGCCGGTCGACGGCCCCCAGTTCCGCCCGCGCCTTGTTCTCCGACGCGCAGGGCGCGCAGCGCGCCGCCGGTACCGCGACCGGCGCGAGGCGGGCGTCGCGCGCGCCCCGGCTGCGGGCCCGGTCGACCAGCTCGGACGATGTGCCGAGCACAACGGCCGCCGCACGCACGGCCCTTCGCTCCAGCATCCGCAGCAGCCCGCCGCGCGCACCCGCGGCATGCGCCCGTGTGTGCCAGGTGACGACGAGCGGCACGTGTTGCTGACCGCCGAGGGCCACCGCGGTGCGTACGGCGGCGTGCAGCCCATGTGCGTGGATCACGTCCGCTCCGGCGCACGCGGCGCGCAGCGCTCCGACCGCGGCGGGGTCGCTGCGCCGGGGCACGGGCACGAAGTCCGCCCCGGTGCCGAGGAAGTCGTATTCGTACTCCAGCGGCGCGGGTGCGCACACGGTCACCCGCACTCCCCGCGCCACCAGCCCCGCGGCCAGAGACCTGACGTGAGCGCTGCTGCCCGCGCTGCCGCCGCCGAGCACTTGGACCGTACGCAGCTGTGTCACGCGCCAAGAATGCCAGTCCGTACGCGCGTTCCGGCACCGCCGAAGGGTCGTTGCCGTGTCCGGCGCTGTAAGCACCCCACTCGGTTCACTCACATGGGTGACGACCCCACCACGCAAGGCCTGCCCGGCACGCCCCCGGGGACGTGTCCGCCTGCGGCCCGGTGGGTGGTTCGTGCCCACCCGTTCCGCCCCGGCGAAACGCATGCCCACGAACCCCCTTGCGCGGGCCAGGGGGCAACAGCGCCCTCCAGGGCCTGTCCGGCCGATCAGGCCGGACACGGACAGAACCTAGGCGTCCGACCGCGCCGTCGCCAGCAGTTCCTCCGCGTGCGCCCGCGCCGTCTCCGAGTCCTCCTGGCCCGCCAGCATCCGCGACAGCTCCCGCACCCGGTCCTCGCCCTCCAGCACCGTGACGCCGGACCGGGTCACGGACCCGTCGTTCGTCTTCTCGACCAGGAGCTGCCGGTCGGCGAACGCCGCCACCTGCGGAAGGTGCGTCACGACCACCACCTGCGCGGTCTTCGCCAGCTTCGCGAGGCGCCGCCCGATCTCGACCGCCGCCTTGCCGCCCACGCCCGCGTCGACCTCGTCGAAGAGGTACGTCGGCACGGGGTCGGTCCCGGCGAAGACCACCTCGACCGCGAGCATGACCCGCGACAGCTCACCGCCCGACGCCCCCTTGGCGATCGGCCGCGGCTGGGCGCCCGGATGCGGGGCGAGCAGCAGCTCGACCTCGTCCGCGCCGGAGGACGAGTACGCGACGCGACGCCCGCCGACCTCGATCCCCTCCGGGTCCTCCGACTGGCGGATGTCGAAGGAGACCCGCGCGTGCGGCATCGCGAGCGACGCCAGCTCCGCCGTCACCGCCTCCGCGAACCGCGCCGCCGCCTCCGTACGGGCGTCGGTCAGCGCCTGCGCCAGCCCGGACAGTTCCTCGCGCAGCGCGTCGCGCTCCACGGTCAGCTCGCCGATGCGGTCGTCGTCGCCCTCCAGCTCGGTGAGCCGCCCGGCGCTCTCCTCGGCCCACGCCAGCACGGCGTTGATGTCCTCGCCGTACTTACGGGTGAGCGCGGTGAGCGCGGCCCGCCGCTCCTCGACGGCCGCCAGCCGCAGCGGGTCGGCGTCGAGGTTGTCGGCGTACCCGGCCAGCTCGCCCGCAACGTCGCCGAGCAGGATGGAGATCTCGCCCATCCGGTCGGCGAGCGCGGCGAGCGCGGGATCGTGGGAGCGTACGGCGTCCAGGGCCCGCCCGGCACCGGCGACGAGCGTGGTCGCGTCGACGCCTTCCGGGTCCTCCGGGTTCCCGGCCAGGGCCGCGTGCGCGAGGGCCGCCGCCGAGGCGAGGGCCTCCGCGTGCCCCAGCCGCTCGGCCTCCGCCGCGAGCTCCAGGTCCTCGCCGGCGCGCGGCTCGACGCCCGCGACCTCGTTCAGCCCGAAGCGCAGCAGGTCCGCCTCCTGGGCCCGCTCGCGGGCGCGCGTGGTCAGCTCGTCCAGCTCGGCGCTCACGGACCTGAGCCGCCGGTAGGCGGCCACGTACTTTTCGTGCGGCCCGGCGACCGCGTCGCCCGCGTACCGGTCGAGGGCCTGCCGCTGCCGGGCGGCCTTGAGCAGCCCCTGCTGGTCGGTCTGGCCGTGCACGGCGACGAGCTCGTCGGCCAGCTCGGTGAGCATCCCGACGGGCACCGAACGCCCGCCGAGGTGCGCCCGTGAGCGTCCCTCCGCCGAGATCGTCCGGCTGATCAGCAGCGCACCGTCGTCGAGATCGGCCCCGGCCTCCTCGGCCCGTACGGCCGCGGGGGCGCCTGCGGGCACGGTGATGCGCCCCTCCACGACCGCCGACTTCGCGCCGACCCGCACCAGCGCGGGGTCGGCCCGACCGCCGAGCAGCAGCCCCAGGCTGGTGACGACCATGGTCTTGCCCGCACCGGTCTCACCGGTCACCGCGGTGAAACCGGGCGACAGCTCGACGACCGCGTCGTCGATGACCCCGAGCGACCGTATCCGCATCTCCTCCAACACGAGGAAGACCTTACGAGGTCCGGGGCCGCGCGTGCGACGGCCCCCGCCGCACGTTCACCGGACCGCAGGTCACGAGGGCCGGCCGTCAAGCCCGTCACCCCTCACACCACCCCGGCGCCCCGGGCCCCGCGCCCCCGGACTGACCGGGAGCGCGGCAGGCTCCGGGGCGGGACTTTCAGGCTCGGTGCCGAAGGGGCGGGTCAGTGCGGCGCGCCGCGCCACCCCGACACCGGCAGGGCGAACTTCGCCACCAGCCGGTCGGTGAACGACGCGTGGTGCAGCCGGGCCAGGCGTACCGGCACGGCCCCCCGGCGCACCTCCACCCGCGCCCCCGCCGGCAGCTCCACGGTCCGCCGCCCGTCGCACCACAGCACCCCGTGCGGCGTGTGCGGCTGCACCTCCACCGCGAGGACCGACGTCGGCGAGGTCACCAGCGGCTTGGCGAACAGGGCGTGCGCGCTGATCGGCACCATCAGCAGCGCCTCGACCTCCGGCCACACCACGGGCCCGCCGGACGAGAAGGCGTACGCGGTCGAGCCCGTCGGCGTGGCGCAGACGATGCCGTCGCACCCGAAGCCCGTCACGGGCCGCCCGTCGATCTCCAGGATCACCTCGAGCATCCGCTCGGGCGAGACCTTCTGGACGGCCGCCTCGTTCAGCGCCCAGTCGGTGTGCACGACATCGCCGTTGCTGCGGACGACGACGTCGAGCGTCATCCGTTCCTCGACCTCGTAGGCCCGCGTCACGACCCGGTCGACGACCTTGTCGAGATCGTCGCGCTCGGCCTCCGCGAGAAAGCCCACGCGCCCCAGGTTGACGCCGAGCATCGGCACCCCGGAGGCCCGCGCGAACTCGGCGCCGCGCAGCAGCGTCCCGTCCCCGCCCAGCACGATCAGCAGCTCACAGCCGTCGAGCACGTCGGGCGTGGCCTCGGGGACGGTCTCCACGGCCGCCGGCAGCGGCAGGTCGACCGCCTCCGCGGCGAGCACCCGTACGCCGAGACCGCTGCGCAGCAGCCCCTGGACGACGAGTTCGGCGCTGCGGATGGCCGCCGGCCGTCCCGTGTGCGCCAGCAGAAAAACAGTGCGGGTACGTACCTTCGTACCCGTATCGGTATCCGTGCTCGTATCGGTCAACGCGGCCCCTCCGCCACTGCACGATCGACGTCCGCCGGGTCGAGCTCCGGCGCCCCGGCCCGGAGCCAGAGAAAGTACTCGACATTGCCGGAGGGTCCGGGCAGCGGACTGGCGGTGACGCCCAGTACGCCGAGGCCCAGTTCCCCCGCCTGCCGTGCCACGGTCCGCACAGCCTCGGCACGCAGCTCCGGGCTGCGCACCACCCCGCCGCTGCCGAGCCGTTCCTTGCCCACCTCGAACTGCGGCTTGACCATGAGGACCAGGTCCGCGCCGGGCGCGGTGCAGCGCACCAGCGCGGGCAGGACGAGCCCCAGCGGAATGAACGACAGGTCGCCGACCACAAGATCCACCGCCTCCCCGTCGATCGCCTCCGGCGTCAACTCGCGCACATTCGTACGGTCCTTGACCGTGACGCGTTCATCACTCTGAAGAGACCACGCGAGCTGGCCGTAGCCGACGTCGACCGCGACGACGTGCGCCGCCCCGGCCCGCAGCAGGACATCGGTGAAGCCGCCGGTGGACGCGCCCGCGTCCAGCGCCCGCCGCCCCTCGACCTTCAGTCCGAGCGGTACGAAGGCGGCGAACGCGCCCGCGAGCTTGTGGCCGCCGCGCGAGACGTACTCCGGGTCGCTGTCGTCCTTGGCGACGACGATGGCGGCACTGGTCTCGACCTGCGTGGCGGCCTTGGTCGCGGTCCCGCCCCCGACCGTCACCCGCCCCGCCGCGATCAGCTGGCTCGCGTGCTCGCGTGAGCGTGCGAGCTTGCGGCGTACCAGCTCGGCGTCGAGACGGCGGCGTGCCACTCCTGCCACGTTCGGTTCAGCTCCTGTGGTCGTACGACGATGAAGGCAGGGGACGTGCGTCGAGCGCGGTCAGCGCGTCACGCAACCCCCTGTGTACATCCTCGTACACCGCCAGGTGTCCGTCCGCCGGGAGGTGGTCGGCATCGGCCAGCCGCTCCAGGTGGGTGTCGACCTCGGCGTTCCCGGTCGGTACCCGCTCGATGCCGAGGGGGGCGGGCGCCGCGGGGTCGTACGCCCCCGGTGTGTCCCCCCGTGCCTCCTCCGGTGCTTCCGTCGAGTCGCTCATGCCCAGACGCTACCCCGAAGCCCTGGGGTACGGTCGGTTCCGATGGCGACCACGGAGGAGTGCCGCAGCGCACTCGACAGACTTTCGGACAACCTGGCACAGGCGGACGGGGCGGTGCGCAGCGCGGCCGCGCTCGACCGTTCCCTGAGCTGCCACATAAGGGACCTCGACGTCACTTTCACCGGGCGGCTCAGGGCCGGCCGGATCGAGGTCCTCGACACCGTGGCCGGCCCGCCGCCGGACAAGGCGGAGATCCGGCTGGCGATGGCCGGTGACGACCTGGTGGCGATGGTCGACGGGGAGTTGAACTTCGCGAAGGCCTGGGCCTCGGGCCGGGTCAGGCTCGAGGCCGGTTTCCGCGATCTCATGCGCCTCAGGACACTGCTGTAGACATTCCTGCGGGCGCCGCCGCGGCGGTACGTCGCCGGGCCGGCGGCACGACCAGCGGCGTACCCGTCTCCGGGTCCTCGATGACCTGCGACCGTACCCCGAAAGACCTCTTCGACCAGCTCGGCGGTGACGACGTCGCCTGGCGCGCCCTGCGACGCGATCTCCCCGCCGCGCAGGGCGATGAGGTGGGTCGCGTAGCGCGCGGCCTGGTTCAGGTCGTGGAGCACGGCGACGAGCGTGCGGCCCTGCGTCTCGTGCAGCTCGGCGCAGAGATCGAGGATCTCCAGCTGGTGCTGGATGTCCAGGAAGGTGGTCGGCTCGTCGAGCAGCAGCAGCGGGGTCTGCTGGGCGACCGCCATCGCGATCCGGACACGCTGGCGCCGGCCGCCGGAGAGCTCGTCGACGTACCGGTCGGCGAGGTCGGCGACCCCGGTCGCGGCCATCGACTCCCGGACGATCCGCTCGTCCTCCTTGGACCACTGGCGCCGCAGTCCCTGGTGCGGGTAACGCCCGCGGCCGACGAGGTCGCCGACGGTGATGCCGTCGGGGGCGATCGACGACTACTGGGGCAGCAGGCCGAGCGTCCTGGCGACCTTCTTGGCGGGCATCGAGTGGATGGCCTGGCCGTCGAGCAGGACCCGGCCCGTGCTGGACTTGAGCATGCGCGAGAGCGCGCGCAGCAGCGTGGACTTGCCGCAGGCGTTGGGGCCGACGATCACCGTGAAGGAGTTGTCCGGGATCTCGACCGAGAGGTTCTCGGCGATGACCCGCTGGTCGTAGGCGAGGGTGACCGACTCCGCGGCGAGGCGCTGCATGGACGTGCTCCTGGGATTCTTCTCGGTCGTGTACGGGTCTGCGGTCGTGCCTGCCGTCGTACCTGCGGTCATGCCTGGCGTCACGCCTGCCGTCGTGCCTGCGGTCATGCCGCTCACCGTGCTCACAGCCGCCCCGCCTTGCGTTCGGTGACCAGCAGCCAGAGCAGATAGCAGCCACCGAGCACGCCCGTGACCACACCGACCGGCAGCTCCTGCTCCCCGAACGCCGACGTGGCGACCCAGTCGGCGGCGAGCAGCAGCGCCGCGCCCGCCACGGCGGAGGCGGCGATGTTCGGCCCGGGCGAGCGGGTGAGCCGGCGGGCCACCTCCCATTTCTTCCGGGCGGAGGACTCGCCGCTCCTGGCCGACCGTCACCAGCCCAGCCGCGCCAGCGCCTTGCCCGTCTCCAGCCTCCCCGCAGCGTCCCCCGCGTGGGTCCACGCCGCCGCGCACAACGCCCGCAGCCCGTCGACCGGGTCACCGGCCCCGTCCTCGTCCCCGTACCTGTCCCTGTTCAGCACCAGCGCCTCGGCACGCACGGAAGCGGTCCAGCCCCGGCACGTGAAACCCTGCCCGGCGTCCCCGGACACCTCGGGCTGCCCGGTCAGCAGCCCCCGCAGATCCGCGTCGACGTACGTCGGCCGGTACTTCGGCTCGGCCGCCAGCAGCCGCGCCGCGTCCGTCACCCCGGTCAGGACGAGGAGCGAGTCCACACCCCCGTTGAACGCGCCCTCGATATCGGTGTCCAGCCGGTCCCCGACCACCAGCGGCCGCTCGGCGCCCGTCCGCAGAATCGTCTCCCGGTGCATCGGCGGCAGCGGCTTGCCCGCCACCTGCGGCTCGGCCCCCGTCGCGATCCGTACGACCTCCACCGCCGCGCCGTTGCCCGGCGCGATCCCCCGCGCGCTCGGAATCGTCAGATCGGTATTGGACGCGAACCACGGCACCCCGCGCGCGACCGCGTACGACGCCTCGGCCAGCCGCCCCCACGCGAGCTCGGGCCCGCCGTACCCCTGCACCACCGCCGCCGGCGCGTCATCCGCCGACTCCACCGGTTCGAGACCGCGTTCACGCAGCGCGACCCGCAGCCCCTCACCACCGATCACCAGCACCCGCGACCCGGCCGGCACGTGCTCGGCGATGAGCCGGGCCACGGCCTGCGCCGAGGTGATCACGTCGTCCGGCTCGGCGGGCACCCCCAGCTCGGTCAGATGCCGCGCCACCGCGTCCGGCGTCCGCAGCGCGTTGTTCGTGACGTACGCGAGATGCATTCCGCCGGCGCGTGCCGCCCCCAGCGCCTCGACCGCATGCACGATCGCCTCGCCTCCCGCGTACACCACGCCGTCGAGGTCGAGCAGAGCCGTGTCGTACGCGGCGCTCAGCGCCCGCGCGCTGCCGCCCGGCCTGGTCCTGACCCGCTCGCTCATCCTCGTCCGCTCCTCGTTCCCTCGCTCGGCTCCCCCGATCATCGCTCATGGCCTCGGCCACATACGATGCATCAATGAAGACCAGAGGTCCCGCGGCCGACAATGACGACGGCCTGCAGCTCATCCCGTTCCGTGGACTGCGCTACGTCCGCGAACAGGTCGGCAGCCTCGCCGCCGTGACCTCGCCCCCGTACGACGTCGTCGTACGCCCCGACGGGCTGCACCACCTCGAGTCGGCCGACCCCTACAACATCGTGCGGCTGATCCTCCCCCAGGCGGCCGCCCCGGACACCCGCCACGAGCAGGCCGCCGAGACGCTGGAGCGCTGGCTGGCCGAGGGCGTCCTCGCCCCCGACCCGGAGCCCGCCCTGTACGTCTACGAGCAGCGCAAGGGCGACATCCTGCAGCGCGGCATCATCGGCGCGCTCGCCCTCTCCGCCCCGGACGAGGGCATCGTGATGCCGCACGAGGACGTGATGCCGCACGTAGTGGCCGACCGCGCCGACCTGATGCGTACGACCGCGGCCAACCTGGAGCCCCTGCTCCTGACGTACCGCGGCAACGGCACCGCGACCGGGGCCTCCGCCGTCATCGAACGCGTGATCCTCGAATCGCCGCTGCTCTCCACCACCACGGAGGACGGCTTCAGCCACCGCCTCTGGTCGGTGACCGCCCCGGCGGACCTCAGGGAGATCTCCACCGACCTGGCCCACCAGCAGGCACTGATCGCCGACGGCCACCACCGCTGGGCGACGTACCTGCTCCTGCGCGAGGAACAGCCGACGCCCGGCCCCTGGAACTACGGGCTGGTGCTGCTCATCGACACGACCCGCTACCCGCTTCAGGTCCGCGCGATCCACCGCGTGCTGAACCGTCTCCCCGTCGCGGACGCCCTCGCAGCCGTCGAGACCTGTTTCCGGGTCCGCGAGATCGACGGCCCGCTCCCACACGCGCTCCAAGCCTTGGCCTCAGCGGTCGGCGAAGGCAACGCCTTCCTGCTCGCGGGCGACAGCCGCTTCCACCTCGTCGACCGGCCGGACGCCGAACTGCTGGCCCGTACGGTCCCGGCCGACCGTCCGGAGGCCTGGCGCAGCCTCGACGCGACGGTCCTGCACGCCACACTCATCGAGAACGTCTGGCGGATCCCGGATTCCCCGGAGCACATAAGGTACATCCACGACACGGAGAGTGCCGTCGTGCAGGCCGAACGGACCGGCGGTACGGCCGTGCTCCTGCATCCCGTACATGAGGACGTCGTCCGTGACCTCGCGCGACAGGGGATCACGATGCCGCGCAAGTCGACATCGTTCGGCCCGAAGCCCGCGACGGGCCTGGTGCTGCGCAGCCTGAGGCTGGGCTGAGAACCGCGAGAACCGACGAGGGGCCGGCAATCCTGATGGATTGCCGGCCCCTCGTCCGGATCAGGCCTGGTCGCCCTCGGCCTCGTCCGTCACCTTGACGTCGTCGTCCTTGGGCTCGTCGTCGTTGGCCTCGTCCTCATCGGTGAGCGCGTCGACGAACTCCACACCATCCATCTCGGCCAGCCGGTCCGACGCGTCGGTCGCCCCGTCCTTGTCGGATTCGACGGTCTTGGCGAACCACTCGCGTGCCTCGTCCTCGCGCCCGGCCGCGAGCAACGCGTCGGCGTACGCGTACCGCAGTCGAGCGGTCCACGGCTGCACGGAGTTCGACGCCAGCTCGGGGCTCTGCAGGGTCACGATGGCGGCCTCCAGCTGCCCCATGTCCCGGCGCGCACCGGCGGCGACGAGCCTCATCTCGACCTGCCCCGCCTTGTCGAGCTTCTGCACCTCGGGCTCCCCGGCCATCGCCAGCGCCCGCTCGGGCCGGCCGAGCCCACGTTCACAGTCGGCCATCACGGGCCACAGCTCGGTGTTCCCGGTCATCCGCCGCGCGGCGCGGAACTCCGCGAGCGCCTCCGAGTACTTCTGCGTCGCGTACGCGGCGAATCCGGCGGCCTCCCGCACGGCGGCGACCCGCGAGGCGAGCCGCAGCGCCACCCGCGAGTAGCCGTACGCCTGCTCCGGGTCCTCGTCGATCAGCCGCGCCACCATGACGAGGTTCCTGGCGACATCCTCGGCGAGCGTCTTCGGCAGGCTCAGGAGCTCCTGCCGCACATCTTCGTCGATCTCGTCGCCCGTGACGTCCTGGGGGATCGGCAGCCGCTTGATCGGCTCCCGCTCCCGGTCACGACGGTCCCGGCCCCGGTCGTCCGGGCGCCCGTACCCACCACGGTCCCGATCCCGGTCGTCACG
The DNA here is from genome assembly GCF_040300305.1 of Streptomyces sp. NPDC000410. Taxonomy (NCBI): domain Bacteria; kingdom Bacillati; phylum Actinomycetota; class Actinomycetes; order Kitasatosporales; family Streptomycetaceae; genus Streptomyces; species Streptomyces sp. NPDC000410. The sequence goes on from NZ_JBEPDM010000013.1 coordinate 154,726, forward strand.
ACGCGGCCCACGCGAACGGTCATCACGCCGGTCGTAGCCCCCACCGGGGCGCCCTCCCCGGTCCCGATCCCGGTCGTCACGACGCGGCCCACGGAAGCCACCTCGGTCGTCCTCACGACGCGGCGCACGATCGTCACGACGGAAACCACCACGGTCATCATCACGACGCGGCCCACGGTCATCACGACGGAACCCACCACGGTCATCATCACGACGCGGCCCACGATCGTCACGACGGAAACCACCACGGTCATCATCACGACGCGGCCCACGATCGTCACGACGGAAACCACCACGATCGTCCTCACGACGGGGCGCACGGTCATCACGACGGAACCCACCACGATCGTCGCGACGGTCATCACGGCGGAACGCCGGCCGCTCATCGCGACGGAACCCACCACGGTCGTCCTCACGACGCGGCGCACGATCATCACGACGGAACCCACCACGGTCATCGTCACGACGGGGCGCACGGTCATCACGACGGAAACCACCACGATCGTCCTCACGACGGGGCGCACGCTCATCGCGACGGAAACCACCACGGTCGTCCTCACGACGCGGCGCACGATCATCACGACGGAACCCACCACGATCGTCCTCACGACGCGGCGCACGATCATCGCGACGGAACCCACCACGATCGTCCTCACGACGGGGCGCACGGTCATCACGACGGAACCCACCACGATCGTCCTCACGACGCGGCGCACGATCATCGCGACGGAACCCACCACGGTCATCGTCACGACGGGGCGCACGGTCATCACGACGGAACCCACCACGATCGTCGCGACGGTCATCACGGCGCGCATAGCCGCGATCGTCACGCGGGAACGTTCCCCCACGGTTGTCGTCACGCCGGTCGTCACGCCGCCCGTGACTACGGTCGTCACGCGGGAAGGAGCCGCCACGGTCGTCGCGACGCGGGGCAGAGCGGAAACCGCCACCACGGCTGTCGTCCCGACGCGGCCCGCCTCGGTAGCCGCCCCGGTCGCCACCACCGTCCCGGCGGCGCGGCTCGCGCTCCGGACGGTCGTCGGAGGAGTTGGTGGACATGGGTATGGCTCCTGTCTTCGGGTACCGCATTCATTCTCGCGCAGTCGGCCACCCGACGCGCTTCGGGAAAATCAAGCAAAAACAAAAGGACCCGCAGTCCCAGCTGAACGCTGGGACCACGGGTCCTGAAAGATTGTTCGGCGGCGTCCTACTCTCCCACAGGGTCCCCCCTGCAGTACCATCGGCGCTGAAAGGCTTAGCTTCCGGGTTCGGAATGTAACCGGGCGTTTCCCTAACGCTATGACCACCGAAACCCTATCGGGTTCGAGCGAACAAGCACACTCTTCAATTAAGTAAGTGAAACTTGGTTCAACCGGTGCGACTGTTCGCAACCCGGGAACCACACAGTGGACGCGAGCAACTGAGGACAAGCCCTCGGCCTATTAGTACCAGTCAGCTCCACCCGTTACCGGGCTTCCACATCTGGCCTATCAACC
>NZ_JBEPDM010000014.1:0-5487 GCF_040300305.1 Streptomyces sp. NPDC000410
CAGCACGGCGCCACGGTGACCGGTGACGGCACTCTGTACGTGGTCGGCACCGGACCGATCGACCCGTCCGAGGACGCCCCCGGGACCGTGTCGGTCCCGGGCCCCTCGGCGTACAGGCGGCGGCTACTCCCCGCGGTCGCGCGCGGCAGCGGCCTCGCGCTCGCGCGCCTCCTCCGCCTCCATCTCCGCGAAGACATCGATCGGCGGCGGCGCCTTCGCCAGGAAGACCCAGGTCAGGTAGACCGCCAGCAGGAACGGCGGGATCTTCAGCGTGACCAGGACCCAGCCCAGCTGCGTCGTATCGGCCCACCAGTAGAGCGGGAAGAGGATCGCGCACTTGGCGAGCAGGATCAGGCCCCACGCCAAGCTGGCCTTGGCGTACGCCTTCTTGCGGCCCGGGTTGCGGGTGCGCCAGGAGAGGTTCTCCTTGAAGACCGGGCCGAGGATCAGGCCGATCAGCGGGACTCCCGCCAGCGTCGAGATGATGTACGCCAGAGCCAGGCCCAGCGTGTACAGCATGCCGGGCAGGTAGAAGTCCTTCGCGTCGCCGGTCATCATCGCGAACACGACGCCGACCGCGACCCCGAAGACCCCGCTGAACGCGTGCTTGGCGGTGTCCTTGCGGACCAGCCGTACGGCGACGAGGACCAGCGACACCGCGAGGGCCGCGATCGCCGAGACGTGCAGGTCCTGGTTGATCGTGAAGATCGTGACGAAGAGCAGTCCGGGCAGGACCGTCTCCACCAGGCCGCGGAGCCCGCCGAAGGCCTCGAACAAGGCCGCTTCGGTCACGGCCTTGGCATGGTCGTGGTCGTGGGCGGCGTTGTCTTCCTGTTCCTGCGTGGTCGGCTTGTCGAGGGACGTCACCGGCTACTCCTGTCCGAGCGGTCGGAGCTCGTATTTGGGATTGAACAGCACCCGTCGGCCGTGACTCATGGCGATCCGGCCCGAGGCGATCATCTTGCGGCCCGGCTCTATGCCCACGATGGAGCGCCGGCCCAGCCACACCACGTCCAGGGCTGCGGAGCCGTCGAACAGCTCCGCCTCCAGGGCCGGGACACCGGCCCGCGGTCGCAGGGTGACCGTGCGCAACGTACCAGTCACCTTGACTATCTGGCGGTCGCCGCAGTCGCAGATGCGTGTGCAGCCCGTCGCCGCGGCGTCCTCCTTGAGCTCCTCGGACTCGAGGTCCTGCTGGGAGCTGGACAGCCGGTCGAGCATCCGGCGGAATCGGCCCGCCGGCTTCGCTGCGTTGTCGGGTCGGGATGCGGCACTCATACAGAAAGCGTACCGGGGTGCTCCGGAGCGGAGATCAGCCCTCGAACCGGTATCCCATGCCCGGCTCGGTGACGAAGTGCTTCGGGTGCGACGGGTCGGCCTCCAGCTTGCGGCGAAGCTGCGCCATGTACACCCGCAGGTAGTTGGTCTCGGTGCCGTACGAGGGCCCCCACACCTCCTGGAGCAGCTGCTTCTGGCTGACCAGCCGGCCGGTGTTGCGTACGAGCACCTCCAGCAGGTGCCACTCGGTGGGGGTGAGGCGTACGTCGCGGCCGTCCCGGTTGACCTTCTTCGCGGCGAGATCGACGGTGAAGCCCTCGGTCTCGACGATGACGACCTCGTCCTCGCCGGCGCCGGCGGGTTCGGCGCGGCGCACCGCTGCGCGCAGCCGGGCGAGAAGCTCGTCCATGCCGAAGGGCTTGGTGACGTAGTCGTCGGCGCCGGCATCGAGCGCCTCGACCTTCTCGTCGGAGGTGTGCCGGGCGGAGAGGACCAGGATCGGGACCCGGGTCCAGCCGCGCAGGCCCTTGATCACCTCGACGCCGTCCATGTCCGGCAGACCGAGGTCGAGAACGACGACGTCCGGGTGGCGCGCCGCGGCGAGCTGCAGCGCCGTCGCCCCGTCGGGTGCCGCGTCCACTTCGTACTTGCGCGCCTTCAGGTTGATCACGAGGGCGCGTACGATCTGCGGCTCGTCGTCGACCACGAGCACTCGGGTCATGAGTGCCTTCCTCTCTTCTCTCGTCCGTGTGTCGGGGTGGCCCGGCCGGTCAGCCGGTGATCCGGGCGGGGAGTTCGGAGCCGACCGGTACACGGCCGGGCACCGCCTGGAGGGTCAGGACCATGGTCAGTCCGCCGCCGGGGGTGTCCTCCGCGGTCAGGGTGCCGCCCATCGCTTCGACGAAGCCGCGGGCGACCGCGAGGCCGAGACCGACGCCCGCGCCGCGCGGGGCGTCGCCGACACGCTGGAAGGGCTCGAAGATCCGTTCCTTCGCGTCGTCGGGGACGCCGTGCCCGCGGTCTACGACCCGTACTTCCACCCGGTCGCCGAGGACGCTCGCGGACACCAGGACGGATGTCGCGTCGGGGCTGTACTTGGCGGCGTTCTCGACGATGTTGGCGACGGCCCGCTCCAGCAGCCCCCGGTCCACGCGGACCATCGGGAGCGTCTCCGGGATGTCCAGCTCGACGGCGGTGTCGGGGACGCCGACGAGGGCCATGGGGACGACCTCGTCGAGGTCGGTCTCGCGGATCAGCGGGGTGACGGTGCCGGTCTGGAGGCGGGACATGTCGAGCAGGTTGCCGACGAGATGGTCGAGCCGGTCGGCGCCCTCCTCGATGCCTTCGAGGAGGGCGGCCCGGTCCTCCTCGGACCATTCGACGTCGTCGGAGCGCAGCGAGGTGACGGCGGCCTTGATGCCCGCGAGCGGGGTGCGCAGATCGTGGCTGACGGCGGCGAGCAGCGCGGTGCGGATCCGGTTGCCCTCGGCGAGCTTACGGGCCTCCTCGGCCTCGCCGACGAGGCGCTGGCGGTCGAGGACGACGGCCGCCTGGGCGGCGAAGGCTCCGAGGACGCGGCGGTCCGAGGCGGGCAGGACGCGGCCGGACAGGGCCAGGGCCATGTGGTCGCCGACGGGCATGTCGACGTCCGCGTCCTCGGGGCGGTCGGCCGGGGCGGGGCCGACGCTGCCGGCGCAGGTCCACGGCTCGACGTCGCTCCCGCGCTCCAGTAGGGCGACGGACTCCATCAGGAAGGTCTCGCGGACGCGTTCGAGGAGGGCGTCGAGCGACGTCTCGCCGCGCAGCACGCTGCCGGCGAGGAAGGAGAGGATCTCGGACTCGGCGCGCAGCCTGGCGGCCTGGTGGGTACGGCGGGCGGCCAGGTCGACGACGGAGGCGACGGAGATCGCCACCCCCACGAAGATCACGATGGCGACGATGTTCTTGGGGTCGGCGACGGTGAGCCGGTGCAGCGGCAGGGTGAAGTAGTAGTTCAGCAGCAGGGAGCCGAAGGCCGCCGACGCCAGCGCCGGGAGCAGTCCGCCGAGGAGTGCCGCGGCCACCGTCAGCGACAGGAACAGCAGCATGTCGTTGGCGAGGCCGAGATCGACGTCGATGTTGGTCAGCAGCAACGCCAGCAGGGCCGGGCCGGCCACGCCGACCGCCCAGCCCCAGATGATCCGGGAGCGGCCGAGCCGGGCGCCGCGGGCCACCGGCAGCCCACGGCCGCGGCCCACCTCGTCGTGGGTGACGATGTGGACGTCCAGGTCGGGGCCGGAGTCGCGGGCGACGGTGGCGCCGACGCCGGGGCCGAACACGTACTGCCAGGCCTTGCGGCGCGAGGAGCCGAGGACGATCTGGGTGGCGTTGACGCCGCGCGCGAAATCGAGCAGCGCGGAGGGGATGTCATCGCCTATGACGTGGTGGAACGTGCCGCCGAGGTCCTCGACCAGGGTCCGCTGGACCGCCAGCTCCTTGGGGGAGGCGGAGGTGAGGCCGTCGCTGCGGGCGATGTAGACGGCGAGGATCTCGCTGCCGGAGCCCTTGGCGGCCATCCGGGCGGCGCGGCGGATGAGGGTACGTCCCTCGGGGCCGCCGGTGAGGCCGACCACGATGCGTTCGCGGGCGCGCCAGGTGGAGCGGATGTCGTGCTCACCGCGGTACTGCTGGAGGTACTCGTCGACGCGGTCGGCGACCCAGAGCAGGGCGAGCTCGCGCAGGGCGGTGAGGTTTCCGGGGCGGAAGTAGTTGGACAGCGCGGCGTCGACCTTGTCCGGCTTGTAGATGTTGCCGTGGGCCATGCGGCGGCGCAGCGCCTGTGGCGACATGTCGACGAGTTCGATCTGGTCGGCGCGGCGGACGACCTCGTCGGGGACGGTCTCGCGCTGCCGTACGCCGGTTATCGACTCGACGACGTCACCGAGCGACTCCAGGTGCTGGATGTTGACGGTCGAGACGACGTCGATCCCGGCGGCGAGCAGTTCCTCGATGTCCTGCCAGCGCTTGGCGTTACGTGAGCCGGGCACGTTGGTGTGGGCCATTTCGTCCACGAGGGCGACGGCCGGTCTGCGCGCAAGTACGGCGTCGACGTCCATCTCGGTGAAGACGGAGCCCCGGTACTCGATCTCGCGGCGGGGGATCTGCTCCAGGCCGTGCAGCATGACCTCGGTGCGCGGCCGGTCGTGGTGCTCCACGAAGCCGACGACGCAGTCCGTGCCCCGCTCGACGCGGCGGTGCGCCTCGGAGAGCATCGCGTACGTCTTGCCGACGCCCGGAGCCGCGCCGAGGTAGATCCGTAGCTTGCCGCGTCCCATGGCCTCATTGTCCTTCGTGACAGCCGCGCTGTGTCAGCCGCGTCCGTCGATGGACGCCTCGTCGAAAGCTACAGCCCCGAAAACGGGCGAATCGGTCGAGGGACGGTGGCAGGGGGCGTATTGACGCGATTCTGATGGGGATGGGTGGGGTGGCTCGCGGGGTGAGCTCCGGTCGGTGGCTGGAGGCGTCGCGGCCGTGGCCTGGCGATGCGTGCGGGGCGTAGGCCGGCCGGTGGGCGGCGATGTTGGCGCGCCTGCGGCGGGCTTCTTCCCCTACCCGCCCCTTCCCGAAACTGGGGCGCTGCCCCAGACCCCGCGCCTCAAACGCCGGCGGGGCTGGATGGTCGGGGGCTTCGCCCTCAGGCCCCCTTACGGCCGTTGGCCGTGTCCTCAAACTCCCCCCAGACGGGCTGGCGAATCCAGCCTCGCCGGCGTTTGAGGCGCGGGGGTTCGGGGGCGGAGCCCCCGCAAGCGGGGGCTGGGGCGCAGCCCCATTATCGGGAAGGGGCGGGGTGGGGTGAGGCCCGCCGCAGGCGCCCCTCGCCACGGGGCCAGGGCGAAGCCCCACGTCGACACTGCGGGAAGGGGCGGGGCCGGGAGCGACGCCGCCGCAGGCCCCCGGCGCGGGCGGGAGTGGCCCGGGACCCGGGCCACTCAAGGGGACGTACGGCACCCCCAGGGCCGACGGGCACCACCGCGGCCAAGAGCGGACCCCGGAACAACCCGTACCGGACCCTGCCGAAGGAATTTCCGGACCTCAGGAATTCCCGGGCCGCGCTGAAGCCGACGAACACCGCCACAGCCAAAAGCGGACCCCAGGACACCCAGCCCCGAAGCCCGCCAGAGGCGCTAGCGGACCTCGGCGATTCCCGGGCCGCGCTGAAGCCGACGAACA
>NZ_JBEPDM010000014.1:5581-151013 GCF_040300305.1 Streptomyces sp. NPDC000410
CGAACACCGCCACAGCCAAAAGCGGACCCCAGGACACCCAGCCCCGAAGCCCGCCGGAGGCGCTAGCGGACCTCGGTGATTTCCGGGCCGCGCTGGAGCCGACGAACACCGCCACAGCCAAAAGCGGACCCCAGGACACCCAGCCCCGAAGCCCGCCGGAGGCGCTAGCGGACCTCGGTGATTTCCGGGCCGCGCTGGAGCTGGCCCATGCCGCCGGAGAAGCGTGAGGTCTCCTGCTCCTCCTGCTGGACGCCCTCGGGCACCATCTGCGCGTCGTTCGGCAGCTTCAGGACGATCGGGTCGCGCGGCGCCATGGGGCCCTCGCCACGGACCACGACGGTGTCGCGGAAGATCTGTTCCAGCAGGCCGGCCGCCTGGGGCTGCACCGCGCCCTGGCCGGAGATCACTCCGCGCAGGAACCAGCGGGGGCCGTCGACGCCGACGAACCGCACCAGCTGTACGCCGCCGGTGCCGTCCGGCAGCTGGACGGGGACCTGTGCCCGCAGCTCCCAGCCCAGCGGGCCCTCGACCTCGTCGATGACGCCGCCCTGCTGGGTGATGCCGGAGGCGATCTCCTCGCGGACCTCGCCCCAGATGCCCTCCTTCTTGGGCGCGGCGAACGCCTGCAGCTGGATCGCGCTGTCGCGCAGCACGACCGTCGCAGCGACGATCGCGTCACCCGCGACCTCCACCCGGAGCTCCATGCCGTCGACCCCGGGCACGAAGAGGCCGCCCAGGTCCACCCGGCCCTCGTCGGGCTTGGAGACCTCGGAGACGTCCCACGGGCCGTCGGGCCGCGGCGCCGGCGGAAGGTTCACGCGGCGCGGCTGGTCCTCGGCCGCGTCCTCGGTGTCCTCAGTGTCGAGCTCGTCGACGACCTGCTCGGCCTCGCCCGCCACATCCTCGGCGGATCCGCTCTTCTTGCGACGTCCGAACACGTCACTGTCCTTCCCGGTCGGATACGACCGAAGCGTATCGATTCCCACCCTGTGAGCCGTCCACGGCTGACCCGCCCACGGCGGCATGACCGCCGGTGGACCCGAAGCCCCCCTCGGCCCGCGCCGAGCCGGGAAGTTCCGCCACCTCGTGGAAGCGCACCTTCTCGACCTGCTGGACGACCAGTTGGGCAATCCGGTCGAACCGTTCGAACCGTACGCTCTCGCGCGGGTCCAGATTGACCACGATCACCTTGATCTCCCCACGGTACCCGGCATCCACCGTCCCCGGGGCATTCACGAGGGCCAATCCGCAGCGGGCCGCCAGCCCCGAACGCGGGTGGACGAAGGCCGCATACCCGTCCGGGAGCGCGATCGAGACTCCGGTGGGCAGTACCGTGCGCTCCCCCGGCTCGAGTTCGGCGGCCTCCGTGGTCACCAGATCGACACCGGCATCGCCCGGATGTCCGTATGCCGGAATCGGCACCTCCGGGTCCAGTCGCCGGATCAGTACGTCGACGGGATTGCGCGTCTGGGACATCAGGGGTTCACCTCGAAGGCGCGGGCGCGCCTGACCTGGTCGGGATCGGCCATGGCGGCCTGGATCTCCGCCGGGCGGCCGTTGTCGATGAAGTGGTCGACCTTGACCTCGATGAAGAGGGCTTCGGCGCGGACCGCGACGGGCCCCTCGGGGCCGCCGATCCGGCCCGTGGCCCTGGAGTAGATCTTGCGGCCGGCCACCGCGGTGACCTCGGCCTCCAGGTGCAGCACGGTGTCGACCGGCACCGGGCGGACGAAGTCGGTCTCCAGCCGTCCGGTCACCGCGATGACGCGCAGCAGCCAGTTGAGCGAGCCGAGCGTCTCGTCGAGCGCGGTGGCGAGCACGCCGCCGTGGGCGAGGCCCGGCGCGCCCTGATGGGCGGGCGTGACCGTGAACTCGGCGGTGAGACTGACGCCTTCGCCCGCCCGCGCTTCCAGATGCAGCCCGTGGGGCTGTTCTCCGCCGCAGCCGAAGCAGTGCTCGTAGTGCGCGCCGAGGAGCTCGCCGGGAGCCGGCGCCTCGGGGTGCCGTACCGGCGGTATGGCGTCGGCGGGAGGGGTCAGTGCAGTACTCACAGGCGCAGACCTTACCCGCGCGGATAGGGGCAGGTCGCGCCGTGCCAAGCTTGCTGTCATGCAGCCTTCCGCCCCTCGCTACGACGAACGCCTCACCGCCCCCCGTTCCTGGTGGGCGATCACCGCCCTGGTCGCGCTTTCGGGCGGCCTGGTGCTCTTTCCCCTGGGTACGGTGCCGGCACTGGGCGGGCTGATCGGCGCGGGTGCGCTGGCGGCGGCCGGGGTGAGTTCGTACGGCTCCGCCCGGATCCGGGTGGTCGCGGACTCGCTGGTCGCGGGGGACGCGCGGATTCCGGTGCCGGCGCTCGGCGAGGCCGAGGTGCTGGACGCCGAGGAGGCGCTGGCCTGGCGCTCGTACAAGGCGGATCCGCGGGCCTTCATGCTGCTGCGCAGCTACGTGCCGACGGCGGTACGGATCCCGGTCACGGATCCGGCCGATCCGACGCCGTACGTGTACGTCTCGACCCGGGATCCGAAGGCGCTGGTGGCCGCGCTGGACGCCGTACGGGCCGGATAAGCCCCTCGGGCTATCCCGCCGGCCCCCAGGGGCGGCCGGGGGGCTCCTGGAGCTCCCGGAGGGGCTCCTTCGGCTGGTCGAGCCGGGGAAGGGCGGGCAGTGCGTCCCAGGGGACCTGCCGCTTGCGCAGGTCTTTCCTGATGCGGTCCGCGAGCTTGCGGGTGTCCCGCCTGTTCATCACGGCGCCGACCGCGGCGCCGACCATGAACGGCATCAGGTTCGGCAGATTGCGGACCATGCGCTTCATGATCTGCTGGCGCAGCTCGCGCTTCATCCGGCCGCCGAGCGCGGCGTTGATCGTCGCCGGTTTGGTGACGTCGATCCCACGCTCCTCCGTCCACGAGGTCAGATACGCGGAGGCACGGTCCTTCAGGTTGCCCGGCGCCCGCATTCCGTAGACCTCGTGCAGCTCGGCGATCAGCTTGAGCTCGATCGCCGCGACGCCGATGATCTCCGTGGCGAGCTCGGCCGGCATCGCCGGCGGGATCGGCAGCATGGCCGCCGCGCCGATGCCCGCGCCGACGGTGGAGGTGCCGTTGGCGGCTCCCGCGACGAGCTTGTCGGCGAGCTGCTCCGGGCCGAGGCCCGGGAACTGCGCGCGCAGGGTCGCGAGGTCGCGCACCGGAACGCGCGGGGCGATGTCGATGATCCGGTCGGCCACGAAGCCCAGCGCGCCCTTGGCGGCCGCGCCGCTCCTGCGTACGCCGTGCCTGACCACGTCCAGACGCCGGGCCCTGGTCGGGAGCGCCGGCGGTGGCGCCGTCTCGAGCGAGGCCGGCAGGCCTCGCTCGTCGTCACGTGCGTCGCCGGGAGAGGGCAGAGCGGCAAGGTCCCCGTCGGACGCGTCATCGACGCCCCACGGGCCCGGACCGCTCTTGTGCGCCTCCGGGGAGCCTGCGGTGCCCTTCCGCCGGAGGCGGAGCCTCCTGGGCGGTTTCGACGGCTTCCCCGGCGGTGTGTCGCCTGCCACGGCCGACCGGACCTCAGTCGCAGTCTCGGCAGATCGGCTGGCCGTTCTTCTCGCGGGCCAGCTGGCTCCTGTGGTGCACCAGGAAGCAGCTCATGCAGGTGAACTCGTCCGCCTGCTTGGGCAGCACCCGGACGGCCAGCTCCTCGTTCGAGAGGTCCGCTCCGGGCAGCTCCAGGCCTTCGGCGGCCTCGAACTCGTCGACGTCGACAGTCGACGTCGTCTTGTCGTTCCGCCGGGCCTTCAGTTCTTCAAGGCTGTCGGAATCGATGTCGTCATCGGTCTTGCGTGGGGTGTCGTAGTCCGTTGCCATGTCGCTCTCCCCCTCTGGGTGTTTGCGGTGTCTCCAGCGCACGTAACGCGTGAGAGGCCGGACTTGTGCCCGACCCGAGGCGGAGATTTTGCCTCACATCAAGGTCTGTTACTCAATCGACACCCAACCGGACCCCTCAAGAGTGATCGAGTTGGATGGCGATGGGGACCGTACACGGTCCGAATGCCGCACTTCACGGGCGCCACCCCGTGTACTTCCCGTGATCCGACCCCCTGAAAACCCGGACTTTTACCGGCTTTACGGCAGGATCGGCGATCACGGAGAGTGGATGGCCGGAAATTCGCCTCTGTGATCGATCACACACGGACGTTCGAGGATCAAGTCCCGAAAATTCCGCGTAAAGCGAACAAAACCGATTCCCGGCCGACGGCTCGATTTCGCGGGTCGGGCCGGTACGTCAGACCGGCAGCGTGACCCGCATCACGAGGCCGCCGCCCTCACGTGGCTCCGCGATGATACGGCCCCCGTGAGCGCGCGCCACCGACCGGGCGATCGACAGGCCGAGGCCCACGCCCTTGTCGCTGCCGGTCCGCTCCTCGCGCAGCCGCCGGAACGGCTCGAAGAGGTTGTCGATCTCGTACGCCGGGACCACCGGGCCCGTGTTGGTGACGACCAGCACCGCCTGGTCCGGGTGGCCGGGCAGGATCTCGGTGGTGACCTCCACCCAGCCGTCCTCCGGAACGTTGTAGCGCACGGCGTTCTGCACCAGGTTCAGCGCGATCCGCTCCAGCAGGACGCCGTTGCCCTGGACGACCACAGGGGCCCGTCTCCCGCGGAACCGCACACCCTTGGCCTCGGCCTCGCTGCGGGCCTGGTCGACGGCCCGGGTGGCGACCTCGGCCAGATCGACGGGCTTGCGCTCGACGATCTGGTTCTCGCTGCGGGCGAGCAGCAGCAGGCCCTCCACCAGCTGCTCGCTGCGCTCGTTGGTGGCGAGGAGCGTCTTGCCGAGCTGCCGGAGCTCGTCCGGCGCGCCCGGGTCGGAGAGATGGACCTCCAGCAGCGTGCGGTTGATCGCGAGCGGCGTGCGCAGCTCGTGCGACGCGTTGGCGACGAACCGCTGCTGGGCGGTGAAGGCCCGCTCCAGCCGCTCCAGCATCTCGTCGAAGGTGTCGGCGAGCTCCTTGAGCTCGTCGTCCGGCCCGTCCAGCTCGATCCGCCGGGACAGGTCCGAGCCGACCACGCGGCGCGCGGTGCGGGTGATCTCGCCGAGCGGGGACAGGACGCGGCCGGCCATGGCGAAGCCGAAGGCGAACGCGATGACGCTCAGGCCGACCAGCGCGAAGAGCGAGCGGGTGAGCAGCTCGTCGAGTGCGTGCTGACGCGCCTCGGTCACGCAGGAGTTCATCGCCGCGTTGAACTCGGCGGGCGGTGCGGTGTTCGGGAAGTTGCACACCTCGCTGGTCACATTGCCGTTGACGATCTTGAACGGCAGCTCGCTGCCCACCTGCACGGCCTGTGCGGCGAGCAGATAGATGATCGAGAGCAGCAGAATCCCGGCGATGAGGAACATGCCGCCGTAGAGCAGCGTGAGCCGTATCCGGATGGTCGGGCGGAACCAGGGCTGTACCGGCTCCTCCGGAGCCCAGGTCGGTTTCGGCGGGGCCGATGGGGGCGCGGGTGCTGAGGCCATGGTCAGATCCGGTAACCCGAGCCGGGGACCGTGACGATCACGGGCGGCTCGCCGAGCTTGCGGCGCAGGGTCATGACGGTGACGCGGACGACGTTGGTGAACGGGTCCGTGTTCTCGTCCCAGGCCTTCTCCAGCAGCTGCTCGGCCGAGACGACCGCGCCCTCGCTGCGCATGAGCACCTCGAGCACGGCGAACTCCTTCGGGGCGAGCTGGATCTCCCTGCCCTCGCGGAAGACCTCGCGGCGGTTGGGGTCCAGCTTGATCCCGGCGCGCTCCAGGACGGGCGGCAGAGGCACGGTCGTACGCCGCCCCAGGGCCCGGACACGGGCGATGAGCTCGGTGAACGCGAACGGCTTCGGGAGATAGTCGTCGGCACCGAGCTCCAGGCCCTCCACGCGGTCGCTGACGTCGCCGGAGGCCGTGAGCATCAGGACGCGGGTGGGCATGCCCAGCTCGACGATCTTGCGGCAGACGTCGTCGCCGTGGACGAGCGGGAGGTCGCGGTCGAGAACGACGACGTCGTAGTCGTTCACCCCGACGCGCTCGAGGGCTGCGGCGCCGTCGTACACGACGTCGACGGCCATGGCCTCCCGGCGCAGTCCGGTGGCCACCGCATCGGCGAGCAGCTGCTCGTCCTCGACGACGAGTACGCGCACGTGGCTGGTTCCTTCCTGTGGGCCTGCCCCCGACACGGGGGCGAGGCGGGTCTGTGGCAGCGGCCGGCACAAAACGCGCGGCCTGATGGTGAGCCTCCATCCTGCCCGTTACGTGCGTAAACCGGCCGTAAGGCGGAACAGGGGCCGTCCCATGCTCCGGGAAATCACGGGATTCACGGGCAAGTTGAGGTTTCTCTGAGGTGGGGCCTGGGGAGGACGACTGCACACCCGCGATCACGCCATGCATGTGGCTCGCCACACCCCGCTCTCCGTCCCCCACGGAGAGTCGCGTGATCAACCCCGCCACCGACCCACGACGAGGGGGCGCAACCATGGACGCATTCACCGCAGGACTCCTGCAGCGCATCAAAGCCACGGAGACCGACCTCACGCGGGCTCGCGAGACGGGCGACGACTTCCTGGCGGACGTTGAGCAGGCAGAGCTGGACGACCTGCTTCGCCTCGCCGCCGAGCATGGCGTGGAAGTCGGCGCCGCGAGCGCCTGACCACTTTCGAGAGGGCCCGGCCGCCATGGACATGGCGGCCGGGCCCTCTCGCATGCGCGGCGCGGCGCGTGCGGGGCGGTGGGGGCGCAGGGTGGTGGGACGTTGCGGGGGGGGCGGGGTGGTGCCGCGCTGGGGGGCGGGGGCACCTGCGGCGGGCCTTTCCCCGACCCGCCCCTTCCCGAACTGGGGGCAAGCCCCCAGGCCCCGCTTGCGGGGGCTCCGCCCCCGAACCCCCGCGCCTCAAACGCCCGGCGAGGCTCCTTCGGAGCCCGTCCGGCGATTGAGGACACGGCCGAAGGCCGTACCGGGGGCGACGGGGCAACCCCCCGGCACCCCCACCCGAGGGGAGGGTCAGTCGTGCCAGGCGCCCAGGTCGTCCAGGAGGCGCTGGAGGGGTTCGAAGACTCCGGGGGTCGCCGCGATCGTCAGGTCGCCGGAGGGGCGGGTGCCGGGGCGGCCGCCCGTGAGGGCGCCGGATTCGCGGGCTATGAGGTCGCCCGCCGCGAGGTCCCAGGGGTGGAGGCCTCTCTCGTAGTAGCCGTCCAGCCGTCCCGCGGCCACGTCGCAGAGGTCCACCGCCGCCGAGCCGCTGCGCCGGATGTCGCGCAGGCGGGGGATCAGCCGCTGGGCCACGTCCGCCTGGTGGCTGCGCACGGTCTGGACGTAGTTGAAGCCGGTCGACACCAGCGCCTGGTCCAGCGGCGGTGCCGGACGGCACCGCAGCGGACGGTCGCCCAGCCACGCCCCGCCGCCCAGCACCGCGTGGTACGTCTCGCCCCGCATCGGCGCGACGACGACCCCGACGACCGTCTCACCGTCCCGCTCGGCCGCGATGGACACGGCCCACGTGGGCAGGCCGTAGAGGTAGTTCACCGTGCCGTCGAGGGGGTCGATGACCCAGCGGATCCCGCTGCTGCCGTCCGACGACGCGCCCTCCTCGCCGAGGAAGCCGTCCTCGGGCCGGTGGCCGGCGAGGAAGCCGGTGATCAGCTTCTCGGCGGCGATGTCCATCTCGGTGACGACATCGATCGGGCTGGACTTGGTCGCGGCGACGGCCAGGTCCTCCGGCCTGCCGTCCCGCAGCAGCTCACCGGCCCTGGCCCCGGCCTCCAGGGCCAGGGACAGCAGTTCGGCGTGCGAAGGGTCCAGAGCGTGGTCGGTCATCGGAAGCGCTCCCTACGCGTACGGGCTGTCGGCACCGGCCGCCGCCGGGCGCTCGGACCGCGCCGGGCAGCACCCGATCGGACACAGGTCGTGCGAGGGTCCGAGCGCGCCCAGCGCACACCGCTCGACCACCTTCCCCCGCTCCGTGGCGGCGCGCTCGATCACCAGCTCACGGACCGCTGCCGCGAACCGCGGATCCGCGCCCACCGTGGCCGAGCGGCGCACCGGCAGCCCGAGCTCGGCGGCCTTCGCGGTGGCCTCGGTGTCGAGGTCGTACAGGACCTCCATATGGTCCGAGACGAACCCGATCGGCACCATCACGACCGCCGGCACCCCGGCCCCGTGCAGCTCCTCCAGGTGGTCGCAGATGTCCGGCTCCAGCCAGGGGATGTGCGGGGCGCCGCTGCGCGACTGGTAGACGAGCTCCCACGGGTGGGCGATGCCCGTCTCCTCCCGTACGGCGTCGACGATCACCCGGGCCACGTCGAGGTGCTGCTTCACATACGCCCCGCCCTCCCCGTGCTCCGCCACGGGCCCCGAGGCGTCCGCCGCCGCGTCCGGGATGGAGTGGGTCGTGAAGGCGAGGTGCGCGCCCTCCCGTACGTCCTCCGGGAGGTCGGCGAGCGAGGCGAGGACGCCCTCCACCATGGGCCGGATGAAGCCGGGGTGGTTGAAGTAGTGCCGCAGCTTGTCGACGCGCGGCAGCGGCAGCCCCTCGGACTCCAGGGCGGAGAGCGCGTCCGCCAGGTTCTCCCGGTACTGGCGGCAGCCCGAGTAGGAGGCGTACGCGCTGGTGGCGAGCACGGCGATGTGCCGGCGCCCGTCCAGCACCATCTCCCGCAGGGTGTCGGTCAGATACGGCGCCCAGTTCCGGTTGCCCCAGTAGACCGGCAGGTCCAGCGCGGCGCCCGCGAAGTCCTCGCGCAGGGCGTCGAGCAGGGCCCGGTTCTGGTCGTTGATCGGGCTGACCCCGCCGAACAGGAAGTAGTGCTGTCCGACCTCCTTGAGGCGTTCCTTGGGGATACCCCGGCCGCGCGTCACGTTCTCCAGGAACGGGACGACGTCGTCCGGGCCCTCGGGGCCGCCGAAGGAGAGCAGCAGCAGGGCGTCGTAGGGAGCGGGATCGAGCTGTTCGGCCATGGTGAAGATCCTGCCACCCCCCTCCGACAGCCGAGAAACCCCCGGTGGACAACCGGTCACGAATACCGGTTCGTAAGGGCGACCTCACCAGTAAGCTGTACCGGCCACTCATATTCCTTACGGAGCGCCCTCTTGCCCAGTCCCTATCGCGCGATATTCGCCGCCCCCGGCACCTTGGGGTTCTCCGCCGCCGGCTTTCTCGGCCGGCTGCCGCTGTCCATGATGGGCATCGGCATCGTGACCATGATTTCCCAGCTGACAGGGCGGTACGGCCTGGCCGGCGCGCTCTCCGCGACGCTCGCGCTCTCGGCGGCGGTACTCGGCCCGCAGGTCTCCCGGCTGGTCGACCGGCACGGCCAGCGCCGAGTGCTGCGGCCCGCCCTGCTGATCTCGGTCGCGGCGTTCGCCGGGCTGCTCGTCTGCGCCCAGCAGGGGGCTCCTGACTGGACCCTGTTCGTGTTCACCGCCGCCGGCGGCTGCGTCCCGGCCGTCGGAGCGATGACACGGGCCCGCTGGGCGGAGATCTACCAGGACTCGCCCCGCCAGCTGCACACCGCGTACGCGTTCGAATCGATCGCCGACGAGGTCTGCTTCATCGTCGGCCCGATCGTCTCCATCGGCCTGTCGACGATCTGGTTCCCGGAGGCGGGCCCGCTGCTGGCCACCGGCTTCCTGATCGTCGGCGTCCTGTGGCTGACGGCGCAGCGCGCCACGGAGCCGGTGCCGCATCCGCGCGAGCATGACTCCGGAGGCTCCGCGCTGCGCTCTCCCGGTCTGCAGGTGCTGGTGGCCACGTTCGTCGCGACGGGAGCGATCTTCGGCTCGGTGGACGTGGTGACGGTGGCGTTCGCCGAGGAGCAGCACCAGAAGGCGTGGGCGAGCGTGGTCCTCGCGGTGTACGCGCTCGGATCCTGCCTGGCCGGAGCCGTCTTCGGGCTGCTCCACCTCAAGGGTGAGCTGTCCCGCAGGTGGCTGGTGGGTGTCTGCGCGATGGCCGTGAGTATGATCCCCCTCCTACTGGCCGGGAACCTGCTGATCCTGGCCGTGGCGCTCTTTGTCGCAGGCCTGGCCATCGCACCGACGATGGTGACCACGATGGCCCTCGTCGAAGCGCACGTACCGCGCACCAAGCTGACCGAGGGCATGACCTGGACGGGTACCGGGCTCGCGGTCGGTGTGGCGCTCGGCTCGTCGGCCGCCGGCTGGGTGGTCGACGCGCGCGGAGCGGGTGCGGCGTACGCGGTGCCCGTGGTGTCGGGAGCGCTCGCGGCCGCGGTGGCGTTCCTGGGGTACCGCCGGCTGCGCAAGCCGGTGCCGACGCGGGAGGGGCAGGATGACCAGCACATCCAGGACGGGGAGCGTGTGGCGTAACTGGGCAGGGACAGTGACCTCCCGCCCGGTTCGGGAGGTCTCCCCCGCCACGGTCGACGAGCTGGCCGCGGCCGTGCGCCGGGCCGCCGAGGACGGGCTGCGGGTGAAGACCGTCGGCACGGGCCACTCCTTCACCGCGATCGCGGCGACCGACGGCGTTCTCGTACGGCCCGATCTGCTCACCGGGATCCGGGAGATCGACCGTACGGCGATGACGGTGACCGTCGAGGCGGGCACGCCCCTGAAGCGGCTGAACGCCGCCCTCGCCCGTGAGGACCTGTCGCTCACGAACATGGGCGACATCATGGAGCAGACCGTCGCGGGCGCGACCAGCACGGGCACGCACGGCACGGGCCGCGACTCGGCCTCCATCGCCGCGCAGATCAAGGGCCTTGAGCTGGTCACGGCGGAGGGTGAGGTGCTGCGCTGCTCCGAGAAGGAGAATCCGGAGGTCTTCGCCGCGGCCCGGATCGGACTCGGCGCGCTGGGCGTCGTCAGCGCGATCACCTTCGCCGTGGAGCCGCTGTTCCTCCTGACGGCTCGCGAGGAGCCGATGACCTTCGACCGGGTCACGGCGGAGTTCGACGAACTGCACACGGAGAACGAGCACTTCGAGTTCTACTGGTTCCCCCACACGGGCAACTGCAACACCAAGCGCAACAACCGCAGCGCCGGTCCGATCGCTCCGCCGGGGGCGGTCGGCGCCTGGATCGAGGACGAACTCCTCTCCAACGGCCTGTTCCAGGTGGTCAACTCGCTGGGCCGGGCGGTGCCCGCGACCATTCCGGCGATCGCGAAGCTCTCCAGCCGGGCCCTGTCCGCCCGTACGTACACGGACATCCCCTACAAAGTCTTCACAAGTCCCCGCCGGGTGCGTTTCGTCGAGATGGAGTACGCGCTGCCGAGAGAGGCCGCGGTCGCGGCGCTGCGTGAGGTCCGGGCGATGATCGAGCGCTCGCCGCTGCGGATCAGCTTCCCGGTGGAGGTGCGTACAGCGCCTGCCGACGACATCACGCTCTCGACCGCCTCGGGCCGGGAGAGCGCGTACATCGCCGTGCACATGTACAAGGGCACGGCCTACCGCGCGTACTTCACCGCGGTCGAACGGATCATGACCGCGCACGGCGGCAGACCGCACTGGGGCAAGATCCACACACGTGACGCGGAGTACTTCGAGAGCGTCTATCCGCGCTTCGGCGAGTTCACTGCGCTCAGGGACCGGCTGGATCCGCAGCGGGTGTTCGGGAACGACTATCTGCGTCGGGTGCTGGGGGCTTAGGGGACTCCGGGGCGTCGGCGTCCGCCCCCGTGGAGGAGGACGGGGTCGGCGCGGGTGAAACGGCCTCGCCGCCGCCTTCCTGACCGGTTTCGGGACTCGGAGTCGGTGCCCCCTCACTCTGATCGCGACTCTGGTCCCGATCCTGGCCCTGATCCGGAGTCTGCTGCTGGTTCCCGCTTCGATCCGGGTCCTGGTTCCGGTTCTGATGCGGAGTCCGGTCCGGAGTGCCCGACGCCGGGGACTGCCCTCCGCCGCCGCGTGCGACGGAGCCGACCGTCGTACCCGTACCGCCGTGCAGATCCTTGCCGGAGGCGATCTCGTACGTCGTGATGCCGGTCATCGCCACCCCGAAGACGACGACGGCGGCGAGTACGGACCGCTTCCAGCCGCGCACTCGGGTGCCGTACGTCGTCGCCGCACCGAACTCCCCGTCGGGCACCGGCATCTGGCGGGGGGCCTTGGCCGCGTCGCGGAGCTGTTCGCCGGTACGCCGGAACAGATGCTGGAAGACCGAGCCGCCACAGGTCGCGACGACGCTGACCACTCCCGCGCCGATGACGGTCCCGTACACCCCGAGGCGGGAGGCGAGCACCGCCGCCGCGATCGCGGCGAGCGCGCTGCCCGCGACCTGCGGGACGTTCAGATCGAGCCGCCGCTCCCGCTCCCGCCCGGCGCTCCGGTCATGACGCTCCCGCTTCCGATCCATCTCCAGCCCCTGCTTACCCATCTGTCCCACCATGCACCAGGAAGGGACATATGAGCGAAGCGAATAGTTCCGGTTCCGGAGATTCTGTGAAGCTTGCCACCCCCGAATCCGGGGCACGGGGACCCAACTCCCGCGCCCCGCGACAAGTTCGGCGGCGCGCCTGTCCACCCCGATGGCCCGAATGGAGTACTGTGGCGAGCCCTGGGACCGGCCTCCCTTACGGGTGTCCGGACTTACGGGAGGGGGCCGAAGGCGGCACTCGAACCGGCGGCGCCGCGGCACCGCACGGGCGCCTGCTGCACAGAGTGACGAAGTCAGTCACGCTGCGTTGCAAATAGGTAACCGTGCCATAACGGCGATCCAGGGCCCATGCCCGACACGCCGGGCAACTCGGCAATGTTGTGGCAGGCTGCACCCGGGCAGGCCACACTCGACTAGCGGAAGCAGCGACGCACGTGACGTCGGCAGGCACCACCCGGGAGGTCCCCATGCCCGAACTGCGTGTCGTGGCCGTCTCCAACGACGGCACACGACTGGTGCTGAAGGCTGCGGACAGTACGGAGTACACGCTTCCGATTGACGAGCGGCTGCGCGCTGCCGTGCGCAATGACCGCGCCCGTCTCGGCCAGATCGAGATCGAGGTGGAGAGCCATCTCCGCCCCCGCGACATCCAGGCGCGTATAAGAGCCGGTGCCTCCGCCGAGGAAGTCGCGCAGCTCGCCGGAATCCCCGTCGACCGGGTGCGTCGTTTCGAGGGCCCGGTGCTCGCGGAGCGCGCGTTCATGGCGGAGCGGGCGCGCAAGACCCCCGTACGCCGTCCCGGGGAGAACACCGGTCCCCAGCTCGGCGAGGCGGTGCAGGAGCGGTTGCTGCTGCGCGGCGCGGAGAAGGACTCCGTGCAGTGGGACTCCTGGCGGCGTGACGACGGCACGTGGGAAGTCCTGCTGGTGTACCGCGTGGCGGGCGAGCCGCACTCGGCGAGCTGGACGTACGACCCGCCGCGGCGGCTCGTCCAGGCCGTCGACGACGAGGCCCGTGCGCTGATCGGCGAGACCGACGACACCCTTGCCGTCGCGCCCGAGCCGAGCTTCCCCTTCGTACCGCGCATCGCCCGGCTGCCTCGGGACCGGCCGCTGGACCGCACGCTCGACCGGCCGACGCCGCTGCCGACCCCGGCACCGGCGCCCGAGCCGGACGAGAGCGAGCGGGATTCGCTGACGAGTCTGCTGGAGGCGGTGCCGAGCTTCCGCGGCGACATGGTCGTGCCCGAGCGGCCCGCCACGGAGCCGGCCGACACCGAGCCCGGCCAGGAGCCCGAGCCCGAGGAACCGCCGGCTCCGGCGGCCTCGGCGGGCGCGGGCTCGGCGTACGCGGACGTCCTGATGCCCCGCTCGGTGAGCGGCCACCGCGACCGCCTCACCGGCACCACGGACCGCCAGGCGGAGGCGGACGGGGTGCGCCCGGGACGGCGGGCCGCGGTGCCGAGCTGGGACGAGATCGTCTTCGGCACGCGGCGCAAGAAGCAGGAATAGCGGTCCGGTCCGCGGATCGCCGGCAGGGCGCGTACGACCGCGTACGGGCCCTTCCGCGTGTGGCCGGCCGGATACCGTCGGGGGACGGCGCCTGCGGGGGATCCGGCCCCGAAGCGCCGGAACCCCCGAACCTCAGAGGCCGGAGAGCCCTCAGCCCCGGTCCGGGCCCGTCGCCACCGGGCGGTCGGGGTCGGAGGACCATTCCGACCAGGAGCCCGCGTAGAGGGCCGCCGGGATCCCGGCGATCGCCAGGGCGAGGACCTCGTGGGCGCCGGAGACGCCCGAGCCGCAGTAGACGCCGACCTCGGGGGCGTCCGTGGCCCCCAGCCGCTTGAAGCGCGCGGCCAGTTCCTCCGCCGGGAGGAAGGCGGTGGCAGCGGTGACGTTCTCCGTCGTCGGGGCCGAGACCGCGCCGGGGATGTGCCCGCCGACCCGGTCGATCGGCTCGACGTCGCCGCGGTAGCGCTCGGCGGCCCGCGCGTCCAGCAGCAGCCCGGTGCGGGCCAGTGCCGCCGCTCCGTCCGCGTCGAGCAGCGGGAGGCCCCCGGGCACCGGCTGGAAATCACCCGCAGGGGGGACAGGGGTCTCGGTGCTCAGGGGCCCGTCCCAGGCCGCGAGGCCACCGTCGAGGACGCGTACGTCCGTATGCCCGGCCCAGCGCAGCAGCCACCAGGCCCGCGCCGCGCCCCACCCCTGCCAGTCGTCGTACACCACGACCGGGGTGTCGCCCGAGACACCGGCCCCGCGCATCGCCGCCCCGAAGGCCGCCACGTCCGGCAGCGGGTGGCGGCCACCGGTCCCGGGCGGACCCGCCAGCTCGGTGTCCAGGTCGATGTATACGGCACCGGGCAGATGCCCGGCCTCGTACGCGGGGCGTCCGGGCGGCCCGCCCAGCTGCCAGCGGACGTCGAGAAGCACGGGAGGCCGCGGGCCGGCCGACTCGCTCGCGAGTTCTGTTGCGGAGATGATGGGGGTCATGAGAGCCATCCTCGCGCAGGGTACGGCGGGCCCGTAACAGCGTCGGCACGGGTGGACAATGCCAAAAACGGGCATCCTCCAGTGGGATCCCGGGACATGCGGCGCGGCCGCGACGCGCCGCGCGCCGGGTGGTGCGAGCATCTGCACGGGACACGGGGCCGCCGCACAGGGCAGCCGGTCCGTTGCCGTCCCCCGCACGGCCACGACGACGGTCCGAGGAGAGAGTGACGATGACCGAGGCGACTCGGCGCAGACTCGGCACGCCCTGCTGGGTGAGCCTGATGGTGCACGGACTAGGCACGACCCAGCACTTCTACCGGGATCTGTTCGGCTGGGACTTCGTCCCCGGCCCGCAGCACCTCGGTCCGTACGTCCGCGCGCTGATCGACGGCAAGGAGGTGGCCGGGATCGGCCAGATGCCGCCCGACCGTCATCTGCCGGTCGCCTGGACGACCTACCTGGCCACCGACGACGCCGACGAGACCGCCGAACAGATCCGTATGTGCGGCGGCACGGTCGGTGTCGGTCCGCTCGACGCGGGGGACGCGGGGCGGCTCGCCATCGCCTCGGACCCGGAAGGCGCGGTCTTCGGCATCTGGCAGGCCGCGGCCCATGCCGGCACCGCCCTGTTCGGCACGCATGGGACACCGGTCTGGAACGAGCTGGTGACCCGGGAGACGTCGTCGGTCAGCAAGTTCTACCAGTCGGTCTTCGGATACGAGGTGGAGCCGGTGGTCTCGGCCGACTTCGACTACCTGACCCTGCACCTGGAGGGCCGCCCCGTGGCCTCGCTGCACGGGGTCGGCCACGCCCTGCCACGTGACAGGGGCTCGCACTGGATGACGTACTTCGAGGTCGAGGACGTCGACCGGACCACGGCTCACGTGGAGGAGCTCGGCGGCCACGTCCTGCATCCGCCCCGGGAGGGCACGAGCGGACGGCTCGCGACCGTCGCGGATCCGGAGGGCGCGGTCTTCACGATCGTACGGACCCGGCCCAGCTGACCTGGACGGACAGTGACGCCCCGGCCCCGGCCCGCCGATCGCGGGCCGGGGCCGGGGCGCGCTCAGCAGGGCTGGGCCGTCGCCCTGTCCGGTGTGTGTGCGGCCCAGTCCAGGATCTGCACCGCCGCCCCGGCCGCCTCCAGCCCCTGGCAGTGCGCGTGGTGTCTGCGGGCGATGCCCGCCAGATCGAGGTGGGAGCCGAAGGCGGGCTGGGCGGCCAGCCGCCGCGCGTAGGCCCACAGGTGCGGATGGTCGGTGATGTGGTGCACCGCGGCGGCGTCCAGGTGCCAGCGGTGGACCGTGTCGAGTTCCACCAGCGTGACCCACAACCGCACGTCGGCGGCGGACAGTTCGCCGCCGAGCGCGTACTGCCGACGGCTGAGCCGCCGCTCCAGTGCGGACAGGGTGCGCAGCAGCTCCCCCAGTGCGCTCTCACGGGCCGCCCCGTCGGTGCCGGGCTTCCCGGCACGCTGCGCGGAGTCGTTGATGCCCTGCTCGCAGAGGCGTCCGACGGCCGCGATCTCCGCCTCGGCACCCCGCGGATGGAGAACGGGTCCGTCGCCGCCGAACCGCTGGGCCAGGTCGCGCAGGATGTCGGGCGTGTACGTGCTGACGATCCGTCCGGTCCAGTCGTCGCTGAGCACGGGTGCCGTGGCCGCGCCGGGGTACCGGTGCGAGCTGGCCTCGTACAGGGGGCGCAGCACGGAGTGTCCGCCGTCGGGTCCGTCGGGGACGGCGGGCAGCAGCGTCACCGGGACGGTGTCGTCGAGGCCGAGCAGGCTGTGTGTGATGGCGATCCGCAGACAGTGCGGACAGGACAGCGAGAGGTGGAGGCGGAAGCGGCGCGGTACGGGGTAGTGGCCGCTGCGCGCGTCACGGCCGATCCGGCCCCGGAAGGGCGGCGTGGACGGCACGTTGGGCGGGGCTGCGGACGGCACGGACGGCATGGCTGTCGGGGTGTGGCGGGCATGTGTCTCCCTGGAGTCAGGTGCGAATGCGGGCGCACGGCCGCGGCGGCACGGAGCCGTACGCAGCGGGGGCTGCCGTCTCAGCGGAGAGAATCAGCGAAGAGAATCAGTGGGGAGATTCAGTGGCGAGAACTCGCCGCGCTGCTGACGCGCAGCAGATCGATGTGGCGACGGGACGTCAGAAGGAGCGAAGGCCGGCTGCCCGTGCGGATCGCACGGTCGGAGCCCGACCCCGAACGCCCCATGATTGCCCACCTGTTCACTAGGTTTCCGCTCTGGAGTGTCGAGCGGCCCCAAGAGCCCCGTCAAGAGTGCCGACCCATATCCCACCGGGTGTCTCACATGGCGAGAGGCTCACTCCCGGTCGATCTCGGCGGAGTGCCTCTGCCGCCATGTAGCCTACATTGGCAAGTAGTTGCTAAGTTGGAAAGTAGATGCTGGGCCGACACATACGAGGATGCCCAGCGACGACCCGGGGGTACGTCATGCATGGACAGGACGAAGTGGCCGCATCATTGAGGGGTGTTGGGCGGATCGAGGCCGCGGCACGGAAGCGAAGCGGCTGGTACGCCGTCTACCTGTGGACTTTCGCCGCGTGGCAGCTGGTCCTCGTTCCCACGGTGGTGCTGTGGCACGGGCCGGCCGGGGCGCTCGTCAGCACGCTGGCCAACGCTCTTCTGGTCGTGGGGCTGTCAGTGTTCGCGACGCGGCAGCCCGTCGTACCGCGCGGATACACCGGCAAGCACCTCTGGATGATCGGCGCCTGGACGGTCGCGTACGTCCTGACCCTCGTCCTCGCCCTCACCCTCTTCGTGGACAGCGTCGCCTTCGCCGCGGTGGCCGCCCTCGTATGCGCGCTGCCGGCTGCCGTCGCGGCCTGGCGGGAGGGGCGCGCCGGATGACATCCGAGGCTTCGGTGCCGACAGGGCAGGGCCCTCACCCGCGACACGCCCTCGCCCCTCTTCTCGAGTCGGCGGTACGACTGTCGATCGTCGCGGCTCTCGTCGGCGTGGACAAGGCCGAATTCGCCTACGTGCGGGATCTCGTGGAGATCACCGATTCCGCCTTGTCGAAGCAGGTCTCGCGGCTGGAGGAAGCGGGCTGGGTGACGGTCGAGAAGGGGCAGCTCGGCCGGCGGCCGCGGACCTGGCTGTGTGTGACGCAGGAGGGTGTGGCGACCTACCGGCGCCACATCGCCGCGCTCACGGCCATCGCGGCGGGTCCCCCGCGCTGACGGCCTTGTCGTCATGACGCCGGATCCGGTCGGCCGGTCGCGTCCGGTCCGGTCCGGTCCGGAGCGCCGGAGGCGTTGTCGCTCGGCCGTCCACCGGCGTCACCGCCCAGCAGTGACACTCACCGCCGGACAGCCCCTGGGGCGACGGTCAGGCGTGGCTGACCGGGAGGACGTCCGGGGACAGGGCGCTCGCGTGGGCCGAGGCGCTCGTCACGCGGCGGCGGTGGTGGCGGCGGCAGAGGACCTCGTAGCCGATCTCCTCGGCCGGGCGGTTGACGTCGCCGACGACGACCTGGGCGCCTGCGACCGCCATCTCCCCGCCCACCGTACGGGCGTTGTGCGTGGCGCGGGCGCCGCACCAGCACAGGGCCTCGACCTGGAGCTGCTCGATCCGCCGGAGCACAGCTGCGGCGCGACCTCCACGTGCCGGAACAGGACCTGGCCGCCGCCTGCACCTACCTGGCCGGCGAAGGACTGATCACCGTCGACTGGGAACCCGGCAACACCCCGGCGATGGTCACCCTCACACACGAAGGAATCCGGCGCCTGGAGGCCGAGGAGGAAGGGACGGTCTAGATGCGGGCGAACTTCTCGGTCTGGTAAACGAGTTCCTGAGCCATGGCGGCGCTGACCGTGGGCCTGGTTTCGCCGATGGTGCGCAGGTAGTCCTCGGTGGTGGGGCGTGCCCTGGTTCCGGTGTCGAAGGTGCGCTCGAACTGGGCTTGGGAGACGGTGCGCGCCACATGGGCGATGTCGGCAGGGGTGAACCCCTCGCTGGCGGACGCCAGCGCCGCGCTGTCGGCCTCCGCGCCCGCTCGGGTCAGGTAGCTCTCCCACAGCGCGGTCCTCGCGCGGTCGTCGGGCGGGCCGATCGGGAGCACGTAGTCGAAACGGCCGTGCCGCAGGAACGCGGAGTCGAGCGCGGCCACGTCATTCGTGGCGCAGACGAGCAGCCGCCCGTCCTGGCCCCGGAACCGGACGATCGCCTTGAGCAGTTCGTTGACGACACCGACCGCGATCGCGTCCGCACCGCTCCGGGTCCCGGCGATCTCCTCGACCTCGTCGATGAAGACCAGGACGTGGTCGAGCCGGGCGATCTCGTCGAAGCGCCGGTTCAGCCCGCTGGCCAGCCCGTACTCGGCGGCCAGCCGGGCGGGGAACAGTTCGAGGAACGGCCATCCCAGACGGCTGGCGATCGCGTGCGCGAACGTGCTCTTCCCCGTCCCGGGCGGCCCGAACAGCATCACCGCCCGCGGCGGTTCGACTCCGTGCTGCGCGGCCATTTCGGGATGGGCCAGTGGCAGGACCAGGCGCCGCTCGATGAGCTCCTTCTCCCTCTGCATGCCCGCGACCTTCTGCCACAGACCCCCAGGCGGCAGCTCCGCTCCCAGCGACGCGAGCATGCTGACCGCCTGAGGGGTCACCCGCCCGCGCTTCTCGAAGAAGACCAGGCCTCGACGGGCGCCGAAGCCGCAGTTGTGCAGGGCGGTGGCACCGGTCTCGCCGTCGGGCAGGACCGCGTGCACCGTTCGGACGCCGCCCGCGAACAGCCGGTGCTCCAGGGCCGTGATCAGGTCGCTGCCCAGCCCCTGGTGCCGCCAGGCAGGCGCCATGCTGATGCGCAGGATCCACGCCCGGTCACCCTCCACCCTGCTCACCGCGGCGCCGACCACCTCCTCGTCCGCGGTGGCCACCACCGCCGGGTGGAGAGCCTGGAGGGCCGCCACGGCGTCCGAGAGCGGAAAGAGCGGTGACTCTTCGGCCGTGCCGCTTTCCGCGTCGACTCGGATCACCGCTTCGAGATCGTCCTGGGTGTAGTCCCTGACACGCCAACCCGTCATGCTCAGCTCCGCGTGTTCGGCCGTACTCCCATCATCGGCCGATGCGCACAAAACACGCACGCCGGGCGAACGGTGTGGTCCAGGACCTCCACGACGACGCCGGCGTCGCGGGCGCCGCCCGGGCAGCGCGATGGCACGGCCCCTTCAGGCCGACGGCGCTGGACGGCACAGCGACACTCGCGGAGGTCCACCGCGCCGGGTCACGTCGGCTCTCCTCGCCCGGGTACGGCCGTGGGGGCGACGAGGATCTCGGCGGCCGATGTGAGGTTGTCGGCGCGGACCGCGCGGGCCATGGCGGCGCGGGCGGCATCGGGCGTGGTGCCGGGCGGTACCACCAGGAGCGCGAAGTGGTCCTGGTCGCCGCGGGTGATGAGGACGGTGTCGTCTCCGACGGGGTCGGAGTCGAGGTGAACGATACGGTCGTCGACGACCAGGCGGGTCGGCAGGCCGTTCCAGGCTGAGGCGTCCAGGCCGACACGGGTGATGGGCCCGAGGTGCTCGGTCAGCACGCTGATCAGCGCGGG
Source organism: Streptomyces sp. NPDC000410 (assembly GCF_040300305.1). Taxonomy (NCBI): domain Bacteria; kingdom Bacillati; phylum Actinomycetota; class Actinomycetes; order Kitasatosporales; family Streptomycetaceae; genus Streptomyces; species Streptomyces sp. NPDC000410. The sequence continues at coordinate 25,987 of NZ_JBEPDM010000014.1, forward strand.
CAGCTCACCCGATACATCGCGTGAGCGTGGCCACCACGCACCGTCGAGGATCCCCTCCCGGGAAGCAGTGGTCTCCAGCCGCAGGAGGGCCGTACCTGGCTGGAGCGCCGTGTGGATCGCGTCCGGCAGGGTCATCGGGGGCGTGTGCGGGATGTCGGCCTCAGCCATCGTGGTCCGCCCGTCTACGGGGTCCGGCCGCTCCCCGACCCGTGTCTGCCGGAGCCCACTCGGGCACTGCCGGGGATGCGGCACTGCCGGTCCTCACACGGTACTCCCGGTCCCGGGCAGCCGCCCGGAACGGCTCCCTTCACCATCGCGTGCCGGAGCATGCCTGGTAGCAGCCGGTCGGGCCCCGTCGGCGCACGACGGGAGCGGGACGGGACCGGGCGAGCCCTGCGCGAACCGGCCCACCGGGGAATCCGGGTCGTGGAGGCCGCCGGGCACGGAAGCCATGTGGCGTGCCCGGTCGCCGGGGAGCATCCTGGAGGCACGCCGCCCGTGCAGCCGGACGCCGGCCCGCCGTCCGGTTGGAGGCAACAGGATGACCGTCGGAGGGCGCGGGGACCCGGACCGCTCGGAGAGCTTCGGGGAGGAACTGCTCGGGGTGCTCCTGGACCGGGCGCACGAGCTGCCGCCGCACATGGTCGGCCCGCTCGTCGCCGAGACGGTGGCCCGGATGGGGGGCCGCGACCCGCAAATCCTGCTGCAGGACTACGGACAGCAGCAGCTGGTCCCCCTGCCCGCCGACGGCGTGGCCGTCGGTGGTCCCCAGCCCATCGACCAGTCCGAAGCCGGCCGGTGCTTCCTGGAGTCACGCCCCGTCGAAGTCCTGACGCCCGACGGCGTACGGGTCCACCTGCCCCTGCTGGACGGCGGCGACCAGGTGGGGGTCCTCACGGTCACCCTGGACGGGATCGACGACGACGCCCGCCGCCTCCTGTACAGGATCGCGGCTCTGGCGGCCGACCTGCTGCAGACCAAGAACGGCTACACCGACCTCTTCTTCCGCACCCGCCGCAGCGAACCGATGAGCGTGGCCGCGGAGATCCAGTGGTCCCTGCTGCCCCCGCTGTCGATGGTGATGCCGCACGTCGCGGTCGCCGGAGTCCTGGAGCCCGCCTACGACGTGGCGGGGGACAGCTTCGACTACGCCCTGAACGGCGACGTCCTGCACCTCGCCATGATCGACGCCATGGGGCACGGCCTGGACGCGGCCACGATGGCCACAGTGGCCATCGGCGCCTACCGCCACGCCCGCAGGATCAGCATCGAACTGTCCGAGATCTACCTCTTCATGGACCGGGCCATCGCCGAGCAGTTCGACCCGGACCACTTCGTGACCGCCCAGATGATGCGCCTGGACACGGACACGGGGTACCTCCAGTGGGTCAACGCGGGGCATCCCGCGCCCATGCTGATCCGCGCGCACCGCGTCGCACGCCGCCTGCGGAGCCCCACGACCCTCCCCGTCGGGTTCGGCGGGGCCCAGCCACAGGTCAGCGCGGTGGCGCTGGAGCCGGGCGACCGCGTCCTCTGTTTCACCGACGGCCTGATCGAGGAACACGAAAGCGGCCAGGAACAGTTCGGCGAGGAGCAGCTGATCGACTGGGTGAACCAGCTGGAGGAGGCGGACCACGGGATCCGCACGGTGGCCCGGGACCTGTCCCACACCCTCAAGCGGGCACGCGGCGAAACCACCTCGGACGACGCGACGCTCGTCCTGCTCGAATGGCGCGGATGACGGAAGGCTGTGCCACAACGTGCCAGTAGGACGGTGAGGCGAGCACGGGGAGGGCGCGCTCAGACGTGGTTGACGGGGAGGACGTCCGGCGACAGGGCGCTCGCGTGGGCCGAGGCGCTCGTCACGCGGCGGCGGTGGTGGCGGCGGCAGAGGACCTCGTAGCCGATCTCCTCGGCCGGGCGGTTGACGTCCCCGACGACGACCTGGGCGCCTTCGACCACCATCTCCCCGCCCACCGTACGGGCGTTGTGCGTGGCGCGGGCGCCGCACCAGCACAGGGCCTCGACCTGGAGTTGCTCTATCCGGTCGGCGAGCTCGATCAGGCGCTGGGAACCCGGGAAGAGCTTCGTACGGAAGTCCGTGGTGATGCCGAAGGCGAACACGTCCATGCCGAGGTCGTCGACGATGCGGGCGAGCTGATCGATCTGCTCGGGTGCGAGGAACTGCGCCTCGTCCACGATCACGTAGTCGGCCTTGCCGCCCCTGGAGATCAGGTTCACGAGGTACGCGTACAGGTCCATGCCCTCGGCGGCCTCGACCGCCTCCGTGACCAGTCCGAGCCGGGAGGACAGCTTGCCCTCACCCGCCCGGTCGTCACGCGTGAAGATCACGCCCTGGAGCCCGCGGGCCGACCGGTTGTGTCCGATCTGGAGCGCCAGCGTGCTCTTTCCGCAGTCCATCGTTCCGGAGAAGAACACCAGCTCGGACATAGGGTGGTGACGGCCTTCCAGTCATCTCTTGCGCGGAGTCGCAGAGCAGGGCTTACGAAGCTTACGAACGTACTTCGAGCAGCGGGACGAGCTGCTCGACAGGGGTCATGGAACCGTGCATTCCGACCATGGCGGACTCGTTCGGCTCGTTCACGGAGGCCGTGATCACGACATCGGCGTGCGCCGCGGCGACGACGTCGCCGAGCCGCCGGTAGACCCGCTCGTCGATCTGCGGCCCGAACCAGCCGGCCGCGATGGCCTCGTCCCGGCCGGCCACCCAGAAGCGGTCGCCGAGGACCTCGCGCCAGACGGCGAGGACGTCGGTCTCGGCGCCCGGGACGGCGTAGACGTGGCGGGCCCGGCCCTCGCCGCCCAGCAGGGCGACACCGGCGCGCAGCTCCCAGTCCTCGTCGAAGTCGATGCGCGACTCCTCGTCGAACGGGATGTCGATCATGCCGTGGTCTGCGGTGACGTACAGCGTCGTACGCGGCGGGAGCTGTTCGGCGAGGCGCTGGACGAGCCGGTCGACGGACATCAGCTGGCCGCGCCAGGCGTCGGAGTCGACTCCGAAGCGGTGGCCGGCGCCGTCGAGCTCGCTGTAGTACGTGTAGACGAGCGAGCGGTCGGCGGCGGCGAGCTGCTCCGCCGCGAAGTCCATCCGCTCCTCGCCGGTGAGCCGGCCGTGGAACGTCCCTCCACTGAGGGCGATCTTGGTCAGCGGGGTGTCCTGGAAGGCGGGGGACGTGACCTGGGCGGTGTGCACACCGGCCCGGTCGGCCAGCTGGAAGACCGTCGGGTACGGCTGCCAGACCTGAGGCGAGGTCCACGGCCTCCAGCGGAGCTGATTCATCAGCTCGCCCGTCTCCGGGTTGCGGACGGTGTAGCCGGGCAGGCCGTGCGCGCCGGGCGGCAGGCCGGTGCCGAAGGAGGCGAGCGAGGTCGCGGTGGTGGCGGGGAACCCGGCGGTCAGGGGGCGTCCGCTGCCGCCGAGCGAGCTGGGGAGGAGAGAGGTGAGGTACGGCGCCTCGTCGGGGTGGGCGAGGATCTGCTCCCAGCCGAGACCGTCGATGAGGAAGACGCAGTTCCGGTCGGCGGGGGCGAGCTCGGGGAGGGCGGACCGGAGTCCCGGGACGCCCTGGCCCGCGGCGATCGCCGGCAGCAGATCGGCGAGCGAGCCGGAGCCGTACGCGGGAACGGGCGCGGAGTCGAGGGCCAGCGGGACGACGTCCTCGGGCCAGTCGGGCAGCGTCATCAGCGGGCGGTCGCCGTGGCGGCGGTGGCCTCGGACAGCGCCTGCGCGAAGACGAGCGTCTGGCGGACCGTCTCCGGGCCGTCGCCCGCCTCGCTGACGCGCAGGCTGAGGTCGTCGGCGGTGGAGTTGCCCGTGTAGCCGTGGTCGGCGTCGCAGTTGGGGTCGCCGCAGGCGGCGGGCTCCAGGTCGATGCGGGAGACGGCGCCCCAGCCGATGGTGAGGACCACCTCGCGGGGCAGGGTGCCCGGGGTGTACGACTCGGGGTTGGCGACGACGCGGCTGACGACGACCGACGAGATCCGGTCGAGCTTGACCGACTCGGTGGAGGTGGTGGCGTACGGCGTCGGGGAGCTGTTGTCGGCGGCCTGCTCGTCGGTGTGGCTGACGATGAACCGCGTGCCGGTCAGGACCAGGACGGTGACGTGCCGGCGCACCTCGTTCGCGTCGAACGTGGTCTCCTGGTGGACCAGGTACGACGCGATCTGCTCACCACCGACAGCGGCCTCCACCGCTTCGGCCACGAGAGCCGGGTAGTAGCCGCTGCGCTCGATCGCCGCGCGCAGCCCCTGGGTCGTCGTACCGGTCTTCGCCATGGGCTCCATCCTACGGCCCACTCCGGGCGCTCCGGGTCCGCTCGGGGTCCGCTCAGTAGGCGGGCAGGGTGCGCGGTCCGAGGTCCGTGCGCGGCGGGGGCGGCGCCAGCCGCACGGTGGCCCCGAGGACGGACAGCCCGTGCTGGGCGACGACGACCGGTTCGAGGCTGATGGCGACCACTTCGGGGTGATCGTCGACGAGCCTGGACACCCTCAGGAGCAGCTCTTCGAGCGCGGCGGTGTCCACCGGGGCCGCGCCGCGCCAGCCGAAGAGGAGCGGGGCGGTCCTGATGGACCGGATCAGCTCGGCGGCGTCGCGGTCGGTGGCCGGGACGAGGCGGTGGGCGGTGTCGCCGAGCAGCTCCGTGGCCGGGCCCGCGAGCCCGAAGGACAGTACGGCGCCGACAGCCGGATCGATGGCCGCGCGTACGACGGTGTCCACGCCGCGCGGGGCCATGGCCTGGACGACCGGCTGGAGCTCCTCGGCCTTGCCGAAGGCGTCGGTCAACTCACCGTACGCCTGGCGCAACTGCTGCTCGGTCGCGAGATCGAGGCGTACGCCGCCGAGGTCCGCGCGGTGGCGCAGGTGCGGGGCGGTGGTCTTGAGGGCGACCGGGTATCCGAGCCGGGCGGCGGCTCGGGCCGCCGCGTCGGGGCCGGGGGCGGGCAGGGCGGCCCGTACGTCGATCCCGTACCGCCCGAGCAGCTGCCTGGCGTCCTCCTGCCCCAGCGTGACCCCCCGCTCCCCCGCGCCCCCTTCCAGCACCCGCTCGACGAGCGCGGCTGCCCCGTCCTCGTCGATGTCCTCGTACTCCGGCACCTTCCCCGGCTCGGCGGCCTCCCGCCGCCACCGCGCGTACCGCACCGCTTCGGCCAGCGCCCGCACGGCCCGCTCGGCGGCGGGGTACGCGGGGATGCGGGCTCTTGTGCGGGGATACTGCGTACCCCCGGCCCCCGCGAGGGCCTCCGCGGTCCGGGCACCATCGGCGTGCTGGGGGGTTTCGGGGGACTGCGTGCCCCCGGCCACCGCCGGCTCCTCCGCGCTACGAGCACCACCGGCGTGCAAGCCTGGGGACCACGTACCTCCGGCCCCCGACACGGTCTCCGGCGACCGCTCCGGGTCGGCGTGCCGCGTGACCCCGGCACCCGCGTGCGGCGGCCGGGCGGGGGCGGGGGCGCCCGTGGGCGTGGGGCTCGGCCCTGGGGGAGAGGGCGATGCGGCCTCGGGGGCGAGCGGCGGACCGTCGCCCGTACCGGGGGGTGTCGAAGGCGCCTGGCCCGGGGCGGGATGGCCCGCCCCCGGGGCCGCGGACTCGGAGCCCGCCACATACCCCGAGGCGGGACGCGAGTCCGAGGACGCACCAGGCGCCCCCCGCCCCCCGGAGCGCGCCGTGCTCGTCGCCGCTGTCAAGGCGTCCGCCAGGGCGCCCATCTCGACGTGGACGACGACCACCGGCTTCGCCGGAGCCGCCGTGGCCGCCTCGCGCAGGGCCTCCGCCAGGACTTCGCCGTCGCCGGACTCCGTCACACCGTTCTCGCCGACCCAGGGGATCGCCGTGACGACGACCGCGTCGCACGCGTCGTCCCGCAGCGCCTGCGCGAGCGCGGCGCGGAAGTCCCCGGGCGTGGCCTCCGTCGTGAGGTCGCGTGGCGGCAGTGGCCGCAGGCCCTCCGTCAGGCAGGCGTCGTACGTGAGCAGCCCGAGGGACTCGGAGTTCCCGAGGATCGCCACGCGCGGGCCGGCGGGCAGCGGCTGACCGGCCAGGAGCAGTCCGGCGTCGACGAGTTCGGTGACCGTGTCCACTCGGACCACGCCCGCCTGGCGCAGCAGTTCGGAGACCGTGGCGTACGGAATGCGCGTCGTCGGCACCGCGTGCCCCGGGGGCGCGCTCCCGCTGTGCCGGGCGCCCTGGACCACGACGACCGGCTTGACGGCCGCCGTGCGCCGCGCGAGCCGCGTGAACTTCCGCGGGTTGCCGATGGATTCGAGGTAGAGCAGGACGATGTCGGTGTCCGGGTCCTCGTACCAGTACTGGAGGAAGTCGTTCCCGGAGACGTCCGCGCGGTTGCCCGCGGAGATGAAGGACGACAGGCCCGCGCCCCGCCGGTGCAGCCCCGACAGCAGCGCGATGCCGATCGCGCCCGACTGGGTGAACAGCCCGATCCGCCCGCGCGTCGGCGACTCGGGCGCCAGGGAGGCGTTCAGCAGGACGTCGGGCGAGGTGCTGATGACGCCGAAGGCGTTCGGGCCGATGATCCGCATCCCGTACGACCGTGCCTGCCGGACCAGTTCGCGCTGCCGCTCCCGCCCCTCGGCCCCGCTCTCCGCGTATCCGGCGGACAGCACGACCAGCCCCCGCACCCCGTGCTCGCCGCAGTCCGCGACCGCCTCCGGTACCCGTTCGGCCGGTACGGCCACGACGGCGAGGTCGACGGGCTCGCCGATCGCGCCGACGGAGGGGAAGGCCGGGACCCCGTCCAGTTCCCGCACGTCCGGCCCGAGGGCCCGGTTCACCGCGTACGTACGCCCCGCGTAGCCCGCGCCCAGCAGATTGCGCAGCACGGTGCGGCCCACTCCGCCCGGCGCGCGGCCGGTCCCGATCACGGCCACCGACCCGGGCGTGAGGAGCCGCTGCACGGACCGGGCCTCGGCGCGCTGTTCACGGGCGCGCTGCACCGCGAGGGATTCGGCGGTCGGTTCGAGGTCGAGCGTGAGGTGCACGGACCCGTCCTCGAAGCTCCGCTTCTGGGTATAGCCGGCGTCCGTGAACACCTTGATCATCTTGCTGTTCGCGGGGAGCACCTCCGCCGCGAACCGCCGGATCCCCCGCTCCCGGGCGACCGCCGCGATGTGTTCGAGCAGCGCGGAGGCGACGCCTCTGCCCTGGTGCGCGTCCTGGACCAGGAAGGCGACCTCCGCCTCGTCGGCGGGCGCGGAGGCGGGCCTCCCGTCCGCGTCGATCCGGTCGTAGCGGACGGTCGCGATGAACTCACCGCCCACCGTGGCCGCCAGGCCCACGCGGTCCACGTAGTCGTGGTGGGTGAAGCGGTGCACGTCCTTGGCCGAGAGCCGTGGGTAGGGCGCGAAGAAACGGTAGTACTTGGACTGGTCCGAGACCTGTTCGTAGAAGCTGACGAGCCGCTCGGCGTCCTCGGTCGTGATGGGCCTGATCCTCGCGGTGCCACCGTCGCGCAACACCACGTCGGCTTCCCAGTGGTCGGGGTACGCGTGATCCGACGGGCTCTGCATGGGGCCAGCGTACGGCTCCGGCAACAGCGTCGGCACGGCTCGCGGACACGGCTCGCGGACCGCCTCGCTCCAGGGCACGCTGGGGGCACTCCAGCACGCATGAGAGACTGGTCTAGACAACATTTGGCACCGAAGAGCACCCGAAGGGCATCACCATGGCTGAGCGCCGCGTCAATGTCGGCTGGGCCGAGGGCCTCCACGCCCGCCCCGCCTCCATCTTCGTCCGTGCCGCCACGGCGTCCGGCGTCCCCGTGACGATCGCCAAGGCCGGCGGCACCCCCGTCAACGCCGTCTCGATGCTCGCGGTGCTCGGTCTGGGCGCCGAGGGCGGCGAGGAGATCGTGCTCGCCTCCGACGCGGAAGGCGCCGAGGCCGCTCTGGACCGGCTGGCGAAGCTGGTCGCGGAGGGGCTCGAGGAACTCCCCGAAACCGTCTGAGACCATCCGGTCCCCGAATTTGCTGAATTCTCGCGGGGAATGCGGAGCGGAGCCGCGCACCACCTTCATCGGTGCGCGGCTCCGCCGCTTTATACGCGTTTACGCGCGGCGAAATCCCACAAAGGGAAATCTCCGATGCGAATACTTCTTGTATACGTCGGCCATGTTAATGACGGCCGCTCACCGTGTTTACGGAGTGTTGCGAAGCCCTCACCACCACACCGGTGCGCAGCCGGTGCGCGCCGTTCGCCCGCTCCGCGTGCATCGCGGTGAGCGCCCTGGCCCGCTCCGCGTCACCGCGCGCCACGGCGTCCACGATCGCGCCGTGCTCGGCCCACGACTCCAGGGGCCGGGCCGGCTGCTCGACGGCGTACATCCAGGCGGTCTTGTGCCGGAGCTGGGTGAGCAGGGCGGTGAGGCCGGGACTGCCGCAGGCCTGGGCGAGGGTCTCGTGGAACCAGGCGCCGAGCGAGCGCAGGTCCTCGCCCTGACCCCGCCGCGCCCGCTCCTGGCCCAGTCTGACCAGGCCGCGCAGCACCTTGAGGTGCGCCTCCGTGCGCCGCTGGGCCGCGCGCGCCGCACCCAGCGGCTCCAGCAGCATCCTGATCTCCAGCAGATCGGCGGCCTCCTGCTCGGTGGGCTCGGCGACGCAGGCTCCGGCGTGCCTGCGGGTGACCACGAAGCCCTCCGACTCCAGGGTGCGCAGCGCTTCGCGCACCGGTACGCGGGATACGCCGTAGCGGCGCGCCAGCTGCTCCTCGGTGAGCCGGCTGCCGCGCTCGAAGACACCGGTGATGATGTCGTCGCGGATCGCCGCGCATACCGAGCGCGCTGGAATGCGCATACCGAACCTCCGCTTTAATCCTCGCGAAACCCGTGGATCTCTGCCCGATCGCCCTGCCTGTCCGGTGACTCTATTGCAAGGGGACGGAATTTCCGACGGCGAACGGGAATCCATGGATATCTTTTGGCCGGAAGACGACGAAGGCCCCGGCTCGGTTCATCCCGAGCCGGGGCCTTCGCTGAAGATCTCAGACGCCGAAGATCTCAGACACTGAAGGTCTCAGACGTTCACGCCGTGCGCGCGCAGATACGCGACCGGGTCGATGTCGGAGCCGTAGTCCTCGCCCGTACGGGCCTCGAAGTGGAGGTGCGGACCGGTCGAGTTGCCGGTCGATCCGGCGCGGCCTATCTGCTGGCCGGGGGTGACGGTCTGGCCGACCGAGACGTCGATCGACGCCAGGTGGCCGTACTGGGTGTACGTACCGTCGTTCATCTTGATGACGATGTTGTTGCCGTACGCGCCGCCCCAGCCGGCCTCCACGACCTTGCCGGAGCCGACGGCCACGACCGAAGTGCCGGAGGCGGCATGGAAGTCGACGCCGGTGTGGCTGCCGGAGGACCAGAGCGAGCTGCCCGCCTGGTAGCTGGTGCTGACGTACGAGCCGGCGACCGGGAGGGTGTACGACATCAGGCGCTTGCGCTCGGCCTCGCGGGCGGCGCGCTCCTCGGCCTCGCGGGCCGCCTCGGCGCGGGCCTCCGCCTTGCGCTTCGCCTCGGCCTCGGCCTTCGCCTGGGCGGCGGCGAGGTCGGCCTCCAGCTGCTGGGCCTCGGCCTGGGCGTCGATCTGCTCGGCGAGGTAGTCGGGAGCGACGATGGCCTGGGTCAGGCCGGTGTCTTCGAGGGAGAGGCTTTCCGCTTCGGCGGCGACCGCCGGGGAGGCGAGGGTTCCGATGACTCCGGTGGTGGCGAGGGTCGCGACTCCGGCCACGCCCGCGCTCCTGCGCGACAGCCGGCTCGGACCACGATGCTTCCCGGTGGCACGGGTGAACGCCATGTAGTGGCTGATCCTTTCCTTCCTTCTCGCCTACCGGGTTAGCTGACGGGTTCGGAGCAGGAAGGTCTCCTACGGGCCCCTCCGCACCGGGTGCGAAGGCGTCCGATTCACCCCAGGGGACATGTGGGTCCCCGGCTCCCCAGGCTCGCGCCGGACGGGGACTCGGCGATGGCTGCCCGATGCCGCGGGTGCGGCTGGTGCAACTGACGGGCAGCGCAGAAGACGCTAAGCGGGAGATCATTCAATCACCAAACAGACACGCCGATTTGTAGTGCATGCCACAGGGCAGACACCTACATCCCCCCTCGAAGCGGACATAAAAAGGACCCCGGTGGCATGCCTGCCGGCCGGGGTCCCTCTCGGCCCTCTTCGGGCCCTCTCGGCTCAATCAGCCCGTGACAACGGTCACTTCACCGATGCCGAGCTCCCGGATCGGGTCCTCGATCTCGTGTGCGTCCCCGACGAGGACCGTGACGAGCCGGTCCACCGGGAAGGCGTTGACTGCCGCGGCCGTCGCCTCGACCGTGCCGGTCTCCGCCAGGCGCGCGTACAGCTGGGCCTGGTAGTCGTCCGGAAGGCCCTGCTCGACCTGGTCGGCCAGCGTGCCCGCCACGGACGCCGCCGTCTCGTACTTCAGCGGGGCCACACCCACCAGATTCTGCACGGCGACATCGCGCTCGGCGTCGGTCAGCCCCTCCGCGGCGAGCGTGCGCAGCACCTTGAAGAGGTCGTCCAGCGCCGGTCCCGTGTTCGGCGTGTCCACGGAGCCGCTGATGGCGAGCATCGCGGCGCCCGTGGCCCCGCCCGGGGCGGTCGGGGCCGTGGAGCGCAGCACCTGCCCGAAGGAGCGCACGCCGTACGTGTAGCCCTTCTCCTCGCGCAGGACGCGGTCCAGGCGGGAGGTGAGGGTGCCGCCCAGGCAGTAGGTGCCGAGGACCTGGGCCGACCAGACCCGGTCGTGGCGGTCCGCGCCGATCCGGCCGATCAGCAGCTGGGTCTGGACGGCTCCGGGGCGGTCCACGATGATGACGCGGCCCGTGTCGTCGGCGGTGATCGGCGGCATCGGACGGCTCTCCGCCTTGTCGCCGGTCCAGGCGCCGAGCGTGTCGGCGAGCACCGCGTCGAGGTCGACGCCGGTGAGGTCGCCGACGATGACGGCGGTGGCCATCGAGGGGCGGACGTGCGCCTCGTAGAAGGCGCGTACGGCTGCCGAGTCGATGCGCTCCACCGTCTCCTCGGTGCCCTGACGGGGGCGCGACATCCGGGAGGTGGCCGGGAACAGCTGCCGGGAGAGCTCCTTGGCCGCCCGGCGGGCCGGGTTCGCGGTCTCGTGCGGGATCTCGTCCAGCCGGTTCTGTACGAGACGCTCGACCTCGCTGTCGGCGAACAGCGGCGCGCGCAGCGCCTCGGCGACCAGGCCGAGGGCCTTGGGCAGCCGGGAGACGGGGACCTCCAGCGAGACCCGGACGCCGGGGTGGTCGGCGTGCGCGTCGAGCGTGGCGCCGCACCGCTCCAGCTCCGCGGCGAACTCCTCCGCCGTGTGCTTGTCCGTGCCCTCGGAGAGCGCCCGCGCCATGATCGTGGCGACGCCGTCCAGGCCCTCGGGCTCGGCGTCCAGCGGGGCGTCGAGGAAGATCTCGACCGCCACGACCTGCTGGCCGGGGCGGTGGCAGCGCAGGACCGTCAGTCCGTTGCCGAGCGCGCCGCGGTCGGGGGCGGGGAAGGCCCACGGCTTGGCCTCGCCCGGCTGCGGCTGCGGGTGGAAGTCCATGGTCACGGCAGCGTCGGTCACTGGACCGCTCCCTCTTCGTCGTCGTTGTCCTCGGTGGCCGCGAGCGGCTCGTACACCAGCACCGCCCTGTTGTCGGGGCGCAGCCGGGCCTGGGCGACCGCCTGGACCTCCTCGGGGGTGATGTCGAGGACCCGCGAGACCGCGCTGAGCGCCAGCTGGGGGTCGCCGAACAGCACCGCGTACCGGCAGAGTTCGTCGGCGCGGCCCGCGACCGTGCCGAGCCGGTCCAGCCACTCGCGCTCCAGCTGGGCCTGTGCGCGCTCCATCTCCTCGGCCGTGGGGCCCTCGGCGGCGAACCGGGCCAGCTCGTCGTCGACGGCGGCCTCGATGTCGGGCACCTCGACCCCGGCGGACGTCTTCACGTCCAGCCAGCCGAGCGAGGGGGCCCCTGCGAGCCGCAGCAGGCCGAAGCCCGCGGCGACGGCCGTGCGGTCGCGGCGCACCAGGCGGTTGTGCAGCCGGGACGACTCGCCGCCGCCGAGGACGGTGAGCGCCAGGTCGGCGGCGTCGCACTCGCGGGTGCCGTCGTGCGGCAGCCGGTAGGCGGCCATCAGGGCGCGGGCGGGCACCTCCTCGACGACCTCCTCGCGCAGCTGCTGCCCGATGATCTCGGGGAGGGAGCCGTCGCGCGGCGCCTGCTTGCCGTCGTGGGACGGGATGGAGCCGAAGTACTTCTCGACCCAGGCGAGGGTCTGCTCGGGGTCGATGTCTCCGACGACCGACAGCACCGCGTTGTTCGGCGCGTAGTACGTACGGAAGAAGGTCCGCGCGTCCTCCAGCGTCGCCGCGTCCAGGTCGGCCATGGAGCCGATCGGGGTGTGGTGGTACGGGTGGCCCTCGGGGTAGGCGAGGGCGGTCAGCTTCTCGAAGGCCGTGCCGTACGGCACGTTGTCGTAGCGCTGGCGGCGCTCGTTCTTGACGACGTCGCGCTGGTTCTCCATGGACTCGTCGTCGAGTGCGGCGAGCAGCGAGCCCATGCGGTCGGCCTCCAGCCAGAGCGCGAGCTCCAGCTGGTGGGTGGGCATGGTCTCGAAATAGTTGGTGCGCTCGAAGCTGGTGGTGCCGTTGAGCGAACCGCCGGCCCCCTGGACCAGCTCGAAGTGCCCGTTGCCGTGCACCTGCTTCGAGCCCTGGAACATCAGGTGCTCGAAGAGGTGAGCCAGGCCCGTACGGCCCTTGACCTCGTGGCGCGAACCGACGTCGTACCAGAGGCAGACGGCGGCGACCGGGGTCAGGTGGTCCTCGGAGAGCACCACGCGCAGGCCGTTGGCCAGGCGGTGCTCGGTCGCTGTCAGGCCGCCGGAGCCGGCCTGCGCTGTGGCCGTGTGACCCATGGGCATGTAGTCCCTTCGATCGCGTTGCTTGATGTCCTGCCACTGTATGCAAGCGTGCCGACACCTGGCGAAGTTCCCTGTGGACAACCCGGCTGAGTTCCCGGTGGTTCGGCCCACTGTTCCGGGTCGCGGTCCGGCTTGTCAGTGGGACAGTCCACAATGGTCCGCGTCAGTTCCCGTTCATGTTGGTGAAGGAGCCGCAGCAGCGATGGCCCGCCGCAGCACGAAGACCCCGCCGCCCGACGACTTCGAGGAGAAGATCCTCGACATCGACGTCGTCGACGAAATGCAGGGCTCCTTCCTCGAGTACGCGTACTCGGTGATCTACTCCCGGGCCCTGCCGGACGCGCGGGACGGGATGAAGCCCGTGCACCGCCGGATCGTTTACCAGATGAACGAGATGGGGGTGCGGCCCGACCGGGGCTATGTGAAGTGCGCCCGTGTCGTCGGCGAGGTCATGGGCAAGCTCCACCCGCACGGTGACGCGTCGATCTACGACGCGCTGGTGCGCATGGCGCAGCCCTTCTCCATGCGCCTCCCGCTGGTCGACGGCCACGGCAACTTCGGTTCGCTCGGCAACGACGACCCCCCGGCCGCCATGCGGTACACGGAATGCCGGATGGCCGACGCGACCAGCCTGATGACCGAGTCGATCGACGAGGACACGGTCGACTTCTCCCCGAACTACGACGGCCAGGAGCGCGAGCCCGTCGCGCTGCCCGCCGCCTTCCCCAACCTTCTGGTCAACGGGGCCTCCGGCATCGCGGTCGGCATGGCGACGAACATGCCGCCGCACAACCTGGGCGAGGTCATCGCCGCCGCCCGGCATCTGATCCGTCACCCGGGCGCCGACCTGGAGACGCTGATGCGTTTCGTCCCGGGCCCCGACCTTCCGACCGGCGGCCGGATCGTCGGCCTGTCCGGGATCAAGGACGCGTACGAGTCGGGCCGCGGCACCTTCAAGATCCGCGCGACCGCGACCGTCGAGGACGTGACGCCGCGCCGCAAGGGCCTCGTCGTCACCGAGCTGCCCTTCACGGTCGGCCCCGAGAAGGTGATCTCGAAGATCAAGGACCTCGTCGGCTCGAAGAAGCTCCAGGGCATCGCGGACGTCAAGGACCTCACGGACCGTGCGCACGGCCTGCGCCTCGTGATCGAGATCAAGAACGGCTTCATCCCGGAGGCCGTCCTCGAGCAGCTCTACAAGCTGACGCCGATGGAGGAGTCCTTCGGCATCAACAATGTGGCGCTGGTCGACGGCCAGCCGCTGACCCTGGGCCTCAAGGAGCTGCTGGAGGTCTATCTCGACCACCGCTTCGACGTCGTACGGCGCCGCAGCGAGTTCCGCCGGGGCAAGAAGAGCGACCGGCTGCACCTGGTCGAGGGCCTGCTCGTGGCCCTGCTGGACATCGACGAGGTCATCCGCCTCATCCGCTCCAGTGAGAACTCGGCACAGGCGAAGGGGCGCCTCATCGCGCACTTCTCGCTCAGCGAGGTCCAGACGCAGTACATCCTGGACACCCCGCTGCGCCGGCTCACCAAGTTCGACCGGATCGAGCTGGAGAGCGAGCGGGACAAGCTCAACGCGGAGATCGCGGAGCTGACCCGGATCCTGGAGTCGGACGCGGAGCTGCGCAAGCTGGTCTCGGCCGAACTGGCCGCGGTGGCCAAGAAGTTCGGCACCGAGCGGCGCACGGTGCTGCTGGAGTCCGCGGGCGCGCCCGTCGGGGCGGTGCCGCTGGAGGTCGCGGACGACCCGTGCCGGGTGCTGCTCTCCTCGACCGGTCTGCTGGCCCGTACGGTCACCGGGGAGCCGCTGCCGGACGACGGCGGAAGGCGCGCCAAGCACGATGTGATCGTCTCGGCCGTGCCCGCCACGGCGCGCGGCGATGTGGGTGTGGTCACCTCCGCCGGGCGGCTGCTGCGGCTCGCGGTGATCGATCTGCCCCAGCTGCCGGAGACCGCGCACGCGCCGAACCTGTCGGGCGGGGCGCAGCTGTCGGAGTTCCTGACTCTGGACCCGGACGAGTCGGTGGTGTGTCTGACGACCCTCGACGAGTCCTCGCCGGGGCTCGCGCTCGGCACGCTCCAGGGCGTGGTGAAGCGCGTCGCCCCCGACTATCCGGCGAACAAGGACGAGCTGGAGGTGATCGCCCTCAAGGAGGGTGACCGGATCGTGGGCGGCGCCGAGCTGCGTACCGGCGAGGAGGACCTGGTCTTCATCACGTCGGACGCGCAGCTGCTGCGCTACCAGGCCTCCCAGGTCCGCCCGCAGGGTCGCCCGGCGGGCGGTATGGCGGGCATCAAGCTGGCCGAGGGCGCCGAGGTCATCTCGTTCACCGCGGTCGACCCGGCGGCGGACGCGGTGGTCTTCACCGTCGCGGGCTCGACGGGCACGCTGGGCGGTTCGGAGACGACGACGTCGAAGCTGACGCCGTTCGACCAGTACCCCCGCAAGGGGCGCGCGACCGGCGGCGTGCGCTGCCAGCGGTTCCTCAAGGGCGAGGACGTCCTGGTGCTGGCCTGGGCGGGCGCCGCCCCGGCGCGCGCGGCGCAGGAGAACGGCACGCCGTCCGAGCTGCCGGAGACCGACCCGCGCCGCGACGGTTCGGGCACACCGCTGGTGGGGCCGGTGGCGGCGCTGGCGGGCCCGGCTTCGTAAGCACGGCGCGTACGTACGCACGCCCCGCCCCCTCCGCCGCGGAAGCAGGAGGGGGCGGGCGCGTCGGGGCTGAGCTGGGCTGGGCTGGGCTGAGCTGGGCTGGGCGGAGTGGGAACGGGCGGCGGTCAGCTCCAGGGGATGTTCCGCCAGGGGCTGCCCTCGTCCTCCATGAGCAGCCGGTGGGCGTTCAGCGCGCCCTCGTAGAACGAGCCGTACTCCTCGTCGTCGAAGCGCAGCACCCTGCCGAGCAGATAGCCCGCCGAGAACTCTCCCCAGGAGCGGTACGCGGCCTTGCTGAGCGCACCCGCGTGCACGATCGCCTGTTCCGCTTCCTGCGGGTTGCAGAACCGCGCGGCCAGACCCCAGCGCGCCAGGCCGGTCGCCCGCCCGTAGTCGTAGGCCGCGGCCGTGGCGACCCGGCCGTCCTCGGGGAGCAGTCCGTCGGCCCGGAACCTGGCCTCGTAGCGCATGATGCGGCGGACCAGTTCCTCCATCTCCTTGACGATGCGGGGCGGGGCGCACCGGTCCTGGAGCGACCCGGCGGCGGTCTCGCGCCAGAGGTCGGCGGGCGGCAGCTCGCCCAGGTGCCTGCGCAGTTGTTCGCGGACCTGGAGGGCGAACTCGGGCTCGGGCGGGCTGTTGGAGTAGTCCAGCAGGGCCGCCATCTGCCGCTGCCAGCCGGGGTGGTCGGTCAGCCCCCAGGACTCGCGCAGGGACTGCCGCTCGGTCGTGTAGTCCCGGCAGACGGTGCCGACCTCGTTCCACGGCACTCCGTTGGCCACCGCCAGGTGCCCCCCGCACGCGAGCCCGAAGGCGAGCGGTCCGAACAGCGTCCCGGTGTGCAGTGCGGTCAGCCGGTTGCCCGTCGTACGGTCGTTCTCCGCGTAATAGCGGCGCCAGACCGCGCGGTGCTGCGGTGAGGCCGGCAGATGTACGGCGGCGGGGGTGCCGCCGTTGACCGCGAGCCACTGCGCCGGGTCCGGCCAGCTGAACTCCGCCAGCCAGCGCAGCGTCACCTCGTGGAACACCCAGTCAGGGTGCCAGGGCGGCAGCATGCCCCGGGTGAGCACGGGCCTGCAGCGCCCCCCGGTCGCCGGGTCCGTGACCGCGCGCCAATAGATCATGTCCGGTTCGGCGTCGACCTCGTGCCGGGGCTGCCCGATGAAGAGCCCCTCGGCCGCCAGTACCCGCAGCTGCGCCTCCACGTCTCCCCGCAGCCCGGCCTCGTACAGCTCCCGCTCCACCGCCGTGGGAGGGATCCAGTTCATGACCACGGGATGCTCCGGTACGGGCTGTTCGGATCCTGGGTGAGAATCCGGTGCTGGGCGACCGACTCCTGGTAGGTCCGCCCGAACTCGTCCTCGTCGAAGGCGAGTACACGCGCCAGGCAGTACGCCGCCGAGAACGCGCTCCACGAGGCGTACGTCTCCCGGCTCAGCCTGCCCGCGGCGAGGACCGCCTCCTCCGCCTCCCGGGGATCGCACAGGCGGGCTCCGAGCGCGATCCGTACGAACATGATGATCCGCCCGTAGTCGAACGCGCGCAGCGAGTCGACTGGTTCACCGTGACCGAGCACTCCGTCCGCCCGGAAGCGCTCCTCATAGCGGGTGGAACGTTGCCCCGCCTCCCGGTCGCTCGAGAACCGGGCCTCTAACAGCTCGGTCAGCTTGCTCTGGAACTGGGCGCGATTCGTCACCCTCCAGGTGCCGCGCAGGATCCTCGCGTCATCGAAGTAGTCCAGGTACGTCGTGCCGAGTTCGTTCCACGCCACGCTGTTGTGCAGCGACAGGTGCGCGCCGCAGGCCAGACCGTGTGCCAGGGCGCCGCTCAGCGGACCGCCGGTGTGTGTGACAAGGAGCCCGCGCGGGGTGCCTCCGGTCTCCTCGGCGACCCTCTGCCAGGTCCGGCGGCGGGAGCGCGTGGCCTCGATGCTGGTAGCGCAGGGCGTACCCGGGTTGACGGCGAGGCGCCACTTGTCGTTCGGCCAGTCCCGGGCCAGCTCGGCGAGGGTGGTGGACCGGTGCACCCACTCCGGGTGCCAGCGCGGCAGCATGCCCGCCGTGAACACGGCGATGCTCCACTTCCCGGAGAGCGGGTCCTTCACGGGGACGAGCGGCGCGCTGGAGCCGGGGGTGTCCGCGTGCAGCCGGCCGACGGGCAGGAACAGCCTGGCGCGGGCCAGAACGGCGAGTTCCGCCTGTGGGTCTCCGCTCTCGCCTGCCGCGGACAGCAGTTGCTCGGTTTCCGTGGGCGGCACCCACCCCGTTGATGCTGTTGTCACGGGGTCGATCTTATGAACCGGCTCCCGCACCCAGGGCGATGGGTCACGGTTCGTAGTCGTACGGATCCGGCTCCGGATCCGGCTCCGGTCGCTCGGGCACGTACCGCAGGACTCCCCACATGCTGTGCTCGGCGGGGACGTCCTGCGGCCCGGTCACACAGGTGGCGTCGAGTTGCTTGAGGAGTGCGCCGGTGTCGATGCCCGTGCCGATGAGGACCAGTTCGGTGAGCCGCTCGGCGCCGCCGCCCGGCGTCGGCCAGGGCTCCGGGTAGAAGCGGAGGAAGCGGCCGACGGCGTGGACGGCGTACCGGTTGAGCGGGTCGGACACGCCGAAGTCGACGAATCCCTTGATCCGGTAGAGGCCGTCGGGCCGGGAGTCGAGGAAGTCCAGCAGCCGGCGCGGGTGGAGGGGTTCGGCCGAGGTGAAGGACACGGTGTCGTAGGCGGCGTGCAGATGGCCGCTGTGGCCGTCGTGACCGTGAGGGGCGTCGGGATCGTGCAGGTCGTCGAGATCTTCGAGATCTTCGAAGGACAGCTGGCCCACGCGTTCGGTGCGCGGGCGGCATTCGAAGAGCAGCTCCGGGTCGATACGCCCGTACGTCGCCGGGATCACGGCCGCTCCGTCGGCGAGGGCGGCGACGCGCTCCCGCAGCCGGTCCTCCTCTGCCGGGCCGCCGGCCCGGTCCGCCTTGTTGAGCACGACGAGGTCGGCGATGCCGAGATGCCGGTCGATCTCGGGGTGACGCTCCCGGGTGGCGTCGTACTCCGCCGCGTCGACGACCTCGATGAGGCCGCCGTACACGATGCGTTCGTTCTCGCTCGCGAGGATCATCCGTACGAGCTCCTGCGGCTCGGCCAGCCCGCTCGCCTCGATGACGATCACATCGAGCCGCGCCGCCGGCCGGGCGAGCTTGTCGAGGAAGACGTCCAGCTCGCTCGCGTCGACGGCACAGCAGAGACAGCCGTTGCCGAGCGAGACGGTGGAATCCCCCAGCTGCCCCGCCACGGTCATGGCGTCGATCTCGATCGAACCGAAGTCATTGACGATGGCACCGATGCGGGTGCCGCGGCTCGCCCTCAGCAGATGGTTGAGCAGGGTCGTCTTGCCCGATCCCAGAAAGCCCGCGAGGACGATGACGGGGATCTGCTGCTTGCTCAACGCGACGACACCTCTCGGATCTGCTGTTCCTCTGCCCGCTCCAAGGGCTCAAGGGGCTCAAGGAGGCCCGAAGAGGCTCAAGGGGGGCTCCAGGATATGGGCCCTCCTGAGGAGATTTCCCGAAGCCCGTCGCGGCCCTTTACCTTCGTACGTATGCACCCCGCACCGCCCGACCCCGCGGGCGCACGCGTGAGACGGCGGCGGTTCGGCTGGCCGCGGCGGGTCTTCGCGCAGGTCCTGCTGATGCAGCTGGCCATCGCCACCGGCGTCACCGTGCTGGCCACGGGCCTCTTCCTCGCTCCCCTCAGCGACCAGCTCGACGAAGGGGCGATGCGACGCGCGCTGGCGATCGCCGAGACCACGGCGTCACCGCAGGTGGCCGAGGCGCTGCTGGCATCCCGGCCGTCCGTCGGCGGCCCGGTACAGGCCGAGGCCGAGCGCATCAGGCGCTCGGCCGACGCCGAGTACGTCGTGGTCATGGACACGCGCGGAGTGCGCTGGTCCCACACCGACCCCGACGCGATCGGCAAGGTCGTTTCCACCGACCCCGGCCGGCCGCTCGCGGGCGAGCACGTCATGGAGATCGACAGCGGCACTCTGGGCCGCTCCGCGCGCGGCAAGGTCCCGCTGCGCGACGAGCGGGGCGCCATCGTCGGCGCGGTCTCCGTCGGCATCGAGTACGACAGCGTGCGCGACCGGCTGCTCTCGGCCATCCCGGGGCTGCTCGCGTACGCCGGCGGCGCCCTGGCCGTCGGCGCCCTCGCCGCGTACATGATCTCCCGCCGACTTCAGCGGCAGACCCATGACCTGGCCTTCTCCGATATTTCTGCCCTGCTTGCCGAGCGCGAGGCCATGCTCCACGGAATCCGGGAAGGCGTGGTCGCCCTTGACGAGTCCGGCCGGATCCGGCTGATGAACGACGAGGCGCAGCGGCTCCTCGGTCTCGGTCCTCAGGCCATCGGCCACCCCCTGGACGAGGTCCTCGGCGAGGGCCGTACCACCGACGTGCTCGCAGGGCGGGTCAGCGGTGAGGATCTGGTGACCGTACGCGGCCACCGTGTACTGATCGCCAACCGGATGCCGACCGACGACGGCGGCGCCGTCGCCACCCTGCGCGACCGCACCGAGCTGGAGCAGCTCGGCCGCGAACTGGACTCCACGCGCGGGCTCATCGACGCCCTGCGCGCCCAGGACCATGAGCACGCGAACCGGATGCACACCCTCCTCGGACTGCTGGAGCTGGGGATGCACGAGGAAGCCGTGGAGTTCGTGACCGAGGTCGTCGGCGTACACCGGGCCACGGCCGAGCAGGTCACGGAGAAGATCCACGATCCGCTGCTGGCCGCGCTGCTGGTGGGCAAAGCGACGGTCGCGGCGGAGCGGGGTGTCTCGCTGCGGATCGCGCCGGGGACGCTGCTTCCCGACCGGCTGGTCGATCCGCGCGGCCTCGTCACCGTCGTCGGCAACCTGGTGGACAACGCGCTGGACGCGGCGGCGGGCTCGGAGGACCCGCGGGTCGAGGTCGGGCTGAGCGTGGAGGGTCGTACGGCCGTGCTGCGGGTGTCGGACAGCGGGCCGGGCATCCCTGCGGGGCAGCGGGAGCTGGTCTTCACGGAGGGCTGGTCCACCAAGGAACTCCCGGCTCACGGCAAGCGCGGCCTCGGGCTGGCCCTGGTGCGGCGGTTCGCGGAGCGGCAGGGCGGCAGCGCCCGGGTGGCCGAGGCCCCGGCGGCGATGGGCGGCGGGGCCGAGTTCACCGTCGTACTGCCCGAGGCACTGACGGACGCGGGGCTCGCGACAGCGGAAGAGGCGATGGCGTGATGGCCGACGCACCGATCGACGTACCACCCGGCGAACCGCCCTCCGGGCCGCTTTCCGGGGCGCCTGGCAGGCCTCCCGACGGGCCTCCCGACGGGCCGATCAGCGTACTGGTCGTGGACGACGACACCCGGGTCGCGGAGATCAACGCGGCCTATGTGGCCAAGGTGCCCGGATTCCGGGTCGTCGCGCGGGCCCACTCGGCGGCCGAGGCGCTCGCCCGGATCGCCAAGGTGCCGGTGGATCTGATCCTGCTGGACCACTATCTGCCGGACGAGAACGGGCTCACGGTGGTCCGCGAGCTGCGCCGCCTCGGCCACCACACTGACGTGATCATGGTCACGGCCGCGCGTGACGTCGCCACCGTCCAGGCGGCGATGCGGCACGGCGCACTCCAGTACCTGGTGAAGCCATTCACGTTCGCCGGGCTGCGCGCCAAGCTGGAAGCGTACGCCGGGCTGCGGCGCACCCTGGACGGCGGCGGCGAAGCCGAACAGGCCGAGGTGGACCGTATCTTCGGCGCGCTCTCCGCGACGAGCGTCCCCGACCTGCCCAAGGGTCACTCCCCGACGACCGCGGAGGTGGTCCGCAAGGTACTCCTCTCCGCCGACGGGCCGCTGTCCGCGCAGGTGATCGCGGAACGGTCCGGAGTGAGCCGCCAGACCGCCCAGCGCTATCTGAAGCTGCTGGAGCGCGCCGAACGGGTCCGGCTCACCCTCCGGTACGGCGAGACGGGCCGCCCCGAGCACCAGTACACCTGGGCGGCGAGCACGCGGGACGCACACGGCGGCTGAGCCCCGGGAGTCACACCGCACCCGCCCCGGTCAGCGCGCGCACCTCCGTCTCCGCGTGCTTGGCCTCGTCCGGTTCCTCGGCCGAGGTGACCGTGCCGATCCAGCCCGCCAGGAAACCCAGCGGGATGGAGACCAGGCCCGGGTTCTGCAGCGGGAAGACATGGAAGTCGACGCCGGGGAACAGCGCCTCCGGGCTGCCGGAGACGACCGGTGAGAGCAGCACCAGCAGCACGGAGGGGATCAGCCCGCCGTAGACCGACCAGACCGCACCTCGGGTGGTGAAGTGGCGCCAGAACAGCGAGTAGAGCAGGACCGGCAGATTGGCCGAGGCGGCCACCGCGAAGGCCAGCCCCACCAGGAACGCCACATTGAGATCCTGGGCGAGCAGACCGAGCGCGATCGCGGCCACGCCGATCCCGGCCGCGGCGACCCGCGCCACCGCGACCTCGCTGTACTGCTTCGCATGGGGACGCTTCAGCGAGGCGTACAGATCGTGCGCCACCGAGGCCGACGAGGCGAGTGTGATCCCCGCGACGACGGCCAGGATCGTCGCGAAGGCCACCGCCGCCACGACGGCGAACAGCACGGTGCCACCGGTGGAGCCCGCTCCCCCGCCGAGGTCGAGGGCGAGCAGCGGCACCGCCGTGTTCCCCGCGGCGTTCGACGCGCGCACCTCCTCCGAGCCGAGGACGGCCGCGGCACCGAAGCCGAGCACGATGGTCATCAGATAGAAGCTGCCGATGAGACCGATGGCCCAGACGACCGAGCGGCGGGCGGCCCGCGCGGTCGGCACGGTGTAGAAGCGGGACAGGATGTGCGGCAGGCCGGCGGTGCCGAGCACGAGGGCGAGTCCGAGACTGATGAAGTCGAGGCGCGCGGTCCAGTCCGCGCCGTAGCGAAGGCCGGGCAAGAGGAAGTCCTTGCCGTGGCCGCTCTGTTCGGCAGCACTGTTCAGCAGCTGGTTGAAGTCGCCGTGGAAGCGCGCGAGGACGAGCACGGTGAGCGCGAGCGCGCCCGCCATCAGCAGCACTGCCTTGACGATCTGAATCCAGGTAGTGGCTCGCATCCCTCCCAACGACACGTAGATCACCATCAGGGCACCGACGCCGATGACCGTCCACGAGCGCGCGGCTTCGCTCGTCCCGCCGAGGAGCAGTGCGACCAGGCTGCCCGCCCCCACCATCTGCGCCACCAGATAGAGAACGGACACCGTGACCGAGGAAGTTCCCGCCGCGATGCGGACCGGCCGCTCTTTCATCCGGGCGGCGACGACATCGGCCAGGGTGAACCGGCCGCAGTTGCGGACGAGTTCGGCGACGAGCAGCAGGACGACCAGCCACGCGACCAGGAAGCCCACGGAGTAGAGCATTCCGTCGTAGCCGTAGAGCGCGATGAGCCCGGAGATACCGAGGAAGGACGCGGCGGACATGTAGTCGCCCGCGATCGCGAACCCGTTCTCCATGGGCGAGAACAGCCGTCCGCCCGCGTAGAACTCCTCCGCCGAGCCGTGCCGGTTGCGGCTGACCCATGTCGTGATCCCGAGGGTCACCGCGATGAACGCGCTGAACAGCAGCAGCGCCAGGGTCTGATGGTCGTCCGTCAACGGGCGCTCCCCCGCGTCTGGTCGAAGACCGTCCACCGCAGATCGAGCGCCGCGCGGTCCCTGCGCAGCCGGGCGTGCCGGGCATACGCCCAGGTCAGCAGGAACGTGCTGAGGAACTGCCCGAGGCCCGCCACCATCGCCACGTTCACCGCGCCGACGACGGGCCTGGCCATCAGCTCGGGTGCGGCGGTGGCGGCGACGACGTACGCGAGGTACCAGGCGAAGAAGGCCAGGGCGGCGGGGACGACGAAGCGCCGATAGCGGCTGCGCACCTCCTGGAAGGCCGCGCTGCGGTGCACCTCCAGATAGATGTCCGCCTGGCTGTGCCGGGGCTCACCGTCCCTGGCCCCCGGGAAAGCCGCGGGCCCAGCCGCTTCCGTCCCGTCCAGTTCGCCCCAGCCGGAGGCCAGCGCGTCGTACCACGGGTCGTCGATCCGCACAGCGGCGGCGTCCGGGCCTTGCTGCTCGTCCACGCTCAACTCTCCTTGTCGGCGAACCGTTTCGGCGAACCGTTTCGGTCACATGCCCAAGGATGGACAGAGCGGGAAGATCCAGGACTCTTCTCTACCCTCGCTTCACCCCATCAGGTGACGGTTTCCCCGGCCAGGTCTCCCTGCCGTCTCCACCGCCACCCGGGGGCGCGGTCAGGCGTCGATGCGCGAGCGGTCGAGGGTCGCTGCCGAGCTGGTGATGAACTCCTTGCGCGGGGCGACCTCATTGCCCATCAGCAGGTCGAAGACCTGCTCCGCGGACTCCAGATCCCCGATGTTGATCCGGCGCAGCGTGCGGTGCCGCGGGTCCATCGTGGTCTCCGCCAGCTGGTCGGCGTCCATCTCACCGAGGCCCTTGTAGCGCTGGATGGAGTCCTTGAACCTGACGCCCTTGCGCTGGAATTCCAGCAGCGTCGAGCGCAGTTCGTTGTCCGAGTACGTGTACACGTACTTGTCCTGGCCCTTCTTGGGCTGGACCAGCTCGATGCGGTGCAGCGGCGGCACGGCGGCGAAGACCCGGCCGGCTTCGACCATCGGCCGCATGTAGCGCTGGAAGAGCGTGAGCAGCAGGCAGCGGATGTGCGCTCCGTCGACGTCGGCGTCGACCAGGAGGACGATCTTCCCGTAGCGGGCGGCGTCGATGTCGAAGGTCCGACCCGATCCCGCCCCTATGACCTGGATGATCGCCCCGCACTCGGCGTTCTTGAGCATGTCCGAGACGGACGACTTCTGGACGTTGAGGATCTTGCCCCGGATCGGCAGCAGCGCCTGGAACTCGGAGTTGCGGGCGAGCTTGGCCGTACCGAGCGCCGAGTCTCCCTCGACGATGAAGAGCTCGCTGCGCTCGACGTCGTCGCTGCGGCAGTCGGCGAGCTTGGCCGGGAGCGACGACGACTCCAGGGCCGTCTTGCGGCGCTGCGCCTCCTTGTGCTGGCGGGCCGCGATACGCGTACGGGCGGCGGCGACGGCCTTCTCCAGGACGGCGCGGGCCTGCGCCTTGGCGTCGCGCTTGGTCGAGGTCAGGAAGGCCTTGAGCTCCTTGGCGACCACGTTGGCGACGATCCGGTTGGCCGCGGAGGTACCGAGGACCTCCTTGGTCTGGCCCTCGAACTGCGGCTCCGCGAGACGCACGGTCACCACGGCGGTGAGGCCTTCGAGTGCGTCGTCCTTGACGATGTCGTCCTCGGCGACGCGCAGCAGCTTGGCGGAGCGCAGCACCTCGTTGACCGTCTTGGTGACGGAGCGCTCGAAGCCGGTGACGTGGGTGCCGCCCTTGGGGGTGGCGATGATGTTGACGAACGACTTCACGTTCGTCTCGTATCCCGTGCCCCAGCGGAGCGCGATGTCCACGCCGAGCTCGCGGGTGACCTCGGTGGGAGTCATGTGGCCTCGGTCGTCGAGGACCGGGACGGTCTCCTTGAAGGTGCCGGTGCCGGTGAGGCGCAGGACGTCGCAGACGGCCTTGTCCTGGGCGAGGTACTCGCAGAACTCGCTGATGCCTCCGTCGAAGCGGAAGATCTCCTGCGACTTGCCCTGGCCCTCCAGGTCCCGCTCGTCGCGGACGACAATCGTGAGGCCGGGAACGAGGAATGCGGTCTGGCGGGCGCGCTGGTGGAGCGTCTCCAGGGAGAGCCTGGCGTCCTTGAGGAAGATCTGGCGGTCCGCCCAGTAGCGCACGCGCGTGCCGGTGCGGGTCTTGGGCACCCGCTTGCCCTTCATGAGACCGCCCGCCGGGTCGAAGGGGGCGTCGGGGCCGGACTCGGTGAAGATGCCGGGAACGCCGCGGCGGAAGCTGATCGAGTGCGTGGCACTGTTGCGGTCGACCTCGACGTCGAGACGGGCCGAGAGCGCGTTCACCACGGACGCGCCCACGCCGTGCAGACCGCCGGAGGCGGCGTACGAGCCACCGCCGAACTTTCCGCCGGCGTGCAGTTTGGTCATGACGACCTCGACACCGGTCAGGCCGGTCTTGGGCTCGACGTCCACGGGGATGCCGCGGCCGTTGTCCCGGACCTCCACGGAGCCGTCCTCGTGGAGGATCACCTCGATGTGGTCGCAGTAGCCGCCCAGGGCCTCGTCGACCGAGTTGTCGATGATCTCCCAGAGGCAGTGCATCAGACCGCGGCTGTCGGTCGACCCGATGTACATACCCGGGCGCTTACGGACTGCCTCGAGCCCCTCGAGAACCATCAAGTGCCGCGCGGTGTAGTTGGAACCATCACGGTCTGCGGTCAGCAGCGCACTGGACGGCACGGACGTCTCGGCGGTCACGCGGTTCGCTCCTCGCTGAATTTGAATCTGGCCCTGTGGGGGTAAAGGCCCCGGCGTCGGTCGCCGGTCAGAGGGTACCGAGGCCTGGTAGAGCCGATGTAACGCCACCCTCGTGATTCCTTATGCTAGTGCAGAGTCGCATACACGTTCGATCCCTCGATCGAGTGAAGCGAACATCACGTTCCCTTCGGGGCATGAACCATTTAGGCTCCGGGCACGTCCTCATGAACAACCGGCAACCCAGCCGGGAGGACACATACCGAGACAAGCAAGCAAAGCGAAACCGTAAAGCTAAGCAATACGGCACATTCGCCGCCAACCGGCAGCAGACAGCCAGCTTGAGAAGAAGTTTCAAGGAAAAGGCACGAGCGGGAACGTTTTCGGCCTGGTTGGATGTTGACCCTGGTACGACAGCTCGTCGAGCTAGAGAAGAGGCGACGTGACTACTGTTCTGACCCCCGCGAGCCCCCTGACGGCGGCGGACCGCTGCGACCGCTGCGGCGCCCAGGCGTACCTGCGCGTCGTCCTGACAAGCGGCGGTGAGCTGCTCTTCTGTGCCCACCACGGGCGCAAGTTCGAGCCGGAACTCAAGAAGATCGCCGCGGAGATACAGGATGAGACGGACCGGCTGACGGCCGCACCGGCCAGTGCCGGCGAGGACGAACGCTGACCTCGCATCCCCCGACGAGCTAAGGGCTGGTCCAGGACCGGCCGATGGGCTGCCGCCCCTCCCATGAGGGGCGGCAGCCCGTTCTCGTGAACCACCCGGGCTCCCATCACCGAGAGTAGTCAGATCCTCCCGTACCGCGACCTGCCGCGATCGGTCACAGGCGGCCCGCCACCGATCCGAGCGCCGCGGAGATACGGGTGTACACCCCTGGGCTGTCCGCCCGGCCGCAGCCGCTGCCCCACGAGACCAGCCCGATCAGCCGTCCCCGCGCCACCAGCGGCCCTCCACTGTCCCCCTGGCACGCGTCGTGACCTCCTCGGGTATCTCCGGCGCAGAGCATCGTGGACGCCTCGTAGCGGCCCCCAGCGCCGCCCGGATAGGCGTGGACACACGTCTCGTCCGGCAGGACCGTCACCGGCACGGCGCGGAGCGTGGACGCGTAGTCGCCACCGCCCGTCGTGTCGCCCCAGCCGTACACCTCGGCCTGGGTACCCGCGGTGTACGCATCGTCACCCGCGCGAGCCGTCTCGATCACATGGTCCGCGGGCAGCGCGCTCGACAGCGTCAGCACGGCCAGATCGGTGGTGTTCGCCCCCTGGTCGTAGCCGGGCGCGATCAGCACCTCCAGCACGGCGATCTCCTTGCCGCCGGCACCCCTGAGATCATCGCGCCCCGCGATGACCCTCAGATCGCGGACCTCCTCCACTTCCGTACCCAGCACATCAGGGCCGAGGCAGTGGGCCGCGGTGAGCACCTTCGTCGGGGCCACCACCACGCCCCCGCAGAACTGTCCGGCCCGCATACCGCCAAACCGGTCACGGCTGGACAGGGCAACGACCCACGGTGCGTCCGCGGAGCGCACCGGCCGACCGCCGATGATCACGTCCGCGGCGGCCGGGGTGGGTGCGGCAAGCGGCGCCAGGACTCCTGTCGCGACCAGTGCCAGGGCTCCTGCGAGTGCTCGGGCGATGGGACAGCGCATGCGGACTCCTGACTCTCCGGTGAACTCCGTCCACTCAGAGTCATCCACCGGAGCAGGGCCCGCACCCGCGGACCGACGGCCGAGGGCCCGGCTCCCTTACGGGAGCCGGGCCCTCGGCGAACGTCGTCACCGTCGACAAAGCCGCACGGAGAGACCTGAGGCCTAGTCGAGGTAGTCGCGCAGCACCTGGGAACGCGACGGGTGACGCAGCTTCGACATCGTCTTGGACTCGATCTGGCGGATCCGCTCACGCGTGACCCCGTAGACCTTGCCGATCTCGTCGAGCGTCTTCGGCTGACCGTCGGTGAGGCCGAAGCGCATGGAGACGACGCCCGCCTCACGCTCCGACAGGGTGTCCAGCACCGAGTGCAGCTGCTCCTGGAGGAGCGTGAAGCTGACCGCGTCGGCCGGGACGACCGCCTCGGAGTCCTCGATGAGGTCACCGAACTCGCTGTCGCCGTCCTCACCCAGGGGGGTGTGGAGGGAGATCGGCTCACGGCCGTACTTCTGGACCTCGATGACCTTCTCCGGGGTCATGTCGAGCTCCTTGGCCAGCTCCTCCGGGGTGGGCTCACGGCCCAGGTCCTGGAGCATCTGGCGCTGCACGCGCGCGAGCTTGTTGATGACCTCGACCATGTGCACCGGGATACGGATGGTGCGCGCCTGGTCGGCCATCGCGCGGGTGATCGCCTGACGGATCCACCAGGTGGCGTACGTGGAGAACTTGTAGCCCTTGGTGTAGTCGAACTTCTCGACGGCGCGGATCAGACCGAGGTTGCCCTCCTGGATCAGGTCCAGGAAGAGCATGCCGCGGCCGGTGTAGCGCTTGGCCAGCGAGACGACCAGCCGGAGGTTGGCCTCCAGCAGGTGGTTCTTGGCGCGGCGCCCGTCCTCGGCGATGATCTCCAACTCGCGCTTGAGCTTCGGGGCGAGCTTGTCGGAGTTCGCCAGCTTGTCCTCGGCGAACAGGCCCGCCTCGATGCGCTTGGCCAGCTCGACCTCCTGCTCGGCGTTGAGCAGGGGGACCTTGCCGATCTGCTTGAGGTAGTCCTTGACCGGGTCGGCGGTGGCGCCGGCGACGGCGACCTGCTGCGCGGGGGCGTCGTCCTCGTCCTCGTCGGACAGGACGAAGCCCTTGCTCTCGCCCTCGGTCTCCTCGTCCTCGCCCTTGCCGGGCTGGACCTCCTCGAGCAGCTCCTCGCCCTCGAGACCCTCGTCGGAGTCCTTCTTGGCGGCGGTCTTCTTGGCTGCCGTCGTCTTCTTGGCGGCGGTCTTCTTGGCTGCCGTCGTCTTCTTGGCGGCAGTCTTCTTCGCTGCCACCTTCTTCGCGGCAGCGGCGGTCTCGTCGGCCGAAACCTCCACGGTCTCGGCCGCCGGTGCCGCGGTGGCGGCCGCGACGGTCTTCGTCACGGTCGTCTTGGCCGCGACGGTCTTGGTGGCGGTGCGCTTTGCCGGGCTCTTCGCTGCGACGCTCTTGCGGGTGCGCTTGGGCGACTCCGCGGCACTGACCATCAGCGTCACACCCTCTTCCTCGAGGATCTGATTGAGGCTGCGCAGAACATTCTTCCACTGGGTTGGCGGAATCTGGTCAGCCTCGAAGGCCCGACGCACGTCATCGCCGGCGATCTGCCCATCAGCCTTTCCCCGCTCGATGAGCGCCATCACAGACTCGGACTCGGCGATCTCCGGCGGGAGCGTACGGGATGTGCTGGCCGACACGAACAACCTCTCGGAACGATGGAAAACGGCTTCCGGCCCCGCCCATGATCGGGCCGGAGCCGACGTCCGCCGGTTGGGGATGTGCCGGCGGCGCGGGCTGAACCTCAGAGCTGCACAGCGCCGCGTACGGCTGCTGTATTCCCTCCTCGGCTGTCACCTCTTAGGTCATCGCACTGTTTCGAGGAGTGTTACGCCCAATCCGCGTGGCCCGAGTCACACCTCTTTTGCGACGAAACGGATATATGAGGGCATTCACTCCGCAATCCCGTCGTGATCACGCCAGAGTCGCTCGACCATCGTGCCGCAATCACACCGACGAACCTGCGCATGACCCCGGCGGACGGCCGCCGCCGGCGGCCGCGACCACCCGACCCTCGAGGCCGCCGGGAACAACCCGCGACGACCCTGTCGGCAGTCGTGTCGCCGGACCCTCGGGCCCGGCGACACACGAGGGGCACAGCGGGTACGCCCCGAAGCGCCCTGGCCGTGTCCGCGGATCAGTGCTCGCGCGGAGCCGGAACGACGCGTTCCACCTCCGGATGGACGGTGAGAAGTTGGCGCATGGCCGATTCGGCACCGTGCGCGTCGCCGGCTGCGAGCGCGTCGACGATCCGGGTGTGGTGCGCCAGGGACGCCTCGGAAGGGCGGTCGCATCCGACGGCCGGACCTCCCGAGACCTGGAGAGCCGCCGAGACGATGCCGGACAGGTGCTCGAGCATTCGGTTGCCGGCGACCTGGATCAGGAGAGAGTGGAACTCGGCGTCGGCGCGGGCGAAGGTGATCCCGTCACCCTGCGTAAGCGCGTGGTTCATGATCTCCACCATGTCACCGAGGCGCTGCTGGACGTCCTCGCGGCCGTGCCCGGCGGCCAGCCGCGCGGCGAGCGGCTCGATCGTCCAGCGGAGCTCGGTGAGCTCGCGGCGCTGGTCGTCGCGCTGCGGACCGAACGCGCGCCACTCGATGATGTCGGGGTCCAGCAGATTCCAGTCGCTGACGGGACGGACCCGGGTGCCGACGTTCGGACGGGCGCTGACCAGGCCCTTGGCCTCGAGGACGCGCAGCGACTCCCGGACGACGGTACGGGAGACCTCGAAGCGCTGGCCGATCTCCTCGGGCACGAGCGGACGGTCGGCCCCGAGGTCGCCGGAGACGATCATCTGGCCGAGCTGCTGGACGAGTTGACCGTGGAGCCCGCGGCCCCGGTTGCCCGCCGCGCGGCGGCCGACCCGGCCCAACTCGGCCTCCGAGGTGTCCCAGGCCGGGGGTCCGACACGGTCGACGCGGTCGATACCCGGAGCCTCCGGGTACGGGTAGCGGTCGAGTTCGCCCGGGCCGGCGAGGCCGGACTCGGCGGGGCGGGCGGCGGTCATCATGGTGTGCGCAAGGGTACTCACGCATCCTTTGTCGGCGTCGCTCTCGCGCCCCTTGAGGTCTTTGGTGAAAAGCACACGAAAGGGTGATCGGCGCCCGCCCCGCAATTGACGCCATATCGGGAAGAAACGGTCAATCTCCGGGGAGTTGCGAGCCGAGTTGACGCTATCTCGCGGCCCTCCGAGGCCGGGACCCTCACCAACGGGCCACGCCCCGAAGGCCGGTGACAGGCGGGCGGGGAAAGGCCGGCCGACGACAACAGCGGTGCCGCGCATCCGACTTGGGCAGCAGGTGCCGTGCCCGCGGGCGGGACATGCACAGGAGGCCCTGACCCAACTCGGGCACGGCGACGACCGGTTTCCCGGTGCTGGCCTGTGCGAGCCCTCAGACCTCGGGCCGCAACATGGGCGGGTTGAGCAGGGTCGCACCGCCGGCCCGGAACAACTGGGCGGGCCGGCCGCCCTGACGGGTCGTGGTCCCGCCGGCCGGGACCAGGAACCCCGGCGTGCCGGTCACCTTCCGATGGAAGTTCCGGGGATCCAGAGCGACGCCCCATACCGCTTCGTACACCCGCCTCAGTTCACCCACCGTGAACTCCGGCGGGCAGAACGCCGTGGCCAGCGAGGAGTATTCGATCTTGGACCGGGCCCGTTCCACACCATCCCCCAGGATCAGCGCGTGGTCGAAGGCGAGCTGCGCGGACTGCTCGTCCTCTCGGGCGCCGTTCTCCGGGCCCAGGAGGGACTCCACGGGCGCCCAGCGCGCGCTGTTCGCGTCGCCGCCGGCCCGGGGTGCCGGCAGGTCCGGAGCGAGCACGAGGTGAGCGACGCTCACCACCCGCATACGGGGATCGCGCTGAGGGTCACCGTAGGTGGCGAGCTGTTCCAGGTGGGCACCGTTGTCCGGCGTCGGCGACGCGGGATCGTGCACGCACAGGCCCGTCTCCTCGACGAGCTCCCGCGCCGCTGCCGCCGCGAGATCCTCATCGGCCCTGACGAAGCCCCCCGGCAGCGCCCACCGGCCCTGGAACGGCGGCTCCCCGCGGCGTACGACCAGTGCGCACAGCGCATGGCGGCGTACGGTGAGCACGACCAGGTCGACGGTGACAGCGAAGGGCGGAAAGGCCGACGGGTCGTAGGGCGACATGCCGCGATCATAGTCGTCTTCCTGACGATAAACACTCCCTTCGTGATCCGCTCCGAGGACTTCTTGATCCGCCCACGCCTCCCGGTCCAGCGGGGGCCCAACCGCGTCACCCACCGCCGTCAGATCCCCAACTGAAGTCCACCGGCAGCCTCCTCGACCATGCCGAGCCCGAGTCTGCTGATACGGACGGAGAACGGCTCCCCCGCGACCCGCAGACCGGAGAACTGGACGGCGCCGAGGGGAGCACCGCGTATCGGTTCCAGCGCGACCGCACCGGCGGGGGCATCGGGACGGATACCCGCGAGCGCGGTGAGGAGCTGGATCCCGGCGGCGGCGGACACGGCCGCCGGCCGGCACGCGGCAGGGTGCGGGACCGGAACCGAGCCGACCGTCCGCTGGTCCCCCGCGTACATCTCCGGAAGCCGGTATCCGAAGACCTCTGCCGCGTCGAGGATCCCCCGGAGCAGGGAACTCGCCTCCTTCTCGTATCCGGCCGCGGCCAGGCCCGCGACCGCCACGGCCGTCTCGTGCACCCGCACCGTCCCCGACCGGTGGCCGAAGGGATTGTGCGCGGGCTCCCTCGCTCCCAGACTGCGCAGTCCCCAGCCGGAATCCAGGTCCGGGCCGCCCAGCAGTCGCGCCAGCTGCCCCGTCTGCACGTGGTCGAGCAGTCCGGGCGCGTACCGTCCGCCGCCGCACAGACCGGTGTCCAGCAGGTGCGCCGCCGCGCCGCCCAGGTGAGGCACGAGCCTGCCGTCCCCCATGCGGGCGGCGGGCGGCCGCCCGCCGCTGCGGTCGTCGAGCCAGAATCCCTCCCTGAACTCCTGGCGCAGACCGCTTGCCCACTCGCGCCACCATGCGGCTCCGGGGCGCCCGCACGCCGTCAGGACGTCCGCGCCGAGCATCGCCGCCCGGTGGGCGTGCGCCTGTGTCTCGGCACGTTGCACCCCGGTGGGGCCCAAGTCGGACACGAATCCGCCACCGTCGGCGGCCGCTCGCAGCCAGAGCAGACAGCGCTCGGCCGTCGGCAGCAGCTCCTCCAGCTCCTGATCCGGAAGTCCCCAGCGCCAGGCCTCGGCGAGGACGGCGGGGAAGGCGAGCGTCGCTTCGACTCCCGTGCAACTGGGTGGAAGGTGCGGTCCGGCGTCCCGGAGGGGACCTGGGATGCGCCCGGCGTCGGGTCCCGTGCCACCGATCTGGGTGCGGGCGAGTGTGCGCAAGGTGGCCGCGGCCAGGCGCGTACCGGCCGGGAGCGCCATGCGCACCGCCCAGAGTGCCTCGGCGGGTGCGAGTCCGCAGCGCCAGGGCACACCTGCGGCGGGATACACGTCCAACGGCTGGTCGCGGTCGCGGAGCAGCAGGGCGCCGAGGTCGGCCAGACCGGCCCGCAGCAGGCTCCCCACACGCGGATCGTCGCCCTCGGCGCGTGCGTCGGCCAACGGGCTGCCGCCGGTGTGACCGGCCGGTCGCACCGCCCGGTCGGCGCGGACACGGAGCTCGACGGTCCTGCTCTCGCCGGGCGCCAGCTCGAATTCCCAGCGCAGCAGTCCCGCGGAGGCCAGTGCGTCCTTCGGCGGTGGGGACGCGGTGACGGAAGTGTGGCGGCCGTGGGGTGCCGACCAGCGCAGGCCCGAGCCATGGACACTGGCCGGCAGCTCCGGCCCCGCCCGCCCGGCCGCCACCGCGCCCAGGTCCGCGAGATCGGTGCCGAGCCCGATCTCGACCGGGAGCCGGACGGTCCGGCCGGACCAGTTGCGCAACGTGATCCGCTCGCTCCCGTCGGCGTCGCGTGCCCGCTCGACGCCGATCCCGGGGTCCGGGCCGATGTCCGCATGGGTCCGCGCGACCGCGATGAAGGTGGCGCGGTCGGGGGAGACCAGCCTGCCCTGAACGACGAGCGGTTCTCGCCCGGCGATGCGCAACTGGCTGCGTGAGAGCAGCCTGACGCCCGCTCGGTAGACACCCTCCAGGCCGTGTCCGTTGAGCTGGCCGTGCTCCTCGGAAACGGTGAGACCCGGCAGGGCGACGCACATGAGCGTGTGGTGCAGGGCGGGCGGGTCTCCGGGTGGCCGCCGGGCGGGGGGAGTGGACGTGGCGGGCGGGATGGCACGCG
This sequence comes from Streptomyces sp. NPDC000410, assembly GCF_040300305.1. Taxonomy (NCBI): domain Bacteria; kingdom Bacillati; phylum Actinomycetota; class Actinomycetes; order Kitasatosporales; family Streptomycetaceae; genus Streptomyces; species Streptomyces sp. NPDC000410. Next base: position 60,013 of record NZ_JBEPDM010000014.1, read on the forward strand.
CATGGCCCGGTGGGGTGCTTCCGAGGACCGGTGTGCGTACGGACGACGGGACGGTGACGCGGCGCGTACCGGGGGCCTGGCCCGCTGCCGGGGCCTGGAGATGGTCGCTGGGGGCCATGTGGGGTCTGCTGTGCCTTCTTCTGTGCGCTCCGGACAGCCGCTTCGAGTGCGGCTGGGGGTCCTCTCACGCACGCAGGGGGTAGGGGGACGGTCGTACGACACCGCCACACAGGTGAACGCCCGCACAGGTGGTGGGGTCACGCCCGGCATCATCGTCCGCTCCGTGTGTCCCTCGGCCCGCCCCGTCCGACCGAGCGCTCCTGGCTGCGGGCTGCTGCCGTGTCCGGCCTCGGCGTGCTACGCCGCCGACGCGCCTGGTCCGCCGCCGGAGCCCCTGTGCCGGCCGACGGGCCCTTCTTCGGCCCGGTGGAACGTGGCGTCCCTGTCCGCGCCCGCGTACGCCGTCCTGCCGTGCGGCTGCTCGAACCGTCTCCAGGACCGGCGTCGCCCGATCCGGCATCCGGACCGTGGTCGCCCGCGCTGACTCCTGAGCCCGGCAAGGAGGAAGCGGTGCGCTCGGAACGCAGAATGCAGCGCAGCGCCTCGGGATCCAGCCCCTCGTTGCACGCCTGGTGGAGCAGCCGCGCGAACACGTACTCCGGATCGACCCGCAGGGCGAGGCTGAGTGCGACGCGCGCGCCCGGCTCGTCGCCGGTCGACCAGGAGACCCATCCGGCGAGCGCGAGCGGAGCGGCAGCGTGCTCCACGTACGGCGCGACACAGCGACGGGACAGCGCCCGCCAGAGCCGCAGCGCACGGTCCGCCTCGGCACCCTCCATCCAGCCCGCGACCGTGTCCCGGGTGTCGCGGTCCTGGAGCCCGATGATGACCGCGGCCGCCTCGTCGTGCGAGATGAGTTTGTCGTCGCCGGCATCCGCCTCGGTCCAGCCGACGCCGAGGGTCGCCTTCTCCCCCAGTCTCTTCATCAGACGCCGGGCAAGCCTGACGGTCTCGGCGGCGACCTGGTCCCGGTCGTTCGCGGCCACCATCCTGGTCACGAGCGCGGCGCCCGCGGTGTCCAGCGCCCGCTGCTGCTCGGCCGCGGCGGGAGCGGGCACGGGCTTCAGTCGGTCCTCCATCTCGCGCAGCGACCCGCGGACCTGGATGCCCGCGTAGGCCGCAGCCGCGGCCATCACCGAGGTGCCCGGCATCGCCATGGCTGTCCCCTCCGCCGGACAGCAACGGGGATCCGGGCAGCAGTAGGACCAAAAGCGCCTGTCGGAGATGCACAGGGCCTCGTAGACCGGGACGTCGAGCGCACCGCAGGCTGTCCGCAGCCATTGCGCGAGGGGCCTGAGCCGTTCCATCACGTCATGGCCCGTCTCCCCCTCCTTCGGGTCCTGGCAGAGGAAGGCGATGACGCCGTCGGGCCTGGCGCCGTGCCCCTCACTGGACTCGACGAGGCTTTCGGCGAGCTGCCGAGCCATGGGCAGCCACTCGAGCGACGCTTCGGGAATGCCGAGCCGCAGCCGCCCGCCGAAGCGGCCGCGGGTGCCGTGGAGCGCGACGAGCACGACTGAGTCGGTCGGCCTGAACCCCAACATGTACGGGAGCGCGTCGGCCAGTTCGGCGGGGCCGCGCAGAGTGATCTGCAACTGCTCGTCGGCCGGACCGGTGGGTTCCTGGTGCTTGTTCATGGCACGACGGTCCCGCGGACCACCCCGATGCCGCGACCCCTGTGGATAACGTTATCCACAGGGCCAGAGGTCTCGTTCGCGCAATGTCACCGCCATCAGGTTGCATGGGGGCATGACCAACGCAGACCGCGAAGATCTCCGCGCCTCGGCCGACTCCGTCCTCGCCCGCCTCGTCGGGGACACCACCGGCGCGGCCAGGCTGCGCGAGGATCAGTGGCGGGCCATCGAGGCACTCGTCGCCGACAAGCGCAGAGCGCTGGTCGTCCAGCGGACGGGTTGGGGCAAGTCCGCCGTGTATTTCGTCGCGACTTCCTTGCTGCGGGAGCGCGGCAGTGGTCCGACCGTGATCGTCTCCCCCCTTCTCGCGCTCATGCGCAACCAGGTCGACGCCGCTGCCCGAGCGGGAATCCGGGCCCGGACGATCAATTCCTCCAACACGGAGGAGTGGGACACGGTCCAGGCCGAGGTGGCCGCCGGCGAGGTCGACGTCCTGCTGGTCAGCCCTGAGCGGCTCAACAACCCGGATTTCCGGGACCAGGTGCTGCCCAAGCTCGCCGCCGCGACCGGACTTCTGGTGGTCGACGAGGCACACTGCATCTCGGACTGGGGCCATGATTTCCGGCCGGACTACCGGCGGCTGCGCACGATGCTGGCCGATCTGCCGCCGGGTGTGCCGGTGCTCGCCACGACCGCCACCGCCAACGCCCGCGTGACAGCGGATGTCGCCGAGCAGCTGGGGACGGGTGCCGGGACCGACGCGCTGGTGCTCCGCGGGCCGCTCGACCGGGAGAGCCTCAGCCTGAGTGTCCTTCAGCTCCCCGATGCCGCCCATCGGCTTGCCTGGCTGGCCGACCACCTCGGCGAGCTGCCCGGTTCCGGCATCATCTACACCCTCACGGTCGCCGCGGCCGAGGAGGTCACGGCCTATCTGCGGCACTGCGGTCACACCGTCGCGTCCTACACGGGCCGTACGGAGAACGCGGATCGCCAGCAGGCCGAGGAAGATCTTCTCGCCAACCGGGTCAAGGCCCTGGTGGCGACTTCCGCTCTGGGCATGGGCTTCGACAAGCCTGATCTCGGATTCGTCGTCCATCTCGGCTCCCCTTCGTCGCCCATCGCGTACTACCAGCAGGTGGGTCGGGCGGGGCGTGGTGTGGAGCACGCCGAGGTGCTGCTGCTTCCCGGCAAGGAGGACGAGGCGATCTGGCAGTACTTCGCCTCGGTCGCCTTCCCGCCGGAGGAGCTCGTTCGGCGCACCCTGGACGTGCTGGCGCAGGCGGGCAGGCCTCTGTCGCTCCCCGCGATGGAGCCGCTGGTCGAATTGCGGCGCACTCGTCTGGAGACGATGCTCAAAGTCCTGGACGTGGACGGGGCGGTCCGCCGGGTGAAGGGCGGCTGGACCACGACGGGACAGCCCTGGGTCTACGACTCGGAGCGGTACGCGTGGGTGGCGCGCCAGCGGGAGACCGAGCAGCAGGCGATGCGCGACTACGTGTCGGCGGTCGGCTGCCGTATGGAGTTTCTGCGGCGGCAGCTTGACGACGAGGAAGCCGCCCCGTGCGGGCGTTGTGACAACTGCTCAGGGGCCCGCTTCGACGCCGTCGTGTCCTCCGCCGCCCTGGACGCGGCGCGTGGCGAGCTGGGCCGGCCCGGCGTCGAGGTCGAGCCGCGCAAGATGTGGCCCACTGGACTCGCGGCGGTCGGCATCGATCTGAAGGGGCGTATCCCCGTCGGCGAGCAGTCCTCGGCGGGACGGGCGCTGGGGCGGCTCTCCGACATCGGATGGGGCAACCGGCTGCGTCCGCTGCTTGCGCCCCAGTCCCCGGACGGACCAGTTCCGGACGATGTGGTGAATGCCGTGGTGAGTGTGCTGGCCGACTGGGCCAAGGGGCCCGGCGGCTGGTCGTCGGGAGCCGCGGACGCTCCGCCCCGCCCGGTGGGAGTGGTCACCATGGACTCGCGCGGCAAGCCGCAGCTCGTGAGCTCGCTCGGGTCCCGGATCGCCGAGGTCGGCCGTATGCCGCTGCTCGGCACCGTCGAGTACGCGCCGGGGGCGCAGGACACCCACATCTCGCGCACGAACAGCGCCCAGCGGGTGCGGGGGCTCCACGACGCCCTCGTCGTACCGCCCGCTCTGGCCCAGGCGATCGACTCTGCCGGGGGTCCCGTGCTGCTCGTGGACGATCTCTCGGACAGTGGCTGGACGCTGGCCGTAGCCACACGCCTGCTGCGCCGAGCCGGAGCAGAGGGGGTGTTTCCGCTGGTCCTCGCCGTCCAGGCATGAAGTCCGCGTGACAGTCGGCCTGGATGGGCAGGGATATGAGCGCCATACCCGCCTATTCCAGTCAGCGAGCTCAATTGCTCGTTGCCGCTCGCCCGTAGGCCCGCAAGAATTGGAAGCGCCCCCGCACGGCCCCTTCGCAGCCCGGAAGGGTTGCGTAGCGGTGCGCCCTCACCAAACCCTGCCCGCACTGTGGGCGCGTACCGAAGGGAGGACCGTGACCTTCGGATTCGCTTCGTCCGCAGCCACTTCCATGAACGGAGCGGATGGCTCCGCCAGCCGCCTGGCCAGGATGCTGGAACCCGCCGAGTGGGCGGCTGCCGGGATTCCCCTGCTGCGCAACCCCCGCGATGTGGTGAGCGGCTTGCACACCCGTCATCGGCCGACACCGGCGACCGCCGTCGTCGCCGTGCTCGACCACGAGGAGCGGCTGGCCGCCAGTGCCTCATTCACCCGGCGTACGGCCCCCGCCGACGGGTGGGAGTTCCGCAACGCGCTGCTCGCGCATCTGCGCCGGGTCATCCCGCACGATCTGCGCCGCCGCACTCCCACGCGTACCGCCGTACTGCTCTACTGCCGTGAGGGCGACGAGCGCTGGACGGAGGAGGACGGGGCGTGGATGTGGGGACTGCGCGATGCCTGCACTCTGCACGGGCTGCGCTGCGGCGCGTACATCACACTGACGCGCGGCGGATGGCAGGTGCTCGGTGAGGGTCGTGGCGGCCGTCGGCCCAACTCCGAGTCCCGGCCGGATGGTTTCGCCCAGGCGCTGACCGAGCCGGAACCGGTCGCCCTGCGCACGGCGAGCGGCGCGGCCGATGTGCTCCGCCGTACGGCGGCCCGCTGAGCCGCGCCACGCACCGCCGCGGTCCGGCACGCCCTCGCGAAAGCACTTCGGGCGAGCCGTGGTGTGCAGCGCGCGGTCGGCCTCGTGCCGACCGCACCGCGCACACGGAACGGGCGGCCGGAAGCGGCGCAGTGGGGCAGGGCATCGACCGGCTCAGCACCCGGTCGGCCCCGGCCCACCCGTGGTGTCGTGCCGTTCAGATACCCGCGCCGAGAACAGCGTTGATGCGTTGCGGATCTCCGCACACGATGAGCAGCGCGTCGGCACGGCTCATGGCGACGGGCAGCGCCCGAGCGGCGACTTCATCGCTGCCGCCGTTGACGGCGACGACGACGACAGGCCTCGCCGAAGCGCGGCTCGCCGAGGCGGCATCCGCGTAGAAGACGTCGTCGCGGGCGTCGTGCTGCGCCCAGTAGGCCGGCTCGCCGAAGGACAGCTCGTGCGCCGCCCACGGGTGCGGCTCACCCGTGGTGAGCACCAGGACATCGCCGGGTGCCCGACCGGAGTCGAGCAGCAGGTCGACGGCCTCGTCGGCGGCGTCGAGCGCGCCTTCGACAGGGGCGGGGATCAGCTGGATCTGCGGCACGGAACGATTCTCCGGCCGAGGCGCAGCGCTCTGTGCGGCGGCAGTCTGCGCAGCAGGGGTGTGCGTGCGCTGCGCGGGGGCCGCGGGCCTGGCCGGACCCGGGCCCGGACGTCCGGGACGGGGCGCGGCCGCGGAACGCGGACCGGGTACGGGACGGGGGGTCGGCGCGGTGCGGCCTGCGGCCGGGGTGGCGCGGGGACCCTGGGCACTCTCGTGAATCTGAGGCTCCTCGGGGATGAGAGGCATGAGTGGTTGTCTATCAAATGCCGATGCGCCAGGCATCAGCGGGTGGGCACATAAGTGCGACCGGAGTGGTCAGCAGTGCACACCGCGATCGGTGTCCATCGTCGAGTCAGAAGTCGAAGCCGAGTTGGCCCCCGGTTTCCAGAGCTGCGGCCTCCGCGGAGACCCGGACCTTCTTGAGGTGCCGCCACTTCGGCAGCGCGTCAAGGTAGGCCCAGGAGAGCCGGTGGTACGGCGAGGGGCCCAGCTCCGCCAGCGCCGCCTTGTGCACGGGCGAGGGGTAGCCGGCGTTGTGCGCGAACCCGTACGGCTCGCACACCGACTCCAGCTCCAGCTCGGCCATCAGCGCGTCACGACGCACCTTGGCGATCACCGAGGCGGCTGCGACCGCGATACAGGACTGGTCGCCCTTGATCACCGTACGGACCTGCCAGGGCAGACCGAGATAGTCGTGCTTGCCGTCGAGAATGACGGCGTCGGGCCGAACCGGCAGCGCCTCCAGGGCACGGACGGCCGCCAGCCGCAGAGCCGCCGTCATCCCCAGCTCGTCGATCTCCTCCGGCGACGCGTGCCCGAGGGCATGCGAGGTGACCCAGTCCTCCAGCAGTGCCGCCAGCTCCGTACGGCGCTTGGGACTGATGAGCTTGGAATCGGTGAGCCCGGCAGGAGGCCTACGCAGTCCCGTGACTGCGGCACACACGGTGACCGGACCGGCCCACGCCCCGCGCCCGACCTCATCGACTCCGGCGATGATCTTGGCACCAGTGGTGGCCCGGAGCGAGCGCTCAACGGTGTGGGTGGGTGGTTCGTACGGCATGGCGCCAGACAGGGTACGCCGCCCGGGCGGGCGGCAACACCCCGGATCCCGATCTCCGGACTCGCCCCCGCGATCAGGCGGATCCGGACCGCGGCGGCGGGGCCATAAATCGACAGGTCACCGCGACGACTCCAGAGTTCGCGCATTCGCTTCCGCACACCATGGAGCATTACGTCACGATTCGCCGGGATCGCATCGGAGAGCAGCCCGTCGACCGGTCAGGTCGGACAACATCCCGCGCTGCACCGCGATTCGCCGCCAATCAGACAGAGGTGGACCGAGGGTTCGACAACCCCGCCGACCATCGGCACTGAGATCGCAGGTCGCAGATGCATCGTACTCGTGAAGCACCGCACGCAGTGCGAAACCCGGATCTCGCCCTCACTGGCGGGGCCGTGCTCAGTCCTCACCGGTTCCTGGGTCGTAGTCGCCGGAGCCGTCCTCGCCGCCGTGGAACTCGGCGTCATCGTCGTAAGCGTCGCGGTCCTCGCCGTACCGCCGGTCTTCCTCCAGGCAACCTGCGGCATCGGTCTCGGCGGGCCGCTCGTCCAGGATCTCCCGGGCACGGGCCACCCCCCAACTGGTCGCGTACCAGGGTTCGTCCGCGCCTTCGAGGTCGAGCGCCGTCAGCCTCAAGGCGCAGGACCGTAGGGGCTCCGGAAGCCGGTCGAGAGCGGGCACGGCGTCCGCCGACAGGTTGCCCAGATAGCGGACGTCGATCTTGCCAGTTCTCTCGTAGCGCTGCACGTTCCGCTCGGCGATCAGCGCGTCGGGGGACGCGAGGCCGAAGGCGAGCACGGCGGCCGCTGCGCTGCCCGCGATCGCGCGGGGCAGCCAGCGGCTCCCGAAGACCCCTGCTGCGATGATCAGGGCGATCACGAGGCCGAGCCACAGCTCCATCGTGGCCACCGATACGCGCAGCCGCGTCAGCCCGTACGCGTCGACGTACAGGTCCATCCTCCGCAGCGCGGACGCCACCACGACCAGAGTGAGCACACAGAGCGTTCCCAGGACGGTGCGCACCAGGCCGCGGTCGCGTACGCCGTCGCGCGGAGCCCAGCGCAGCGCGAGCCCGATGACAAGGAGGGTGAGCAGCGTGACCCAGAGCAGCTGCCAGAAGCCCTGACGTGCGTACTCGGCGTAGCTGAGGCCGGTTTCGCGCAGCACCGTGTCGTAGCCGCCGAAAAGGACGGCGAGCTGGACCGCGATGAAGGCCGCGAAGAGCAGGTTGAGGACGACGAGCGGAAGCGCCCATTCCACCCGCCCTCTCGCCCTGCCGGGACGGACGACGAGGCGGTCCCATCGAACCGGAGCCGCTGCGGTCCGTGCCGCGGCGAGCGCTCCGGCCAGCCCGACCAGGAAGAGGAAGAAGCGCCAGGGGCCGTCGATGAGCGAAACATCCGGGATCAGCTCACCGAGCAGATCGGCGAACGCGGCGTCAGCTCCTGCGAACAGTGCGCCGAACACGATCACCAGGGCGGCCGCCACCGCGATCGTACGAACCATGGGCGCCCAGCGGCCGTCCGACGCGCTCGCGCGCTCACGCAGGCCCCGCCAGCCCCAGACCGGACCGGTGCCGAGTGCTTCGAGCACGCCGACGGAGCCGAGCACCACACCCGGCCAGGTACGCCCGCCGTGCAGAGCCAGTGAGCCGAGCGCCAGGGCGGAGGCAACGGCGAGGAAGGTGGGCCAGCCCGCGTCACGGAGCGCCGGAACGGCCAGGAGGCCGAGGCCGCCGACCGCCCAGACCAGGGTCCAGGGACGGAGTCTGCGGCCTGCCGCCAAGGCGGGGAAGGCCGCGGCGAGCGCTGCGGAGACGGCCACGATCAGCAGGTTCACGCCGAGCCCGTCGCCGAGCAGCAGCGCGCTGAGCAGTGCGGTGGCCAGGGCGCACCAGAGCGTCGCCGGGCGGGCGGATCCCGGCCGGCGGGGGCGTATACGGGCGAACCGGGGCTTGGGCGGCTGCACGGGCGGTCGCCACGGTGATGGCGGTACACGCACGGGGCCGGTTGGTGCCGGCTGCTGCCACCGCACAGGGTCCGAGTCCCGGTCCTGAACCTGGCCCGAGTCCCGGTCCTGGCCCGGATCCTGAGCTCGGACCTGGTCCGGACCCCGATCCGATTCCGGCAGCTCACCATCGCGGCGCCACTCCGGATCCGGCCCGGAGGACGGTGGCGATATGGGCGGTACGTCTGGCACGGGATCCCCTCCCGACCGGTGCCCCTGTGCGGCCGGGTGGCCACACATACAGCCCGGTACCTCGTCGGCGCGCGCCCGTCATGATCCAAGCAGCGGCGTGGCCGAAGGGTAGCCCTCGGGCGCGGTGGCCCGGCCCGACGAGGCCATCCTGTGGCATGACCGTGACAGTCATCCGCTGCCCGATGACCGGCGGACCCTCAGCCGACCTCGGCGGGCAGCCAACCCGGCAATGCCTCGGTCCGGTCCAGCCAGGCCGCCGGCGGAGCCCCGGCCGCGGCCACCACTCCCCCTGCGATCGCGCAGGTCGTGTCGGTGTCTCCGCCCACCTGCGCGGTCGTCCAGAACACTTCCTCGAAGTCACCGAGCGCCCGGGCGGCCGACCAGAGCGCGAACGGCACCGTGTCGTGCGCGCTCGTACGGCGTCCGCTGCCGAGGACTGCGGCGACCGTCCCGGCGTCGTCGTAGTCGAGCATGTCGCGCGCCCGACGCAGCCCTGCCCCCACCGCGCTCCGCGGAACCAGAGCGATGACCCCGTCGAGCAGGTCGCCCGGCGCAGGCGGACCGGATGGTGCGGCGACCAGCGCAGCGGCCGCGGCCACCGCCATGCTGCCCACGACCGCCTCGCGGTGCTGATGCGTGGTGTACGAGGAGATCTCGGCCTGGTGCGTGGCCTGCTCGGGGTCGTCGGCGTACCACGCACCGAGCGGGGCGATGCGCATCGCAGCACCATTACCCCACGAGCCCTGGCCGTTGAACAGCCCCGCGGCGAGTTCTCGCCAGTCGCCGCCTTCGCGAATGAGCCGGAGCATCCGGTTCACGGCCGGCCCGTAACCACGGTCGAAGTCATGGTGGACGGCGAAGGAACGCGCAAGTGCGTCCTGGTCGATCCGGCCATGGACGGCGAGCACTGCCAGGACGGAGCAGGCCATCTCGGTGTCGTCGGTCCACTGCCAGTGGCCGGGAGGCAGTTCGCGCTGCTTGAGCAGCGGGTAGTTCGCCGGGACGAAGAACTGAGAGCCCAGGGCGTCTCCTACGGACAGCCCGCGCAGGCTGGCCATGGCGCGCGCGAAGCGCCGCTCGAGGGAGCCGAAGGACTCAGGAGAGTCGGGGGAGCCGGAAGGTTCGGGAGATTCTGGAGATTCGGGAGAAGTGTCAGCGGTCATCGCTCGGCCACTCTATCCGGTGGTCCCGTTCGGTTCCCGGGGTTCGCCAGCGCTCGAAAGGCCGGTCCAGTCCGTACCGCCCGTCCTCACCGAGCAGCAGCATGCGCATCTCGCCATTGCCCGGATTCGAGAGCGATTCGAACTCGTCCACCGTCCAGTGGAACCAGCGCATGCAGAACAGCCGCATCGTCAGTCCGTGGGTGACGAGCAGAACGTTCGGCGGATGATCGGGCGCCTCGAAGCTCCGGTAGAGGCTCTCCAGGAACGAGCCCACTCTGTCGTACACATCGGCGCCCGACTCGCCCTGGGCGAACCGGTAGAAGAAGTGCCCGTACGCGTCGCGATAGGTCTTCTGCAGACGGACATCGTCCCGGTCCTGCCAGTTCCCCCAGTCCTGCTCGCGCAGTCTCGGTTCCTCCCTGACCCGCACCAGTTCCGGGTCCAGTCGGAGCGCTCGGTAGGTGTCGCGCGTACGGCGGTAGGGCGAGACATAGACGCTGACCCGCTCCCGCCCGAACACCTCGCGCAGCCGCGCTCCGGCCTCTTCGGCCTGGCGCCACCCCCGCTCGGTGAGCCGCAGAGCGTGGTCGGGCACGCGCTCGTACACCGAGTCGTCCGCATTTCCCTCCGACTCTCCATGCCGGACAAGAACGATGCGCCGCGGTCGTGCCATAGGAGAAACCCTAGATCGAACCTGGCCTCGTCGAGCAGCTGTCCGGCCCCCATCCGGCGTACCGGCGGTCACACCGTCCAGGAAGCCTCGAGCTGCACGACGTCTCCGGCCAGCGCTGCGACGTCGGCGTCCGTCTGCGCCCGCAGCGAGAGCCGCTCCACCCGCTCCACCCGGTATTTGCCGTGCTCTGCGGCGGACTGCCACATCGACAACACCAGGAATTCGCTCCCAGGAGCCTCGCCGAACAGCCCTCGCAGCATCCCCGGCGACCCCGCCATGGCCGGATTCCACACCTTCTCCTGCATCAGAGAGAAGTGCTCGACCCGGTCCTCGTGCACCTTGCAGTGCGCTACGCGCACCACGTCGGCGTCGGTGAAACGCGGCTCGAAGCCCGTTTTCACGTCGAAGCGATGGTCGAACAACTTGACCTGGAGGTCCTTGTACGTGCCCGACTGCGCGGTGGCCAGCCGATCGTGGGAGCGCGCCATGAACGAGTCGTAGAAGGCACGGGTCTCCCAGAACGAGAAGACATGCGCGACGCCCGGCCGCGACCGGCTCCACCCTCCGCCCTGCCCCCGGAATCCCGGCTCACCCAGCAGCCCCGCCCACTTCCGCTGCCCCCGCTCGAAACCTCGACGGTCCACCACGGTGCAGCGAATCCACTTGACCAGCACCGCGCCATCGTACGGCCCGGAACGTGGCCCTGGTCACTCTCCGGAAGAAGGCGATACCCGCCGGCGACCCTTCCCGCACAGAATGATCACCATGACCGCGCTCCATCTGAACCCGCTCTTCGCACGCCTCGACTCCGCCGAGCGGATACTCGTCGTCGGCGCGGGCGGGGGTTTCGACATCTACGCCGGGCTGCCTGTGGCCCTCTCCTTGCTCCACCAGGGCAAACAAGTGCATCTGGCCAATCTTTCGTTCAGCGCCGTCGAAGGGCTGCCGATCGACTCCTGGCTCGCTCCCGACGTCGCGATCGTCACCCCCTCCACCGCGCTCCACCAGACGTACTTCCCGGAGCGCACGCTCGCCCAGTGGCTCTCGCTGCACGGCTACCCCAGCACGGTCCACGCGTTCGCCCGGGTGGGCGTGCAGCCGCTGCGCGCCGCCTACCGGGCGCTGATCGAGCGGTACGAGATCGACGCGGTCGTCCTGGTCGACGGCGGGACCGACATCCTCATGCGGGGCGACGAATCAGGGCTGGGCACCCCCGAGGAGGACCTCACCAGTGTCGCGGCCCTCCATGGCATCGACGTACCCGAACGGCTGGTCCTCTCTCTCGGATTCGGCGTGGACGCCTACCACGGGGTGAGCCATGGACTGGTCCTGGAGAACATCGCCGCTCTGGAGCGTGACGGCGCCTACCTGGGCGGCTTTTCCGTGTCCCGGTCTTCCCGGGAAGGTGCCCTGTTCCTGGACGCCGTGGCGCACGCCCAGGCACACAATCCCGACCATCCGAGCATCGTCAACGGCTCCATAGCCGCTGCGGTCCGCGGCTCGTTCGGAGACGTTCAGTTCACTTCACGCACCCGAGGCAGTGAACTGTTCATCAATCCATTGATGTCGTTCTACTTCGCCTTCGAACTGGAGGGATTGGCCCAGCGTTGCCTGTATCTCGATCGTATCGAGCACACGCAGTTGATGCGTCAGGTCAGCAGCGCCATCGAGCTCTTCCGTGACGAGGTCGCTCAACAGCGGTCGCCCCGGCGCATTCCGCACTGACCAATCTCGGCCCGAACTGTGCGCGGTCCGAACGCGTACGCGTGACAACATGGGCCATTCGCAGGGGCGTTGACGTCCGCACCGGCCGTCCACGAGGAAGGGAAGCAGGGTGAGCAGTCTCAGCAAAGGGCTCCGGAAGGTCCAGGTGACGCTCAAGTGGGACCCCAGCCCGATCGGTACACCGGCCAACGATCTCGACATCGTCGCCGCGACCTACACGGCAGACGTTCCGCACGGCAAGCCCGCCTACCTGGTGCACTTCGGCAGCCGGTCGCCCGACGGCACGATCACCCTCAACAGGGACAGCCGGACCGGCCAGGGCTTCGGCTCCGACGAGGTCATGACTCTGGAACTCGACCGGCTGGCCGACACGTACGCACGGGTCGTCGTGGGCGTGGTCATACAGCAGCACAGCGGTGAGAAGACGTTCTCCGACATCACGAACACCGGTGTCCGGATACTCGAAGGGCCCGTCGAGCTGGCGAAAGACGATCTCTCGGGTGTCCCCGGCGCCACTGCCGCGACCATCGCGGAGTTCACTCGGGACGGCACCGGCGGATGGCGGCTGCGTACGTCCGTCAGCGGCTTCACCGCCGATCCGACGGAGTTCGCGGGACTGATGGGCGCCGCCTCCTTCTGAGAGCGCCCCTTCAGCACACTGCTCGCTGTCAAACCACACGAATGGCGGGTACCGGCCCACAGCCGGTACCCGCCCTTCACTTCACTGTCCGCCGGGTTCGCGGACTACCCGTCCGCGCCCGCCGTCGGCTCAGCTGCAGCCGCTGGTGGAGCCGCAGCCCTCGCAGATGTAGCAGGAGCCGGCCCGCTGCATCTTCGTCCCGCACGAGAAGCAGAGCGGCGCGTCCGCGCTGATGCCGAGCTGCATCTCGACGAGCTCGGCGGAGGTGTGCGCCTCCTTCGGAGCCGGGATCTCCGCCTTCGGGGCGACGACCGCCTTCAGCGTCTCCGTCTGGCGAGGAGCCGACTGGGCCAGGCCCTCCACGTCGACCTCGTCGTCCGCGGGCTCGTACGACCCGGTCTCCAGGTGGCGCTGACGCTCCTCGGCGGAGTGGATGCCGAGCGCCGAGCGGGTCTCGAAGGGCAGGAAGTCCAGCGCCAGGCGACGGAAGATGTAGTCGACGATCGACTGGGCCATCCGCACGTCCGGGTCATCCGTCATACCGGCCGGCTCGAAGCGCATGTTGGTGAACTTCGAGACGTACGTCTCCAGGGGCACGCCGTACTGCAGACCGACCGAGACGGCGATGGAGAAGGCGTCCATCATGCCTGCGAGGGTGGAGCCCTGCTTGGACATCTTCAGGAAGACCTCGCCGAGACCGTCGTCCGGGTAGGAGTTCGCCGTCATGTAGCCCTCGGCGCCGCCGACCGTGAAGGAGGTGGTGATCCCCGGGCGGCCCTTCGGGAGGCGCTTGCGGACCGGGCGGTACTCGACGACCTTCTCGACCGCTGCCCGGATCGTCTCCTCGGACTTCGCGGTGATCTCGGCCTTCTCGGTCTCCTTCTTCTTCGCGGAGAGCGGCTGGCCGACCTTGCAGTTGTCGCGGTAGATCGCGAGCGCCTTGACGCCCATCTTCCACGCCTCGAAGTAGATCTCCTCGACCTCTTCGACGGTCGCCGACTCCGGCATGTTGACCGTCTTGGAGAGCGCGCCCGAGATCCACGGCTGGATGGCGGCCATCATGCGGACGTGGCCCATGGCGGAGATGGAACGCTCGCCCATGGCGCAGTCGAAGACCTCGTAGTGCTCGGTCTTCAGACCCGGGGCGCCGATCACGTTCCCGTGCTCACCGATGTGGGCGACGATCGCCTCGATCTGCTCCTGCTGGTAGCCGAGGCGGCGCAGCGCCTGCGGGACCGTGCCGTTGACGATCTGCATCGAGCCGCCGCCGACCAGCTTCTTGAACTTGACCAGCGCGAGGTCGGGCTCGAGGCCGGTGGTGTCGCAGGACATCGCGAGACCGATGGTGCCGGTCGGGGCGATGACGGACGCCTGGGAGTTGCGGAAACCGTTCTTCTCGCCGAGGCGGATCACGTCCTGCCAGGCCTCCGTGGCGGCGGCCCAGATCGGGGTGTCCAGGTCGTCCATGCGGACGGCCTTGGTGTTGGCGTCGGCGTGCTGCTTCATGACGCGCTGGTGCGGCTCGGCGTTGCGGGCGTAGCCGTCGTAAGGGCCGACGACCGCGGCGAGCTCGGCGGAGCGCTTGTACGACGTACCCGTCATCAGGGAGGTGATCGCGCCGGCCAGGGCGCGGCCGCCGTCGGAGTCGTACGCGTGGCCGGTGGCCATGAGCAGGGCGCCGAGGTTGGCGTAACCGATGCCGAGCTGGCGGAAGGCGCGGGTGTTCTCACCGATCTTCTGGGTCGGGAAGTCGGCGAAGCAGATGGAGATGTCCATCGCCGTGATCACCAGCTCGACGACCTTGGCGAAGCGCTCGACGTCGAAGGACTGGCTGCCCTTGCCGTCGTCCTTGAGGAACTTCATCAGGTTCAGCGAGGCGAGGTTGCACGAGGTGTTGTCCAGGTGCATGTACTCGCTGCACGGGTTCGAGCCGTTGATCCGGCCGGACTCGGGGCAGGTGTGCCAGTGGTTGATGGTGTCGTCGTACTGGATGCCCGGGTCGGCGCAGGCCCAGGCGGCCTCGGCCATCTTGCGGAAGAGGCTCTTGGCGTCGACCTCCTCGATGACCTCGCCGGTCATGCGGGCGCGCAGTCCGAACTTTCCGCCGGCCTCGACGGCCTTCATGAACTCGTCGTTCACACGGACCGAGTTGTTGGCGTTCTGGTACTGGACGGACGTGATGTCGTCGCCGCCCAGGTCCATGTCGAAGCCCGCGTCGCGCAGCGCGCGGATCTTCTCCTCCTCCTTGACCTTGGTCTCGATGAAGCCCTCGATGTCGGGGTGGTCGACGTCGAGGATGACCATCTTCGCGGCGCGGCGCGTGGCGCCACCCGACTTGATCGTTCCTGCGGAGGCGTCGGCGCCACGCATGAAGGAGACCGGGCCGGAGGCGTTGCCGCCGGAGGAGAGCAGCTCCTTGGAGGAGCGGATGCGGGAGAGGTTCAGGCCGGCGCCGGAGCCGCCCTTGAAGATCATGCCCTCTTCCTTGTACCAGTCGAGGATCGACTCCATGGAGTCGTCGACGGACAGGATGAAGCAGGCGGACACCTGCTGCGGCTGGGGCGTGCCGACGTTGAACCACACCGGCGAGTTGAAGCTGAAGATCTGGTGCAGGAGGGCGTACGCCAGCTCGTGCTCGAAGATCTCCGCGTCTGCGGGCGAGGCGAAGTAGTTGTAGTCCTCACCGGCCTTGCGGTACGTCTTCACGATCCGGTCGATGAGCTGCTTGAGACCGGTCTCCCGCTGCGGGGTGCCGACAGCACCGCGGAAGTACTTGCTGGTGACGATGTTGACCGCGTTCACCGACCAGAAGTCGGGGAACTCGACGCCACGCTGCTCGAAGTTGACCGAGCCGTCGCGCCAGTTGGTCATGACGACGTCACGGCGCTCCCAGACCACCTCGTCGTACGGATGCACGCCGGGGGTGGTGTGGACTCGCTCGATACGCAGACCCTGGCGGGCCGCTGCGGCCTTGGATCCCTTGGAGCGGGAGCCTCGTGCCGGGCCGCTCGTCGTCTCTGTCATGCCGCCTCCCATATACGGGCAAAAACGCCCTAAAGTGCCCAGATCTTCCCGTGGCACAGTCTTTGTCTGATGCCCGGGCGCCGCGCAGAACGCCCGTGACAGGTCCTATTGCCGCACTGCGGCCGATCACCAGGCCCCTCGCCGGGGGCCGGGCCGATCAGTCGGCGGCGGTGGCGGGCACGGGGACCTCAGGGGTCACGCCGGGCCCGCAAGCCTCTGCGGGTGGCCGCCGCACGCGGAGCTCCGCGATGGCGGCCTCGAAGTCTTCGAGCGAATCGAACGCTCGGTACACGGACGCGAAGCGCAGGTACGCGACGAGGTCGAGCTCCTGCAACGGGCCGAGTATGGCCAGCCCCACGTCGTGGGTGGTCAGCTCGGCGCTGCCGGTGGCGCGCACCGCCTCCTCGACCCGCTGGCCGAGCTGGGCGAGGGCGTCCTCGGTGACCGGCCGCCCCTGGCACGCCTTCCGCACTCCGGAGATGACCTTGGTGCGGCTGAAGGGTTCGGTCACACCGCTGCGCTTGATCACCATCAGTGACGCGGTCTCCACCGTCGTGAATCGACGGGAGCAGTCGGGGCACTGGCGGCGGCGCCGGATCGACGTGCCGTCGTCCGTTGTCCGGCTGTCGACGACGCGGCTGTCGGGGTGCCTGCAGAAGGGGCAGTGCATGGCTCCCAACCCTCCTTCACAGCACGACTGAATAGCCCCGACAGAGGCGGTCAGACCCCCCTCGAAGCAGGCTCAAGCATAGGCGATAGCCACAGCCTTGATGACCGGGGACCACAACTTCTGGGCGGCCGGACCAATCCAACCACTAGATCTGGGGTTCAGCCGCCTTTCGCGTCCCAGCGCGTGTCGCGCGGAGCGGGCGGACCCGGTCGGCCACGAGGGTACGGGAGACGCGCGGCTCCCCTGCCTCCGGGGGCATGGATGACACACTGGGAAGAGGCCCCTGAGGCCTCACGCCCGGCCGTGAAGGTTACCGTGACAACCCGAACGACTGGCGACGAGCACGGCCCCGCGTATACACCCGGTCATATCCATGCGTCAGGTTATCTGCGATTTTTCACTCGAACGTGTGTTTGGCGCAACCTTTCGAAAGCAACTACCGTTGTCCAGCTAGGGAGACCATTTCGAGAGGGGCCGACGTGACCACCACCGCAGACAGTGCCACCATCACTGCCCAGGACCGCTCCCAGAATCGATTCGAGCCGGTGCATGCCATGAACGACGCAGCCACGACCCCGGAAGGGGCCGAGCCCTCGCGACCTACGCGTTCGCTGCCCGGCCGACCTCCAGGGATCCGCGCGGACAGCTCGGGTCTCACAGACCGGCAGCGGAGGGTCATCGAGGTCATCCGAGACTCCGTGCAGCGGCGCGGATACCCGCCGTCGATGCGTGAGATCGGTCAGGCCGTGGGCCTGTCCAGCACCTCGTCGGTCGCGCACCAGCTGATGGCTCTTGAGCGCAAGGGCTTCCTACGCCGCGACCCGCACCGGCCGCGCGCGTACGAGGTGCGTGGCTCCGACCAGCCGGCCACCCAGACGACGGACACGACCGGCAAGCCCGCCGCGTCGTACGTGCCTCTGGTCGGGCGGATCGCCGCCGGAGGGCCGATCCTCGCGGAGGAGTCGGTCGAGGACGTCTTCCCGCTCCCCCGGCAGCTGGTCGGCGACGGTGAACTGTTCGTGCTGAAGGTCGTGGGTGACTCCATGATCGAGGCCGCGATCTGCGACGGTGACTGGGTGACGGTCCGCCGCCAGCCCGTCGCGGAGAACGGTGACATCGTCGCGGCGATGCTCGACGGCGAGGCCACGGTCAAGCGCTTCAAGCGCGAGGACGGCCACGTGTGGCTGCTCCCGCACAACGCGGCCTACCAGCCGATCCCCGGTGACGAGGCGACGATCCTCGGCAAGGTGGTGGCGGTGCTTCGACGAGTGTGAGTTCACCTCGTCGCCCCTGACCGGGCCCCGGGACCCACTGCGCCGGTCCCGGGGCCCTGCCTTTGCACCTCAACCGGCGCCGGTTAGGCGGAGGTGGCTGAGCGCCATGGGGTTGCTCAATTGATGGTTGCGGCTCGTGCGGGTGATGGTTGCGGCTCGTATGGGCCGCGTCGGCCCTACTTGTCGTCCTTTTTGGCCGTGGCGTCGATCGCCGCCAGGGAACGGCGCACCTGGTTACGGTCCGTGGTGTACCAGAAGTCGGGCAGTGACGCCTTCAAATAGCTGCCGTAGCGGGCCGTGGCCAGTCGCTGGTCCAGCACGGCGACCACACCGCGGTCCCCTACGGCCCGTACGAGACGGCCGGCGCCCTGCGCCATCAGCAGCGCCGCGTGCGTGGCCGCGACCGCCATGAAGCCGTTGCCTCCGGCCTCCTCGACCGCCTTCTGGCGCGCGCTCATCAGCGGGTCGTCGGGGCGAGGGAAGGGGATCTTGTCCATGACGACCAGCTGACAGCTGGGGCCCGGGACATCCACGCCCTGCCAGAGCGAGAGCGTGCCGAAGAGACACGTCTTCGGATCGGCCGCGAAATTCTTGATCAGCTCGCCCAGCGTCTCTTCGCCCTGCAACAGGATCGGAAACTCAGGAATGCGGGAGCGCAGCTCCTCGGCCGCGAGCTGAGCAGCCCGCATCGAGGAGAACAGGCCGAGCGTGCGGCCACCCGCTGCCTGGATCAGCTCGGTGAGCTCGTCGAGCATGTCGCCGCGGTCACCGTCGCGCGCGGGGCGGGCCAGATGCTTGGCGACGTAGAGAATTCCCTGCTTCGGGTAGTCGAAGGGCGAGCCGACGTCGACGCCCTTCCAGACGGGCACGTCCTCGCCCTCGGTGCCTTCGGGCGCCAGCCCGAGTGAGGCGCCGACGCCGTTGAAGTCACCGCCGAGCCTGAGCGTCGCCGACGTCAGGACCACCGACCGGTCCGCGAAGAGCTTCTCGCGGAGCAGCCCGGAGACGGACAGGGGCGCAACCCGCAGGGACGCGCCGAAGCGGTCGTGCCGCTCGTACCAGACGACGTCGTACTCGGAGCCATTGGTGATGCGCTCGGCCACGTCGTGAATGCTCTCGATGGAGGCGAGAGCCTGCTTGCGCACGGCGTCCTCGTCCTGGACGGACTTGTCCCTGGTCGAGCCGAGCGCCGAGATGACCGTACGAGCCGCGTCGCGCAGCGCCATCAGCGCGTATGCGAGGTCCTCCGGGATCTCCTCGATACGACCCGGGAGCGCGAGCTCCATCAGCCGCTCGAAGGTCTCGGCGGCGGTCTGGAGCTGATCGGCGGCCTTCTCGTTGACCAGCTTCGCGGCACGGCGCACGGCCCGGTTGACCTGCCCCGGGGTCAGTTCCCCGGTCGCGACACCGGTCACCCGGGAGACCAGCTCATGGGCCTCGTCGACGATCAGCACCTCGTGCTGCGGCAGCACCGGCGCGCCCTCGATCGCGTCGATGGCCAGGAGGGCGTGGTTCGTCACCACCACGTCGGAGAGCTTGGCGCGCTCCCTGGCCATCTCGGCGAAGCACTCGGCCCCGTAGGCGCACTTGCTGGCGCCCAGACACTCGCGGGAGGACACGGAGACCTGTGACCACGCCCGGTCGGAGACGCCCGGGGTGAGATCGTCACGATCGCCAGTCTCCGTCTCGTCCGCCCAGTCACGCATGCGCAGCAGATCCTTGCCGAGCTTGCTGGTGGGCGTGGCGGACTCGAAGGGGTCGAAAAGCCCGTCCTCCTCCTCCTGCGGGACGCCCTCATGGAGGCGGTGCAGGCAGAGATAGTTCGACCGGCCCTTGAGCATGGCGAACTCGGGACGGCGGCGCAGCAGCGGATGCAGCGCGTCCACGGTCCTCGGCAGGTCGCGCTCCACGAGCTGGCGCTGCAGCGCCAGTGTCGCGGTGGCCACGACGACACGCTCCCCGTGGGCCAGGGCCGGCACCAGATAGCCGAGGGACTTTCCGGTGCCCGTGCCGGCCTGGATGAGCAGATGGGACCCGTCGTCAATGGCTGCGGCCACGGACTCGGCCATGGTGACCTGGCCTGGCCGCTCCATCCCGCCGACGGCTGCGACGGCGGCGTGGAGGAGCTCGGGGAGGGATGGCTTCGTCATAGGCCGTCCAGCCTACGGTGCGCCACTGACAGCACGATCACACACCGGTACCCGCATGGCCTTCAGCCCACGCCGAGGGGGTTGGCGACCGTGCCGTGTACCGCGGCGTGCGGGCGCTGCGGCCGGTCTCGGTAGCCGTCGAGGTGCAGTCGGTTGCGGTTGAGGCAGAGACGTTCGATACGGGGAGTGAGCAGGTCGAACATCTCGTAACGGTCCTTGAGCTCGGGGAAGCGGGCCTGGTGACGGAGGATTTCCGCCCGCACGAGGGACCAGAAGTCGCTCTCCGGCACTCCCAGGTGGTCCTCGCAGAGGGGGGCGAGGAACCGGAAGACTCCGACGAAGAGTCCGGCGTGGATGAACTGGGTGAGGAAAGTGGGCTCCTCGGTCAGCAGGACCGCCCGGACGTCGTCGGGCATCGACTCGTGCTCCGGCAGCGGCTGAGCACTCACGTTCACGTCGTCGACGAAGTCCTTGATCGCGAGCCGTACCGGAACGTCGTGGTCGTCGAAGACGACGATGGCGTTTTCCCCGTGGGGGGAGAACACGGTGCCGTAGCGGTAGAGGAAGTGGAGCAGCGGCGGCAGCATCGCGGCGAAGAGGTGCCGGAGCCATGCGGCGGGGGCGAGTCCGGAGCGTTCGACCAGCTCGGCGGTGAAGGCACGCCCGCTCGGGTCGGTGTGCAGGAGCGAGGCGAGCGTACGCGCCCGCTCGCCGGGTGGCAGGCGCAGAGGTTCCCGCCAGATCGCCCCGAGGAGCTCCTTGTACTGGTACGGGACCTCGGGAAGACGGTCGTAGTGCGGGTGCTCGACGGTGACGGACGCGACCTCGCCGAGCAGGATGACACCGCAGTCGTCCCGCAGGAACGGATCGGCGTCGCGCAGCGCGTGCACCCAGGTGGTGACGGCCGGTGCCGCGAGGGTGCGTTCGGTGGGCAGACCGCGCCAGACGAGGGTGTTGAGCACGGAGAGCGGGAGCTTGACCGTGTGGCGGTCGGGCCGGTCCGTATTGAGGAAGGTGCGGACGGACTGCTGCGCCAGACGCAGATCGCCGTCCGTGGTCAGCGGGACGATCTCGCCTCGCGCGACGGAGCCCGCGAAGAGGGGAAGCAGCACCTGGTCCCACTGCCATGGGTGCACCGGCAGAAAGAGATAGCTGTCGGGGTCGAGGCCCCGGGAGCGGAGTTCGGCGGCGAATCCGTCACGAACGGCGGGATCGAGTTCCCTGGCATAGAGGCGGTCGGGCGTGGCGAGCCCCGGCACTCCGCGGTACGAGGCGCAGCTGGTGCTGACCGCGATCCAGGGAAGGCGTGCCGGAACGCGGGCCTCCGGGGCCCATCGGGCGGCGTCGCGGGCGGAGAAGCCGATACGGCCCTTGTTGAGGACGAGCCAGGGGTGGCCCGTCTGGTGTCCTTCGAGTGCGGCGTAATCGAGGTCGGCCAGCCGGGCGGCGGGGAGCGCGGTGTGGTCGAGCCTGCAGTCCGCGGCGAGTGTCGTGTTCAGTTCACGGATGAGATGGCCGAGGGTGGCGCCGTCGATGTCGAGCGTGCGGCGGGCCCGGACGAGGAATTGCAGCGGGTCGCCGAAGGGCTTGCCTGCGCTGCTGAGCGAGTCGGGCGCGACGCGCCAGCTGCCGTACGCGCCGCGCCGGGCGCGGAAGGTGAGGGTCTCGCCGTCGTCGAGCGGGAGTGTGTAGTGGTCGTCGGCGCCCTGCGGGAGCGGCTCGATGAGTTCCTCGTACGCGAATTCGCCGACCATCTTGGCGAGGAGACGGCGGGCTGCCCGCAGCCATGATTCCGGGTTCAGCTCGGCGGGGGCGAGCAGGGCGGGCGCCTCGTCGGAGTCAGGGACGGCGGGGGACTTCGGCACGGGGACTCCTCGAGTGGAACCGATGCGGGACGAGCGGTGTATGTAAGTCAGAGGGTCGTTCACAGCAGACTCCGCAGGGCGCGGTCGCGGACCATGAGCGCGGCCCTCTTGTCGGGGAGGTCGACTTCCGCCGAGAAGCGGAATCCGGCGCTCAGAAAGGCGGACACGGAAGGGGTGTTGCGTAGGTCGGGTTCGGCGACGACGCGAGCCGAGCGTGGACGGTTGTCGAGCACGAGGTCGGCGACGGCTCGCATCAGTACGGTGCCGAGGCCGCGCCCGCGGTCGGCGACGCCTCCGATGAGGAGGTGAATGCCGGTGTCGTGGGGGCGGGCCGGGTAGTGGCGAGCGAGGGGGTCGAGGTCGGCGCGGTAGATCTCGAAGTAGCTCATGGGGGTGCCGTCGAGGACGCCGAGGCACGGGATGCTACGGCCGTCACCGTCCAGCTGGGTGCGCAGATGGGCGGCGGTGACCGACTCCGGGCCGGACAGTTCCCAGAAGGCGGCGACGGCGGGATCGTTCATCCAGCGGGCGATGCGCCCCAGATCGCGTTCGATACGGACAGGGACGAGCTGGAAGGAACCGACGGGGGTGGTGGCCGCACTCCAGTCGGCGAGAGTGTCCAGGAGGTCATCGCCGGCCGGGCCCCCGTCGCGCGGCGCGGTGAGGGACCGGGGGGAGGAGGAAGAGGCGGCCCCGGCCGGTTGGTCCCGTCCGAACAGCGTGAGGAGTTCGTCGGGCAGCCGCAGGTCCAAGGTGTCCTCGACGCCCTCGCCGGGACAGGGGGTGGAGTCGGTGTCCGCGTCGGTGGGGGGCATGGGTGGCGCTCTCCTCTCGGCAGGTCGGAAGGGCTGATGTCCTTCAGGAATGGAGGGGGTTGGTGATGGTGACGTAGACGGATTGGGTGTCCACGGGGCCGACGAGTTCATCGAGGCCGTGGAGTCGGGTGAGCAGGTTGGCCTTGCATCGCAGGGTGGGGGTCTCCAGGAGCTGCGTGGCGAGAGGCGAGCCCAGGGCTGTGGCCGAGGTGAGGAACTGACGGAAGGCTGCGATGAGGACACGCTCGTCGGCGAGGCGCTGCGAACCGAAGGCGCCGATCAGGCCGAGGACGTTGTTGATACCGAGGTAGTAGGCGAAGCGTTCGTCGGTGACGGTGTCGGGCACGAAGGTGTCGCTGGAACCGCCGATGCCGGGGAGTCTGCGCTTGAGCGCGGCGCGGTGGGACTCGCGGAAGTAGTAGCCCTGGTTGTCGCGGTAGCGTCCGCCGACCGGCCAGCCTTCGGGGTCGAGGATTACCAGTGTGTTCTGCTGGTGGGCTTCGAGGGCGACTCCCGCTGTGCCGTCGAGCCAGAGCACCGGGCGCACGACGTGGTCGAGGTAGCGCAGGAACCACTCGGCGGCGACGGCTCCGACGGGCCGTCCCGTGCGGGTCGCGAGCCGGCTCACGAGGTCGGCGAGACGTGAGTGCATCCGGGCTCGGCCTGGCCAGGGCCGGGGGGCGGTGAGGCCGGCGATGCAGACAGCGTCGTCGCTGATGCCGAACGGGTTGTGGCGCAGCATGACGTCGAGTCCTGGCACGGGCAGACCGTCGGGGGTGTCGACGGCGAGCCAGGCGGGGTCGCGGACGATGTCGAAGCCGGGGTGGACGGCCCGCCATTCCTGGGCCAGGCCGCTGCGGAGCAGGCGGTGGACCTCCACGCCGCGGTGGAGTTCCTTGCGGAGGTTTTCCCGACGGGAGTTGGTGATGCGTACGCCGAGAGAGAGCTTGAGCATGGCGGGAGCGCCGGGCCGGTGGACGGTGCGGACCGACGAGGTGGGATGCCAGGGCTCGCCGGCCTGACCGAGATCGTGGAGGAGGCCGGCGTCTAGGAGGGCTGCCACGGCGGGGCGGTGGGCCAGTTCGCGGGCCTGCCAGGGATGGAGCGGCAAGGGCACGGTGCCGGAGGGGAGTTGGATATCCCCGGCAAGGCGTGCGGTGAGCTGTTCGGCGGGGAGGATACGGCCGTTCTCCGTCCAGGCCGATTCGGTGGCCAGGACGGAGCGGTCGACGGCCACCCAGTGGAGCGGGAAGGAGCCGTACAACTCGGGCGAGAAGAGACGGACCTCGGCCTCGGAGAGCCCCTCGCGGCTCTTGGGTGTGGGGTGGAGCGGGTGGCCGAGGATCAGTGACTGCTCGGCCGTGAGGAACAGGTCGGCGTCGGGGTGGGGTGCGGGGTATCGGCGTCGGTCGGCGATGAAGTCGGCTGTGCGCCGGGTCGAGTCGGCGACCCTGCCGACCAGGTCGGCACCTTCGGCAGGCTGTGCCTGTCGGCCCTCGCGGGTGAGGAGAGCGGCGACGGTGACGGCATCGGCCGTCGGGGCATCGCGAGGGCCGCCCTCCAGCGCGGGCGAACCGAAGCGGTGCCAGCCGGCGGCAGACCAGTACCGGACCGGTACGTGCAGGGCTGTGCCACTGGCTTCGAGCGGGATGCGCAGGGTGGGCCCGTCCGGCCGCGCGAGGTCGTTCTCCCGTACCCAGCAGCGCAGCAGGCTCTCCACTGCCGCTGCGTCCGCCGCGACGTGGGGGTCGGGGTGGTCCAGCGGGTCGGGGGCCGCCGCGGGGACCGTCGCGGGGACCGTCGCGGGGGTGGGAGTCCGGGGAGATTCGGGGACTGTCCGTTCGCCGGGGGACCCCGACAACTGTCGCGGCACCGTCGCCTGCTCGACCATCAGGGGGCCGCGATTCCCGCTCTGCCCTCTGTGCTGGGCGGTGGGGTCGCCGTCGGGCTCGGGAGAGTCGGATGCGGAGGTGGGGTTCACGGGGGACTTCCTTGTGATGTCGTCCGGATCAGTGAGACGGTCCGGTTTCGTTCCTGCGGTGCGGCGAGCGTTCGGCCGCGGCCAGGGCGTCGGCGAAGCGGTCGAGGACAGCGACGGCTTGTTCGTCGGTGAGCGTGAGAGGAGGCAGGAGGCGCACAACGGCCGAGTGGCGCCCGCCGAGTTCGACGATGAGTCCGCGGGCCAGGCATTCCTGCTGGACAGCGGCGGCGAGGGCGGCGTCGGTCGGTGGGGCGTCCGCACGTGGGTCGACCGCGTCCGGGTCGACGAGTTCGACGCCGATCATGAGACCCCGGCCTCGTACGTCCCCGATGCCGGGGTGGGTGGCGGCGAGGCCCTGGAGCCGGCCGAGCATGCGGGCGCCGAGGGTGGCGGCCCGTTCGGCGAGGCGGTTCTCGCGGACGTACGCCAGGGTGGCGGCGCCCGCGGCCATGGCGAGCTGGTTGCCGCGGAACGTACCGGCGTGGGCGCCGGGTTGCCAGGCGTCGAGATCCGACCGGTAGACGATGACGGCGAGGGGAAGGGAGCCGCCGATGGCCTTCGACAGAACCATCACGTCGGGGATGATCCCGCTGTGCTCGACCGCCCAGAAGGTGCCGGTTCGGCCGACGCCCGTCTGGACCTCATCGGCGATGAGCGGGATGGAGCGGGTCGCGGTGATGTCACGCATCCGGCGCATCCAGGCGTCGGGCGCGGGGATGACGCCGCCCTCGCCCTGCACCGGCTCGAGAATCATCCCGGCCGGTGCGGGGACACCGCCCTTGGGGTCGTCGAGCAGGTTCTCGGTCCAGCGGGCGGCGAGTTCGGCGCCGCGCTCCCCGCCGGTCCCGAAGGGGCAACGGTAGTTCTGCGGGTAGGGCAGCCGGGTCACGCGGACGTCGGTGGCGCCGCCCGAGGCGTCGAGGGCTCCGGCGGTCATGCCGTGGTAGGCCCCGGTGAAGGTGAGCAGTCCGTTGCGGCCGGTCGCGGTGCGGACGAGCTTGAGCGCCGCTTCGACCGCATCCGTACCGGCGGGTCCGCAGAACTGGATGCGGGCGTTGTCGGCGAGCGGACGCGGCAGGGTCGCGAACAGCTCGGTGGTGAAGGCGTCCTTGACCGGAGTGGCCAGGTCGAGGACGTGCAACGGCGCCCCGGAGTCGAGCACCTTTTTGATCGCTTCCAGCACAACGGGGTGGTTATGGCCGAGCGCCAGGGTCCCCGCCCCCGAAAGACAGTCGAGGTACCTGCGGCCGTCCGCGCCCTCGATCGTCAGTCCCCTGGCCCGTACGGGAACGATGGGCAGCGAGCGCGCGTATGTCCGCGCCGCCGACTCACGCAGCGACTGGCGCCGCAGGATCCCTTCGTACGCGGCGGGTTGTGCCACCGGGGCGGGTTCGGTCACGGCCACGGCTCTGGGTCCTCCTGCTGTCACAGTTGCGTTCCACATCGGCACGGAATCAACAGGCCCGCACCGTGGGGCTGAACGCTGACCTTGTGTCCCCCGTACGTACCAACGACGCCGGAAGCGGGAGATCACGGTCATTCGGAAGATCCTTGCGGCGCGGAACCACGGACCTGCCGCACGCCGTCCCCATCGGCACCGGCATAGTGGGGGGCCGCACTCCTGCACTGGTCAGTACGGCCGGGAGTGCACGAGCAGTTCGTGTTCAGCGAGTTTCGGCGCGTTCGAGCACGGTCGTTTCAGTACGTAGAGAACTTATGAAGTCCCAGGGGGATCACGACATGCGATTCAATCGCCCGACCTTCGCCGCACACCGTGGGAGGAGTGGCGGTCGCAGAACCTCTCCGGTGTTCGCCGCCGCCGCTGTCGCCGCGGCTCTCGCTCTCACCGCCACGGCTTGCGGCCCCAGCGAGAACAACGCGGGCGACAAGCCCAGTGCCCCGGCCGCCAGCCAGTCCGCCGACGGGAAGATCACGGTCCCGGACGATCTCAAGGAGCGGCTCAAGGAGCACGGGATCGACCTGGAGAAGTGGAAGAACGGGGAGTGGAAGAACTGGGACAAGGACAAGTGGCTCCGTGAGGCCAAGGACTTCGTCAACCCGATCATCGAGGACCTCTGGGACCCGGACCGGATGCGGGACGCCGAGCAGCCCGACAAGCCGGTCGAGGAGGAGGACATCTCCGGCGACGAGGGTGTCACCGACCCCACTCCCAAGGTGGTCGAGGCGAAGGCTGTCAGCACTCCCTACCACGACAACGCCGCCGAGGCCGGGAAGGTCTTCTTCGACGGCCCCGAGGGTTCGATGGTCTGCTCCGCGACCGTGATCAAGGACCC
This sequence comes from Streptomyces sp. NPDC000410, assembly GCF_040300305.1. Lineage (NCBI taxonomy): Bacteria > Bacillati > Actinomycetota > Actinomycetes > Kitasatosporales > Streptomycetaceae > Streptomyces > Streptomyces sp. NPDC000410. Next base: position 86,957 of record NZ_JBEPDM010000014.1, read on the forward strand.
GAAGAACCCGGGCAAGTCCAACATGGTGTGGACCGCGGGCCACTGCGTGCACGCCGGCAAGGAAGGCGGCTGGTACCGCAACATCGCCTTCGTCCCCTCGTACAACAACGGCGGCAAGCCCACGGCCGAGTTGGAGAACACTCCCAAGGAGCAGATCGCTCCGTTCGGCGTGTGGTGGGGTGACTGGGCGCAGACCTCCGACCAGTGGATCTCCCAGGGCGCTGCGACGGGCGGCCAGGGCGCGCCGTACGACTTCGCGGTGCTCCACGTGACCCCGGAGAAGGGCAGCAGCGGCAAGTCCCTCGAGGAGACGGTCGGTTCCGCGCTTCCGGTGGAGTTCAACGCCCCGGCCGCGCCGAAGATCAGCAGCATGACGGCGACCGGCTACCCGGCGGCCCCGCCGTACGACGGCCAGAAGCTGTTCCAGTGCGAGGACAAGCCGGGCCGACTGTCCATCAAGGCGAACGAGCCGACGATGTACCGGATCGGCTGCACGATGACCGGTGGTTCGTCCGGCGGCGGCTGGGTCGCGGCCGGTCAGGACGGCAAGCCCGCGCTGGTGTCGAACACCTCCATCGGCCCCGTGACGGCCGGGTGGCTGGCCGGACCGCGCCTGGGAGTGGAGGCCAAGGGCGTCTTCGACGCGGTCAGCAAGAAGTTCGCGGGCCGGTAGGACATCGCCGCTGACACGGAGTAGGTAGCACTCGACGTATGGGGCCTTCGGAGCACATCCGAGGGCCCCATACGCTTCTTGCCGTGCAGCTCCCCCGTCAGGGGCGTGGAGACTCCGTGCAGGTCCCGGGCGATCGCGACTCCCCGTGGCGACAGCGGCATAGAGTAGGGGGCGCACTCTGGGCGGTCCCACGGCGGACCGCCCCTTTCGTATGTCTGGGCTCGCCCAAACATGTGACACGTTCATGGCAATACGCGCACTGACGCAATACACAGGGGGAATCGTTTCCATGCGATCCATTCGTCCGCTGCTGGCCGCCGTCGGCCTCGCCGCGGCGCTCTCACTGACGGCCACGGCCTGCGGCCCGACGGAGAACGACGCGTCCGGCAAACCCGCCGCCTCCACGCCCGCCGGGGGCAACGGCGGTAACGCCGAGATCCCCGCCGACCTGGCCGACAAGCTCAAGGAGCACGGCGTCGACCCGGAGAAGTGGAAGAACGGCGAGTGGAAGAACTGGGAGAAGGACAAGTGGCTGCGTGAGGCCAAGGACTTCGTCAACCCGGTGATCGACGGCCTGTGGAAGCCGGAGCGGATGAAGGAGGCCAAGTCTCCGCAGAAGACCATGGCCGCCGGAGACTTCTCGGGCGACCAGGGCGTCACGGACCCGGAGCCGGCGCCCGTCCAGGCCGAGCCGGAGAAGAAGCCGTACCACGAGAACGCGGCGCCGGTCGGCAAGGTGTTCTTCGATGCGCCCGAGGGCTCCATGGTCTGCTCGGCGACCGTGGTCAAGGACCCGAAGAACCCGGGCAAGTCCAACATGGTGTGGACCGCGGGCCACTGCGTGCACGCCGGCAAGGAAGGCGGCTGGTACCGCAACATCATCTTCGTCCCCGCCTACAACGACCTCGGCAAGTCCCCGGCGCAGCTGGAGAACGCGCAGCCGCAGGAGATCGCCCCGTACGGCTCCTACTGGGCGGACTGGGTTTCGACCTCGGGTGAGTGGATCTCCCAGGGCGGGCCGACCGGTGGAGAGGGTGCTCCGTACGACTACGCCCTCATGCACGTGAAGCCGCAGCAGGGCAGCAAGTCCCTCGAAGAGACCGTGGGCGTCGCCCTCGACATCAACTTCGACGCGCCCGAGGCGAAGGACATCGGCGTGATGGGCGCCTGGGGCTACCCGGCGGCAGCGCCGTACGACGGCTTGATCATGCACAAGTGCGTCGACCGTCCGGGCCGGCTGTCCATCAGCCCCGCCACCCCGACGATGTGGCGCATCGGCTGCACCATGACTGGTGGCTCCTCGGGTGGCGGCTGGTTCACCCAGCAGCCGAACGGCAAGCTGGCGCTGGTCTCCAACACCTCCATCGGCCCGGTCACGGCAGGCTGGCTGGCCGGACCGCGCCTCGGTGAGGGCGCCGAGCAGATCTACACCATGATGACCGAGAAGTTCGCGGGCCAGTAGGCCCCGGCGCCCGGGTCGTCTCCACGAACGACCGAAGGCCCGCCCCCTCCGCCAGAAGCCGGAGGGGGCGGGCCTTCGCCGTTCAGCGCGCGATCCGCGCGAGGGTCAGCGGGTCACCGGGACGTACGGCTCGAGGGCCGCGGCCAGTTCCTCATGGACGCGTGCCTTGAGCAGCGTGCCCTCGGAGGTGTGCTCCTCGGAGAGCACCTCGCCGTCGGCGTGCACCCGGGAGACCAGTGCTCCCAGGGTGTACGGCACGAGAGCTTCGATCTCGACCTCGGGCCGCGGCAGTTCGGCGTCGATCAGCGCGACCAGCTCATTGATGCCCTTGCCCGTACGGGCCGACACCGCGATCGCGTGCCGCTCGATCCGCAGCAGGCGCTGCAGCACGAGCGGATCGGCCGCATCCGCCTTGTTGATCACCACGACCTCGGGCACGTCCACCGCGCCGACCTCGCGGATCACCTCGCGCACGGCGGCGAGCTGCTCCTCCGGAGCCGGGTGCGAACCGTCCACCACATGCAGGATCAGGTCGGACTCGCCGACCTCCTCCATGGTGGAACGGAACGCCTCGACCAGGTGGTGCGGCAGATGCCGGACGAATCCGACGGTGTCCGCCAGCGTGTAGAGCCTGCCGCTCGGGGTCTCGGCCCGGCGCACGGTCGGGTCGAGGGTCGCGAACAGTGCGTTCTCCACCAGGACACCGGCGCCGGTGAGGCGGTTGAGCAGCGAGGACTTGCCCGCGTTGGTGTAGCCGGCGATCGCGACCGACGGGATCCTGTTCCGTCGGCGCTCGTGGCGCTTGATCTCGCGGCCCGTCTTCATCTCCGCGATCTCCCGGCGCATCTTCGCCATCTTCTCGCGGATCCGGCGCCGGTCCGTCTCGATCTTGGTCTCACCGGGGCCTCGGGTGGCGAGACCGCCGCCCTTGCCGCCGCCCATCTGCCGGGACAGCGACTGACCCCAGCCCCGCAGCCGGGGCAGCATGTACTGCATCTGTGCCAGCGCCACCTGCGCCTTGCCCTCGCGGGACTTGGCGTGCTGCGCGAAAATGTCGAGGATCAGGGCGGTCCGGTCGATCACCTTGACCTTGACGACGTCCTCGAGGTGGATCAGCTGGCCCGGGCTCAGCTCACCGTCGCAGACGACGGTGTCGGCTCCGGATTCGAGCACGATGTCACGCAGCTCGCTCGCCTTGCCCGAGCCGATGTACGTGGCCGGGTCCGGCTTGTCACGGCGCTGGATGACGCCGTCGAGCACGAGCGCACCCGCCGTCTCGGCGAGCGCGGCCAGCTCCGCGAGGGAGTTCTCCGCGTCCTGGGCGGTCCCCGAGGTCCAGACACCGACGAGCACGACGCGCTCCAGGCGCAGCTGCCGGTACTCGACCTCGGTGACGTCCTCGAGCTCGGTGGAGAGGCCCGCCACACGCCGCAACGCGGCACGCTCGGAGCGGTCGAGCTGATCGCCGTCCCGCTCTCCGTCGATCTCGTAGCTCCAGGCGACGTCCTCTTCCATCAGGGCATCGGCCCGAAGGCTCTCGGTGCGGGTGGTGTCCGCGAAGCTCTGCGCGTCCTTGGAAGGGGATGAAGAGGAGGTCATTGGATCCTTACGTCGATCGGTGAGGGAAGTCCGTACGGAACGTACGATACGCCGGTCACAACGTGTGACGGCCCCGGAAGATTCCCGAAGGGTTCCGGACCGGCGGCGTTCACCGGCCCTTCGATGGTCCCACGGTGTCTCCGGGGCCGTCACCCCGATTTACGCCCTCGCTCTACGGCTTCGCCTTGGGCGTCGCCGTCGGCGCCGCGCTGCGCCAGTCCGCGTGACCGGGCATCTTCGGCGTCTTCTCCCCGTACAGCCACTCCTGGAAGAAGCCGGAGAGATCACGCCCGGAGACCTGTGAGGCGAGCTCGGTGAAGTCCGCGGTCGTCGCCGTGCCGTCCTTGTGTTCGGCCACCCACAGCCGTTCCAGCAGGTCGAACGCCTCGTTGCCGATCTCCTGCCGAAGCGCGTAGAGCACCAGCGCGCTGCCGTCGTAGACCACCGGCCGGAAGAGTCCGAGCTGCTGTCCCGGGGCCGCCGGCCTGGGGGCCGCGGGCGGGCCGCCCGCCGCACGCCAGCCGTCGGACTTCGTGTACGCGTCACGCATGCGCGTTTCCAGGGACTTCGCGGCGTGCTCCTCGGCGTACAGCGCCTCGTACCAGGTGGCGTGGCCCTCATTGAGCCAGAGGTCCGACCAGCCACGCGGCGAGACGCTGTTGCCGAACCACTGGTGGGCCAGCTCGTGCACCATGATCGAGTCGACGTACCACTGCGGGAACTCGGGACGGGTGAACAGCTCTCTCTCGAAGAGAGAGAGCGTCTGGGTCTCCAGCTCGAATCCGGTCGTGGCGGAGGCGACCAGCACCCCGTACGTCTCGAACGGGTAGCGCCCGATCTTGCTCTCCATCCATTCGATCTGCCCCGGGGTCTTCTTGAGCCAGGGTTCGAGGCGCTCGCGGTCGGCCGTGGGCACGACGTCCCGTACAGGCAGTCCGTGCGGGCCCTCGCGGTGGACGATGGACGACTTGCCGATGGAGACCTGCGCCAGCTCGGTCGCCATCGGGTGCCGGGTGCGGTACGTCCAGGTGGTGGTCGCACCGGCTCCGGCCTTCGCCACGGGGAGGCCGTTGGCGACGGCTGTCAGCTCGGCCGGCGCGGTGATCCGGAACGTGAAGTACGCCTTGTCGGCCGGGTGGTCGTTGCAGGGGAAGACGCGGTGGGCCGCGTCGGCCTGGTTCGCCATCGCGAGCCCGTCGGCGGTACGTACCCAGCCACCGGGGACGCTGCTGTTCGGGTCGCTGGTGTGGCTGACGGTGATCGTCAGCGGCATGCCCTCGGCGACAGCCGCCTGCGGGGTGATCACCAGGTCCTCTTCGGCGGTCGTGAAATCGGCGCTGCGGCCGTTCACTTCGACCGACCGGACGCTGCCGTGGGTGAAGTCGAGATTGATCCGCTCCAGGCTCTGGGTGGCCCGCGCGTCGATCTTCGTGACGGCTTCCAGGGGCTTGCTGTTGGATCCCCCGTAGGTGAAGGCGATGTCGTACGTGAGGACGTCGTACCCGGGGTTGCCCAGATGTGGGAAGAGCGGATCGCCGATGCCGAGTGGCACGGGCGCGGGCACGGTGGCAGCGGCGAGCATGCCTGCCGATGCGGCGGCGAGCAGAGCGGCCCGCAGGCGCCGGGAGGAGAGCCGGGACGAGAGCCGGGAAGTGCGTCGTGAGGTGAGCGGCATGCACCACGGCTACCAGCGCGGTGATCGTGAACCGCGACGACGCGCTCCGCACCCACCCGAACGGGGACTCCGAGGCACTGGGGAGCGTCTTCGAAGGGCGGCAGGGACTCCGAAGACGCCCCTCAGGGAGTGGCGGCCGGGTGCTGGGCGCGGCTGACGTCGTACACCCCGGCGACATCGCGCATCGCGCGCATCAGCGCGGGCAGCCCGGCGGCGTCCGGGAGCTGGAGCGTGTACGTGTGCCGAACGCGCTGCTCGCTCGGCGGTTCGATGGTGGCCGCGACAATCGCCGCACCCGCCGTCGCGATGACCTCGGTGAGGTCCGCGAGCAGCCTCGGCCGCCCGAACGATTCGGCAACGAGCGTCACCCGGCATTCGGCCGCATCGCCCCAGCGGACCCCGACCGGGGCCCGCCCCAGGGCCCGCATCCGGCTCACGGCGGGACACTCCGCGCGGTGGACGGTGACGGCCCCGCCGCGCACCGCGAAGCCGGTCACCGCGTCGGGCGGTACGGGGGTGCAGCATCCGGCCAGCCGTACGGTCGCCTCCGGCAGGTCGGTGACGGCGCCCGCGGCGGCGCGGCGGCCGGCCGCGGGCGCGGCGGGCGCGCGGGGCACGGTGGTCCCCGCTCCGCCGACGGCGATCGCGCCCTCCGGATGCCTGCTGAGCCAGGCGGTGATGGCGATGCGGGCGGCGGGGGTACGAGCGTGCCCCAGCCAGTCGGGCGAGGGCCCGGAAACGGAGTCCTCGGCGAGCAGGAGCTGCACCGTGTCACCGTCGCTGAGCTGGGTGCTGAGCGTGGCGAGGCGGCCGTTGACGCGGGCGCCGATGCAGGCGTGCGCTTCCTCTCCGTACTGTGCGTACGCGGCGTCCACACAGCTCGCTCCGGCCGGAAGGCCGAGCGTGCCGCCGTCGGCGCGGAACACCGTGATCTCCCGGTCCTCGGCGAGTTCGGCGCGCAGCGAGGTCCAGAAGGTGTCGGGGTCGGGAGCTGACTCCTGCCACTCCAGCAGGCGCGAGAGCCAGCCGGGCCGGGTCGGGTCGGCGCGCTCGCCGTCGGGCTGGTCGGTCTGTGCGGTCGGTGCCGCCTCCGTCTCGGGGCCGTCGGATGCCGTGTACGGATTGCCGAGGGCGATGACGCCCGCCTCGGCGACCTTGTGCATCTGGTGGGTGCGGATGAGGACTTCGGCCACCGCGCCGTCCGTCCCTGCGACCGCCGTGTGCAGCGACTGGTAGAGGTTGAACTTGGGCGCGGCGATGAAGTCCTTGAATTCGGAGATCAACGGGGTGAAACAGGTGTGCAGTTCACCGAGGACCGCGTAGCAGTCGGCGTCCTCTCCCACGAGCACGAGGAGTCTTCCGAAGTCGGTGCCGCGCAGCTCGCCGCGCTTGAGCCGGACGCGGTGGACGGAGACGAAGTGGCGTGGCCGGATGAGCACTTCCGCCTGGATGCCCGCTTCCCGGAGCACGGTCAGCACCTGCTCGGCGATGGCCGCGAGCGCGTCCGCCGCGTCGGCGTTGTCCGCGATCAGCGCGCGGGTGCGTTCGTACTCCTCGGGGTGGAGGATCGCGAAGACGAGGTCCTCCAGCTCGGTCTTCAGCGCCTGGACACCGAGCCGTTCGGCGAGCGGAATCAGAACGTCCCTGGTCACCTTGGCGATACGGGCCTGCTTCTCGGGACGCATGACACCGAGCGTGCGCATGTTGTGCAACCGGTCGGCGAGCTTGATCGACATGACCCGTACGTCGCTGCCGGTGGCGACGAGCATCTTGCGGAAGGTCTCGGGCTCGGCCGCCGCACCGTAGTCGACCTTTTCGAGTTTGGTGACGCCGTCGACGAGGTAGCAGACCTCGTCGCCGAACGCGGCTCTCACCTGATCGAGCGTCACCTCGGTGTCCTCGACGGTGTCGTGGAGGAGGGCGGCGGTCAAGGTGGTGGTCTCCGCGCCGAGTTCGGCGAGGATCAGGGTCACGGCGAGGGGATGGGTGATGTACGGCTCGCCGCTCTTGCGGAACTGGCCTCGGTGCGAGGACTCGGCCAGGACGTACGCCCGGTGCAGGATGGCGAGATCGGCGTCGGGGTGATGGGCTCGGTGCGCGTCCGCCACGTGGCCGATCGCGTCGGGCAACCGGTCCCTGGCGGCGGAACCAAGGAGCGCGGCCCGGCCCAGCCGTCGGAGGTCGATCCTGGGGCGGCCGCGGCGGCGGCTGGGGGCACCGGGGTTGGTGACCTCCGCGCTCCCAGGGTTGGTGGCCTCTGCACTCATGGGGCACCTCCGGCGGCGTCGACCGGTGGTGGGAAGGGCAGGCTTGCTCTCCCGGCCGGTGCTTGATGCTACCGAGCCCACCACGCGCCGGAGTCCGGCTCTCGCCGAGCGTGAACCGGATCACCCATTCGAGCGAAGCTCTATGCGACAGCCGTTTGATCACCGGTGGCGTCGCCGGTGGAACCGGTGAGCAGGCCGGGCTCGATACGGCCCTCCGCGACGATCACCGCGGGGCCGGTCATCTCGATCTCGCCGTCCGGGTGCTCGGTGATCACCAGCGTGCCGCCGAGGACGTCCACGGTGTACGTCACGGGGGCGCCGCTCTCCGCGGGGTCGGCGCCGTCCCGGCGGGCCGTGGCGACCGCGACCGCGCACGCGCCCGTACCGCAGGAGCGGGTCTCGGCCGCGCCGCGCTCGTGCACGCGCATCGCCACATGGCGGGGGCCGCGGTCCACGACGAACTCGATGTTGACCCCGTCCGGGTAGACCGAGGCGGGGGCGAACGGCGGGACGGACAGCAGATCGCCCGCGTGGTCCAGGTCCTCGACGAAGGCCACGGCGTGCGGATTGCCCATGTTCACGTTGCGGGCGGGCCAGCTGCGGCCGTCGACGGTGACCGTGGCCCCGCCCTCGGGGAGCCGGGCGCGGCCCATCGAGACCGTCACGTCGCCGGTCTTGGCGAGGTGGACCTGCTTGACGCCCGAGCGCGTGGCGATGGCGACATCACCGGCGGTGACATGACCCGCGTGCTCCAGGTAGCGGGCGAAGACCCGGATGCCGTTGCCGCACATCTCCGCGATCGAGCCGTCCGCGTTGCGGTAGTCCATGAACCACTCGGCCTCGTCGGCCATGGAGCGCGCCTCGGGGTGCGCGGCGGAGCGCACGACGCGCAGCAGCCCGTCGCCGCCGATGCCGGCCCGGCGGTCGCAGAGCCGGGCGACGCTGTCCGCGGACAGTTCCAGGGCGCCTTCTGGGTCGGGGACGATCACGAAGTCGTTCTCGGTGCCGTGGCCCTTGAGGAAGGCGAACGAGGACGTGCTCGGGGAGGTCTGCGCTGAGGTCACGAGATCAATCGTACGGGCCGGGTACGACAGCGCGTACGAGAGGAGCCCGGCGGGCCGTCCCACCGGACCGGCGGCCGCACGGCGGTCGCCGTCAGCGGAGGCGGGCGACGCGCCACACCGCGAGCGCGACCAGTGCGGCCACGACGACGACGTACAGGGCGATCACCCGCCAGTCGGGGCGATCACCCGATCCCCGTTTCGGCAGGCCGGGCCAGGTGTGTCCGACCTTGCGGGCGGCCATCATGCCCCAGCCCGCGGCGCAGCTGCTGATCAGCAGTCCGAGCATCGCGACGACGGCTCCGCCGTCCCCCGAGCCGAAGGCGAGGGGGAACGCGAACATGAGCGAGCCGACCGCGGCGAGCATCACGATGGGTGCGAGCTGCCAGATCCGCAGCCGGCGCTGCGGGCGCAGCTCCACCTCGACCTCGGCGCCCACCCCCGCCCCCGCGTCGTCCGGGGGCACGTCCTGGGTGTCGTCAGGTCCGTCGGGGCTCAGACGCGTCGCGTCCTCACTCGCTTCCTGATCTCTTTCGCGAGGGCCGGCCTCCATCGCCACGCGCCCTCCCAACTCGGACTCAACTGTCGATCGATGCTCGATGATGGCACGCCCCCGGGCACCGGAATGACGGCCGGAGCGTCCCGATGCCATCACGTGATCAGGCTGTAACCGGTCGTTCGACCAACGCCAGGGCACGGTGCGGGAGTTCCGCGCGGTCGGCGGCGGCCCCGCTCAGCCAGTGGACACGGGGGTCGCGGCGGAACCATGAGTCCTGACGGCGCGCGAAGCGTTTGGTGGCGCGTACGGTCTCGGCGCGCGCCTCGTCCTCGGTGCACTCCCCGGCCAGCGCCGCGAGCACCTGCTGGTACCCGAGGGCCCGGGATGCCGTGCGCCCCTCGCGCAGCCCCCGCGCTTCCAGTTCGCGCACCTCGTCGACGAGCCCCGCCTCCCACATGCGGTCCACGCGCAGGGCGATGCGCTCGTCGAGTTCCGGGCGCTCGACATCCACGCCGATCTGGACCGTGTCGTACACGGAGTCGTGACCCGGGAGGTTGGCGGTGAAGGGCTTGCCGGTGATCTCGATGACCTCGAGAGCGCGCACGATGCGCCGGCCGTTGCTGGGCAGGATGACCTGGGCGGCGTCCGGGTCGGCGGCGGCCAGCCGGGCGTGCAGGGCGCCGGAGCCGCCCTCCTCCAGCTCGGCCTCCAGCCGGGCCCGTACGGCGGGATCGGTGCCGGGGAACTCCAGGACGTCGATCGCCCCGCGTACGTACAGCCCGGAGCCGCCCACGAGGACGGGCGTACGCCCCTCGGCGAGCAGCCGGTCGATCTCCGCGCGGGCCAGCTTCTGGTACTCGGCGACGCTGGCCGCCTCCCTGACGTCCCAGATGTCGAGGAGGTGGTGCGGGATGCCGCCGCGCTCCTCGGGCGTCAGCTTGGCGGTGCCGATGTCCATCCCCCGGTACAGCTGCATCGAGTCGGCGTTGACGACCTCGCCGCCGAGCTGCTGGGCCAGATGAACGCCCAGATCGGACTTTCCGGCCGCTGTGGGACCGACGACGGCGATGACCCGCGGTGCGGGAGCTGCACTTCTCACCGCCCCAGTCTCGCAAACCTCGCGGGCCGTCCCCGAACGAGTTACGTGACGGCACACCAGCGGGGTCGTTGCCTGTTGCGAGGTTCCGGCCGCCGGTTTCTGGACCGGCACCCCCGAGCGGCGCAATGGGACGCTCCGGGCGACGCGGAATTTCGCCCGCACGAGTAGGCTATGGAGTAGATATGGGCGTTTTTGCAAGGTTTCGCCGTAAGGGTAAGGAAACTGCCGAGGCGTCAACCGAGGAGAGCCCGGTCGGCACTCCGACGGCCGAATCCGAGGACGGTCCCTCGGCCGGGGCCGAGCCCGACGCGGCGGAGGCTCCCGCCGCGGAGAGTGTGGACATCCCCAAGCAGCAGTCCGCCGAGGAGGCCGCGGACAACGAGGCTGGCGACGGCGCCCGGAAATAGATCCCCACGAGTGAAGGTGACCCATGGGCATCATGGACACGCTGAAGGCCAAGTTCGCCCCCGCCAAGGAGAAGGTCTCCGACAAGGTCTCCGGCTACGCGCAGCAGCACGGGGACAAGATCGACAAAATCGGGGACGGTCTGGACAAGGCCGCGCGGAAGGTCGATGAACGGACCAAGGGCAAGTACAGCGACAAGATCGAGTCTGGCACCGGCAAGGCCAAGGACGCCCTGGACCGTCTCGCCCACAAGGACGACGACGGCACCGGCCGGAAGGACGAGGGCACCACACCACCGCCCGCACCCTGAGGCGGCGATGCGCTGACAGCGCTTGAGCAGTGCGGTAGCAACGGCGGACGGCCGCGGAGAGTGACTCCGCGGCCGTCCGCCGCTCGTGTTGCGTGTGCGTGGTTTCAGGACCAGGCGGCGACAAAGTAGCCGACGCCGTACGGGGCGTCCTCGTAGAGCAGTTGCCCGGCCAGATCCGCGCCATCGGCGGCCCCCGCGAGCACCTGCCAGGGTGCGCGGCCCGCCGCTTTCAGTTCGTACGCCAATGACGCGTCCAGGGCCTTGAGCGCCGGCACGTCCGCCGTGCCCAGCGCGCGGGCCGCCTCCGCGTCGAAGGCCGCGGCGCGGGGGTCCAGATAGCCGGGCGCCTTCAGGGTGCGGCAGGCGCTGCCGTCGCCCATGACGAGCAGCGCGATCCGGTCCTGTCCTGCGGCGAGCTCCCGGCCGGCCTCCGCACAGCGCTCGGCGGCGAGCCGCTCCTCGATGCCGACGCCCTCCACAGGAACGCCGGCCCAGCGCACCCGGTCGAGCAGCCAGGCGGCGACGGCGAGCGACACCGGGAGGGGGCGCCCGGACTGCGTCGTGGCGCCGGCCGCGCCCAGGCGTACGGCGACATCGACGCCGAAGCCGTGGAAGGACCCCGTGGCGCCCTCCGGGTGCGGCCCGCTCGCGCCCTCGTCCGCGGGCCCGACCACGACCAGCCGGTCGGGACGGGACGCGGCCAGCACGCCCAGCGCGTCGGCACACGCGTCCCGGACGGCGTCCAACTCGGGCGCGGCGCCTGCGGCGACCTCGGGGACCAGGAGCGGCGGGCAGGGGCAGACGGCGGCGGAGACAAGCATGATCCGCAGCCTAGTCCGTGGAGTGCGCCGTTCGGGGCCGCCCTCGGGATCCACCACAAGGACTCGCGGCACATCCACCGCGCGGGCCACGCGAACCCCGTCGCGGGAGCCCTCCGGCCGCCGTTCGGGCCCGGCCGAGGCGCCACCGTACGAGCCGCTGGGGAATCCCGGCGCGGGCCGCCCTCGGCATCCCTCGCGGGAGCCGGGCGGGGTCGCGTCGTGCGGGTCCGGCGGAGGGGGCCGGGCGGATGGGGGTCAGCCGAGTGCCGAGCAGCCGCCCGTCGGGGCCGGGAGGGGGGCGGGAATGCCCACCGTGGGCAGGCCTAGCATCACGCCGGGCTGCTGCGGCGGGGCCTCGTTGCGCTTCTGCCAGGCGTCGCCCGCGCGGGTACGGCGCACGGCCTGGGCCGGGCCCTCCGCGAGCAGGTGGTGCGGTGCCGCGTACGTGATCTCCACGGTCACCACGTCGCCGGGGCGGACCTCCTGCTCCGGCTTGGTGAAGTGCACCAGGCGGTTGTCGGGAGCCCGGCCCGACAGGCGGTGGGTGGCGCCGTCCTTGCGGCCCTCGCCCTCCGCGACCATGACCTCCAGGGTGCGGCCGACCTGCTTCTTGTTCTCCTCCCAGGAGATCTCCTCCTGGAGGGCGACCAGGCGCTCGTACCGGGCCTGTACGACCTCCTTCGGGACCTGCCCCTCCATGGTGGCCGCCGGGGTGCCGGGGCGCTTGGAGTACTGGAAGGTGAAGGCGTTCGCGAAGCGGGCCTCCCGCACGGTGTGCATCGTCTGCTCGAAGTCCTCCTCGGTCTCGCCGGGGAAGCCCACGATGATGTCGGTGGAGATCGCCGCGCGCGGGATGGCGTCGCGGACCTTCTTGATGATCCCGAGGAACCGCTCCTGCCGGTACGAGCGGCGCATCGCCTTGAGGATCGTGTCCGAGCCGGACTGCAGCGGCATGTGCAGCTGCGGCATCACGTTCGGCGTCTCGGCCATCGCCGCGATCACGTCGTCCGTGAAGTCGCGCGGGTGCGGCGAGGTGAAGCGGACCCGCTCCAGGCCCTCGATCTCGCCGCAGGCGCGCAGCAGCTTGCTGAAGGCCTCGCGGTCGCCCAGATCGGAGCCGTACGCGTTGACGTTCTGGCCGAGCAGGGTGATCTCGGAAACGCCTTCGCCGACCAGGGCCTCGATCTCGGCGAGGATGTCGCCGGGGCGGCGGTCCTCCTCCTTGCCGCGCAGCGCCGGCACGATACAGAAGGTGCACGTGTTGTTACAGCCGACGGAGATCGAGACCCAGGCCGCGTACGCGGACTCCCGCCGGGTCGGCAGTGTGGAGGGGAAGGCCTCCAGCGACTCGGCGATCTCGACCTGCGCCTCCTCCTGGACGCGGGCGCGCTCCAGCAGCACCGGCAGCTTGCCGATGTTGTGCGTACCGAAGACGACATCGACCCAGGGCGCCTTCTTGACGATGGTGTCGCGGTCCTTCTGCGCCAGACAGCCGCCGACGGCGATCTGCATGCCGGGCCGCCTGGTCTTCATCGGGGCGAGCCGGCCGAGGTTGCCGTAGAGCTTGTTGTCGGCGTTCTCACGGACCGCGCAGGTGTTGAAGACGACGACGTCGGCGTCGCCGTCGGAGCCTTCGGGCGCGCGAACGTAGCCCGCGTCCTCCAGCAGACCGGAGAGCCGCTCGGAGTCGTGAACGTTCATCTGGCACCCGTAGGTGCGTACCTCGTAAGTTCCCTTGACGTCCACTGCCTGGCTCCGGTCGCTGCTGGTCATGGAACAAGGGTAGGCGGTGCCCCGGGTAACTCCCGACGCCGGAGCCTGCAGAAGACGTTACGCAAGGCGCCGCGGGACGGCCGGGTGACCGTCCCGCGGCGCGCGGTTGAGCGTCAGCCCCTGCCCAGCAGCTTGTTCATGCGCGAGATCTCGGCGCTCTGGGACGTGACGATGGCGCCCGCCATGTCCTTGGCGGGCGCGTAGCGACCGTCGGACTGCTCGGTCCTGGCCATCTCGACGGCGCCTTCGTGGTGCTTGATCATCAACTCGAGGAACGCGGTGTCGAACGCCTTGCCTGAGGACTTCTCCAGCTTGTCCATCTCGCCGGACGTCATCATCCCGGACATCGAGTGCCCAGCGTGCTCCGCGCCCTGGCTCTCCGCGGGGACATCCTCACCCCAGGACCTCAGCCACCCGGACAGCGTGTTGATCTCCGGGTCCTGCGCCTTCTTGATCTCTCCGGCCAGCTTCTTGACCTCGGCGGACTCCGCCCGGGTCGCGGCGAGTCCGGCCATCTCGACCGCCTGCCGGTGGTGCGGGATCATCCCCTTCGCGAAGGAGACGTCGGCGGCATTGCGGCCGCCCTGCTCGGTGCCCCGGTCCGCGGAGGCCGACGCACTGGGCGAGGAGGTCCCGCCGTGGTCGCCGTGGCCGGGCGAGCTCTCGTCGCCGGCGCCGCAGGCGACGAGCACGAGGGCGGCGGTGGCCGTGGCCGCGACGGCGGTGGCACGACGGATCAGGGAACGGTGTGCGGTCATGATGATGCGACTCCTGTGTCTGCGCTGAATTCAGGCATGGCTCTCGGAGGCGACGCCGGCCGAAAAAGGGGGCCGGGCGCACCGGGGCTGCCCTATATGCGCAGGAGTTGCAATTCGCTCAGCGAGGGCGGGGCGCGCCCGCTCGGAGTGGCCGCGGAAACGGGAGAGGGCAGGTCCTCCATCAGTCCCGTGACGGTCCGGCCCTGGTGGGGGGCGGGCAGCTCCGGCGCCGTGCTGGTGCCACCGGCCGCGCAGGTGGCGTCGGCGTGCTCGGCATGTCCGCCGGCGCCGCCGCCGTCATGGTCGGCACGGTCGGCATGGACGCAGCCCTCGGGGTCCGCCATGGCGGTGTGTGACGCCGCCGGGGCCACGTGGTGGGCTTCATGCATGGCGGGCGCGGCGGCGGGCGCCGCATGTCCCACAGGCCCCGCGGGCACGGCAGGCGCGACGGGCACCGCATGCGCCGCCGGCGCCGCATGTCCCGCAGGCGCGGGATGGGACAGCGCGGAAGGCACCGCGGGCCCGAGACCATGCATGGCCACCAGTCCGGCGAGCACGGCCAGGACTGCCGGCACGAGCAGCACGTAGTCCCGCACCCCATGGGGCCGGGCCGCGCGCCACACCTGCTGACTCATGCCCGCATCCTAGTCGGCGGCTCCGACACCCCGCCCCGGTAGGAGTACCCGGTGCCCCGGGCCAGCCACCGCGCACCGGGGGGCGTGACGCCGACCCTGGCGATCACGAGGAGTGGACTGGCAGGATCACGCCATGCTCCCGGCTCTGTCCAGAATCCGCCGCAACATCCGCATCACCCGCCGTCGTGCCCTGCAGGGGTCCGTCGTCATGGCCGTGGTGGGCGGGCTGCTGCTGTGGTGGCTGCTGCCGGTCGGCGAGAGCGCGCCCGGCGGACGGCTCACGTTCAGTACGGGCGTGAAGACCGGGGTCTACCAGCGGTACGGCGAGCTGTTGCAGAACGTGCTCGCCCGCGATCTGCCGGAGGTCTCGATAGACCTGCGGACCAGCGAGGGCTCCCAGCAGAACCTGGCCCGCGTCGCGAACGGCGAGGCCGACTTCACGATCGCCACCGCCGACGCGGTGGCGAAGTACCAGCGGGAGAGCCGCCCCGGTGCGGACCGGCTGCGGGGCTGCGCACGGCTGTACGACGACTATGTGCAACTGGTCGTGCCGCAGGACTCGCCCGCGCGAAAGCCGGCGGATCTGCGCGGCAAGCGCGTGGGCGTCGGTCAGGACGGGTCGGGTGTGCGGATCATCGCCGATCGGGTGCTGTCGGCGGCCGGCCTCGACCCCGTGAAGGACGTCGAGCCGGTGTCCGCAGGGATCGACACCATGCCGGGCCGGCTGGAGCGGGGCGAGCTGGACGCCTTCTTCTGGTCGGGCGGACTGCCCACGAACGCCGTGCAGAAGCTGTCCGAGCGCTTCGCCATCCGGCTCGTCCCGCTCGACAAGCTGCTGATCGACCGGGTCCACGACGCGGGCGGGGCGACCCGCTACTACCGCTCGGCCGTGGTTCCCGCCGACGCCTATCCGCACATCATGGGCGGTGCGGTGCAGGTGGAGACCCTCGCCGTCACGAACCTGCTGGTGACGACCGATCGTGCCGAGTCGGAACTGACCGAGAGCTTCACCCGTGCGGTCATCGACAGCCGGGACCGGATCGGGCAAGAGGTGCACCCGGCCCAACTGGTGGATCTGCGGACGGCAATCTACACCGACCCGTTGCAGCTGCATGAGGGTGCCCGGCGGTACTACCGCTCGGTCAAACCGTAGGCCGCGTGGCGGCGGCGGGCCCTCTTGGACCGCAGATGGCTCTCAAACCCCGCCTGCCGCTCGGATCTTCGGCGTCGTCTACGCGGGGAGGCGCGTCGCCGCGGAGGTAGCGGTGCGCGGAACCGCGAGCGTCACGCGCAGCCCGCGCCGTTCGCCGTCCGGCCCACCGTGCCTGTCCGGCCCAGCATGCCCCTCCGCCCCACCGTGCCCGGCCGGTTCACCGTGCCCGGCCGGTTCACCGTGCCCGGCCGGTTCACCGTGCCCGTCCGGCCCAGCATGCCCCTCCGCCCCACCGTGCCCGGCCGGTTCACCGTGCCCGGCCGGTTCACCGTGCCCGGCCGGTTCACCGTGCTCGTACGACAGCGTGCCACCACCCGCCGAGAGCAGCGCGCGGCTGATGGAGAGGCCGAGGCCCGAGCCCTTCACGTTCTGGTGGCGGTTGCTGCGCCAGAAGCGGTCGCCGATACGGTCCAGCTCGTCGTCGGTCAACCCCGGACCCCGGTCGGTGATCACGATCGTGGCGCGCTCGCCGTCGGCAGCGACCGTCACCGTGACCTCCTCTCCCCCGGGAGTGAACTTCAGGGCGTTGTCGATCACGGCGTCGAGGGCGCTGGAGAGGGCGATGGGGTCCGCCCACGCGGTGAGCGCGGGGCAGTCACCGGTGAGCAGGACCCCCTTCTCGTCGGCGAGCGGCCGCCAGGCCGCGACCCGCTCGTCCGCCAGCTCGCCGACGTCGGTGAGCTGGAGCTCCGCGGAGGCGTGCTCGGCCAGCGCCAGGTCCAGCAGGTCGTCGAGGACCCGGGCGAGGCGCTTGCCCTCGGTGCGTACGGACGCGATCTCCTCGTTCCCCTCGGGGAGCTCGAGGGCGAGGAGCTCGATGCGCAGCAGCAGGGCCGCGAGCGGGTTGCGCAGCTGGTGAGAGGCGTCGGCGACGAAGGCGCGCTGCTGCTCCAGCACTTCTTCGACGTTGTCGGCCATCTCGTTGAACGAATGGGCCAGCCGCCTCAGTTCCGGCGGTCCGCCGGCCGCCGCGACCCGCGAGTTCATCCGGCCGGTCGCGATGTCGTGCGTTGCGGCGTCGAGGACGCGTACGGGCAGCAGTACCCAGCCGGTGAGCCGGATGGCCGCGCCCACCGCGAGCAGCATCGCCGCGAATTCGCCCGCCGCGATCACCAGCCAACCGTTCAGGATCCGCGAGCGCAGCTGCCCGGTGGGCGAGTCGGTGACGACGACCGCGACGACGTCGCCGTCCCGTACCACCGGCGAGGCGACGACGAGCCTGGCGTCCTCCTGCCAGGGCCACACCTGGGGCGGATCGTGGCTGCGTCGCCCCAGAAGAGCCTCCTGGTAGGCCCGGCGGCCCTCCCCGGAGTAGGGGATCCGCCAGTCCTCGGGGGCGCGGGCCATGGGGACGTCACTGCGGTAGAAGACGCCCCCGCGCATTCCGTACACGTCGTTGTAGCGGTTCAGCTCCGCCACGAGCGTCGCGCGGCGCTCGTCCTGGCCGGCCGTGCCGTCGGTGACGAACTGGGCCTGCGCCGCGAACCGCGCGGTGTCGTCCAGCCTGTCGACGACAACCCTCTGCTGCTCGGCCGCGGCGAGGCTCACGGCGAGCGGGAAACCCAGGGCGAGCAGGACGCCCGCCATCAGGACGATGAGCAGCGGCAGCAGGCGGGTACGCAAGGGGAGGTGTCGCCGTTACGCGGCGGGCGCGACCAGGCGGTAGCCGACGCCGCGCACGGTCTCGATCAGGGCGGGCATACGGAGCTTGGAGCGCAGGGAGGCGACATGCACTTCGAGGGTGCGGCCGGTGCCCTCCCAGCTGGTGCGCCACACCTCACTGATGATCTGCTCCCGGCGGAAGACGACACCCGGCCGCTGGGCGAGCAGGGCGAGCAGGTCGAATTCCTTGCGGGTCAGCTGTACGGCCGTGCCGTCGACGCTGACGCGGCGCGTGGGCAGTTCGATGGTGACCGAGCCCAGCTGGAGGGCGTCCTCGCCGGCCGGCCCCGTCTCGTCACCGGGTGCGTTGCGCCGGCTGACGGCGTGGATGCGGGCGAGCAGTTCGCCGGTGTCGTACGGCTTGACGACGTAGTCATCGGCGCCGAGGTTGAGGCCGTGTATCCGGGAACGTACGTCGGACCGCGCGGTGACCATGATCACCGGGGTGGAGGTGAGCTTCCGGATCTTGCCGCAGACCTGATAGCCGTCCTGGTCGGGCAGTCCCAGGTCGAGCAGGATGACCCCGAAGGGTGGTTTCCCCGCGGCGGCCGCGGGGAGCACCGCCTGGAGCGCCTCCTCGCCGCTGCGGGCGTGCGTCACCTGGAAGCCGTGCTTGGCGAGCACCGCGGACAGGGCCGCGGCGACGTGGTTGTCGTCCTCGACGAGCAGCAGTCTCATGGCCCCCCTCCGTGGTGTGACCTTGGCGTATCGATGGCGTAGGTATGGCGCGCGTGTCGCGTATATGTCGCGCAGCTCTCGCGTGTGTACAGGGAATGAACGCCGATGGCGCACCAGCGAGTCAAGAGGGTTCCTGTGGCACCGGGGTTTCCGTTACGCACCCGGAACCAGCTTCCCCGCCCCGTTCACCCTGAGTGTCCGGTTGAGGCCGGATCGTTATGCTCAATTTCCGCTCAGATGTACTGACGCTGATCGCACTGCGTGATTAGTGTCCTCCCAACCGAGGAGGACGGAGCAAGAAGCCGATGAGCGGAGTTTCAGTGACCAAGGGCGCCGAGGACGCTGCGCCTGCGGCGGCGGACCTGGTCGTACTGAGCAACGTCAACAAGCACTTCGGCGCGCTGCATGTGCTCCAGGACATCGACCTGACGATCGCGCGTGGCGAGGTCGTGGTCGTCATCGGGCCCTCCGGGTCCGGCAAGTCCACACTGTGCCGCACCATCAACCGGCTGGAGACGATCGACTCCGGCGTGATCACGATCGACGGCAAGCCGCTGCCCCAGGAGGGCAAGGAGCTCGCCCGGCTGCGTGCCGACGTGGGCATGGTCTTCCAGTCGTTCAACCTCTTCGCGCACAAGACCGTGCTGGAGAACGTCATGCTGGGCCAGCTCAAGGTCCGCAAGACGGACAAGAAGGCCGCCGAGGAGAAGGCCCGCGCCCTGCTCGACCGGGTGGGTGTCGGCTCGCAGGCCGACAAGTACCCGGCGCAGCTCTCCGGCGGTCAGCAGCAGCGTGTCGCGATCGCACGGGCGCTGGCGATGGGCCCGAAGGTGATGCTCTTCGACGAGCCCACCTCCGCCCTCGACCCCGAGATGATCAACGAGGTGCTCGAGGTCATGCAGCAGCTGGCGCGCGACGGAATGACGATGGTCGTCGTCACCCATGAGATGGGCTTCGCGCGCTCGGCCGCCAACCGGGTCGTGTTCATGGCGGACGGCAAGATCGTCGAAGAGGCCACGCCCGACCAGTTCTTCAGCAGTCCGCGCAGCGACCGGGCGAAGGACTTCCTGTCGAAGATCCTGCACCACTGAACCGCACCCGCACCGGCCTGCCCCGCCGAAGCGAGTACTGCCCGAACCGGGTACCGCCCGAACCGGGTACCGCCCCGGGTGTTGAACCGGGCGGGCTCGGGGCACGTTGCGTGGGCAACGTTCAGCTGATCGCGTCGCACATCACGTCTAACCAAGGGAAGTTCACCATGAAGCTCCGCAAGGCATCCCTCGCCGCAGCCGGCGCCGTCGCGCTCGCCCTGACCGCCACCGCGTGCGGCGGCGGCGGTGACGACAAGGGCAGCGGCGGTGACGGAAAGATCACCATCGGCATCAAGATCGACCAGCCGGGCATCGGCCTGAAGACGCCTGACGGCAAGTACACCGGCTTCGATGTCGACGTCGCCACGTACATCGCCAAGGAGCTCGGTTACGACGCCAAGGACATCGTCTTCAAGGAGACGAAGAGCGCCGACCGCGAGTCGGCCATCTCGCGTGGTGACGTCAAGTTCATCGCCGCCTCCTACTCGATCAACGACGAGCGTCTGAAGAAGGTCGACTTCGCCGGTCCGTACCTGCTGGCCCACCAGGACGTCCTGATCCGCGCCGACGACAACTCGATCAAGTCGCCGGCGGACCTGAACAACAAGAAGCTGTGCTCGGTCACCGGTTCGACCTCGGCGAAGAACGCCAAGGAGAAGCTCGCCCCGAAGGCCCAGCTGCAGAACTACGGCGGCTACTCGGAGTGCCTCACCGGCCTGGAGAACAAGGCCGTTGACGCTCTGACCACCGACGACTCCATCCTCGCCGGCTACGCCTCCCAGGCCTCGTTCCAGGGCAAGTTCAAGCTGGCCGGCTTCAAGATGACCAACGAGAACTACGGCATCGGCCTGAAGAAGGGCGACTCCGACCTCAAGAAGAAGATCGACGCGGCGCTGACCAAGATGGTCGCCGACGGTTCCTGGGACAAGGCCGTGAAGGCCAACTTCGGCCCGGCCGGCTACAAGAACGAGCCCGCCCCGAAGATCGGCAACGTCGTCAAGTGAAGCAGGGCTGACAAGGCGCGCCGCCCGTGACGGCGGCGCGCCGAGCCCTCCCCACACGCGGAAGCGCGGGAGATCGTGTTCGACTTTCTTGAAGGTTATGACCTGCTGGGGGCCTTCTGGGTGACGGTGAAACTCACCGTCTACTCCGCCCTCGGATCCCTGATATGGGGAACGCTGCTGGCCGGAATGCGGGTCGGCCCGGTCCCCCTGATGCGTGGTTTCGGCACCGCCTATGTGAACGTGGTCCGTAACATCCCGCTCACCGTCGTCATCGTGTTCGCCTCGCTGGGCCTCTTCCAGACGCTCAACATCAGCCTCGGCGCCGAGGACTTCGATGTGATCAACTTCCGGCTCGCGGTGCTCGGCCTGATCGCGTACACCTCCGCCTTCGTGTGCGAGGCGCTGCGATCCGGTATCAACACGGTGCCCGTCGGCCAGGCGGAGGCGGCGCGTGCCCTCGGCCTCAGCTTCACGCAGGTCCTGAAGCTGATCATCCTCCCGCAGGCCTTCCGCGCGGTCGTCAATCCGCTGGCCAACGTGCTGATCGCGCTGACCAAGAACACCACCGTCGCCGCCGCGATCGGTGTCGCCGAAGCCGCGCTGCTGATGCGGGAAATGATCGAGTTCGAGGCGCAGCTCCTGCTGATCGCCGCCGTCTTCGCGTTCGGATTCATCTGCCTCACCCTGCCGACCGGACTGGTTCTCGGCTGGGTGAGCAAGAAGGTGGCGGTGAAGCGATGACTTCCGTCCTCTACGACGCCCAGGGGCCGCGCGCCAAGCGGCGCAACGTCCTGTACACGGGGCTCTTCGCGGTGGCCCTCGCGGCCGTGGTGTGGTGGGTGTACGACGCCCTCGACTCCAAGAACCAGCTCGACTGGGCCAAGTGGGAACCGTTCTTCACCAGCTCCCAGCCCTGGGTGACGTACATCTGGCCGGGGCTCGAGAACACCCTGACGGCCGCGGGCCTGGCCCTGGTCATCGCCCTGCCGCTCGGGGCGCTCTTCGGCATCGCCCGGCTCTCCGACCACCGGTCGGTGCGGGGCGCGGCGGGCACCGTCGTGGAGTTCTTCCGCGCGATCCCGGTGCTCATCCTCATGCTGTTCGCCAACGCGGCGTACTCGGAGTTCACCGACGTCAGCAGTGACATGCGTCCGCTGTACGCGGTGGTCACCGGTCTGGTGCTCTACAACGCCTCGGTGCTCGCGGAGATCGTACGGGCGGGCATCCTGTCCCTGCCCCGGGGCCAGACCGACGCGGCCAAGGCGATCGGCATGCGCAAGGGCCAGACCATGCGGTACGTGCTGCTGCCGCAGTCGGTGACCGCCATGCTGCCGGCGATCGTCAGCCAGCTGGTCGTCATCGTGAAGGACACCGCCCTCGGCGGCGCGATGCTGACCTTCTCCGAACTGCTGGCGTCCGTGCGTCCCATGAGTGCCAACTACGGTGCGAACACCATCGCCTGCTTCACCGTCGTCGCCGTCATCTTCGTCGCGCTGAACTTCGCGCTCACCTCGTTCGCGAGCTGGCTGGAGCGCAAGCTGCGACGCGGCAAGAAGAGCACGGGCGCGGCGGTGCACGCGGGACCCGGCGGCGGTCTGGAGACCGTCGGCCCCGCCAAGATCCAGACGCAGGGCGATTTCCACTCCGGCACCGGAGGTGCCGGAGCCGGCGGCGGCATCTGACCGCACGGTGGCTGGAAGGGCTCCAGGGGGGCGGCGGCGCGAATGCGCTGCCGCCCCTCGTCGCTTGACGGGGGCACCGGCAGTGGGTTGCATACGTTCTGTGATCGCGCACCGGGCTCCAACCGCTCCCTCTCGTGTTCTCCGCATGACCGTACGGGCCCTCGGAGTCGTGCCGTGGACCCGGTGATCGTCGTCGGCGCGGGCCCCGTCGGGCTCGCGCTCTCGCTCGCCCTGGCGGCGCAGGGCGTGCCCTCGGTCGTCCTCGACGAGGGCGCGGGCAAGGAGGAGCCCCGCTCGGCCCGTACGGTCGTGCTGCGTGCCGACATCGCTGCCCTGCTGGAGCGGCTCGGCTGCACCACGTTGCGTGACGAGGGCGCCCGCTGGGTCGGCTGGCGGTCGATCCGGCGCAAGCAGGACATGCGCGCGCTGGAGCTCGGCGGCGAGGAGTACCCCGCCCCCGTGCACATTCCGCAGCACGCCCTGACGCGCGGGCTGCGCGACGCCATCGCCGCCTGTGGTGATCTGGTGCAGGTCGCCACACACAGCAGGCTCGACTCCCTGGAGCAGGACGGCGACGGCGTCACAGCCCATACGCGCGGCCCGGAGGCGACATGGTGGCGCGGGAGCTATCTCGTCGGCTGCGACGGGGCCAGGTCTACGGTGCGCAAACTGCTCGGAGTCCGCTTCCCCGGCCGTACGGCGGTCGAACGCCACGCCGTCGCCGCGCTGCGCGCCGAACTGCCCTGGCCCGACGAGGCGGTGCTGCACCGGCTGCCGCCCTGGCGCACGGGCGGCGACGAGGTGACCGCCAGGCCGCTGCCGGACGGGGCCTGGCGGCTGGACTGGCTGCTTCCCGCGCGCGGCGACCTGGTCACGCCCGAAGCTCTGGTGACCCGGGTGCGGGACACGCTGGACGGCTGGTGCGGTGGGACGCCGCCGTACGAGTTGATCGACACGGGCGTCTACACGCTGCACCACCGGCTGGCCCGGCGCTGGCGCGTGGACCGGGTCTTCCTCGCCGGGGACGCCGCCCATCTCCTGGGCGCGGTCGGCACCCAGGGGGTCGACGAAGGGCTGCGCGACGCCGACAACCTGGCCTGGAAGCTGGCCCAGGCGTGGCACCACAGCGCGTCGGACACCCTGCTCGACAGCTATCAGGACGAGCGCCGCACCGCCGTCGCCGCGCGGCTGCGGGCGGCCGATCAGTCACTGCCGATACTGCGCGGCAGCGGGGGGCTGCGGACCTATCTGCCGGGGGCCGCACGGGGGCACGACACCTTGCTGACCGATGGGCATCTGGGGCTCGGCCCGCTGGGCGCGCCCCCCTCGTACCCACACTCCCCCCTCGCGCCTCCGTACGCCGACGGTCACACCGCCGTGGGCACGCCGCCCGGCGCGCCGGTCGCCGATGTCCCGGTCACGGCGCCGGACGGCACGGCCGTAAGGCTCCGGGACCGGCTCGGGCTGGGCCGGCTGCTGGTGGTGCTGGTCGCTCCGGGTACGGGCGTATGGGAACGGCGGCACTGGATGACCGCGGGCCTGATGCCGCAGCTGGCCGCCGCCGTCACGGCGCTGCCGGTACGGGCCGAGCTGCTGGTGACCGAGGGTTATCCGGGCGCGTCCGCGCACACGGTGCTGCTGGTGCGGCCGGACGGGCATCTGGTCGCGGCGTTCGCCGGGGTGCGCCCGGCCGACCTGCACGCGGCGGCGGACGCGGTGCGCGGAGGCGCTCCTGTCACGGTGCGCACCGACCGCACCGCGGACATCAATTGACCGACACGGGCGCACATGGTGTACTCCGGATCGTGACCGACACCGATCTGCGCCTGTGGCGGAGGGTCCATATGGACCTCGTCCGCTACGCGGGCTGCGTGTGTCGTCCGTCCTGCTGAATTCGCCTCCTTCTTCCTTCCGCGTGGCCGCGTTCAACGACGCACCGGGGACACCCCGGGCCGCGCGTGCCTCAGCGAACTCTCAGGACGGTTCCCGTGCCTCAGTCTGCTTCCGTACGGACACAAACGGCCGCGCCCACCGCACCCACCGCGGCCGACCTTCTCGACTTCGTCCGGCGCACCGCCGCCGACACCGAACTGATTGCCTCCCTTCCGCTCGACCCGGAGGGCCGTACCTGGCTACGCCTCGACGGGCCGGGCGGCAGCGAGGCCTGGCTGATCAGCTGGCCGCCGGGCACCGGCACGGGCTGGCACGACCACGCCGAGTCGGTCGGGGCCTTCGCCACGGCCTCGGGTGAACTCAAGGAGAACGCGCTCGCGGTACGGCTTCCGGCGAGCGGCTGGAAGACCCTGGAGCTGAACGACGGCGTCGACCGCGAGCGGCGGCTCGGCCCCGGGGACGGCCGGGCGTTCGGGCGGCACCATGTGCACGAGGTGCTCAACGAGTCCGCCGACACGCACGCGGTGTCGGTCCACGCGTACTACCCTCCGCTGCCACTGATCCGGCGCTTCAGCCGGTCCGGTGCCGTGCTGCGGCTGGAGCAGGTCGAGCGTCCGGAGGACTGGCAGTGAGCGAACGTCCGGTGGGTATCGATGAGTTGCTGGAGCGGGTCCGGGAAGGCCTGGACCGGGTCGCTCCACGCGAGGCCTACGAGGCGGCGGCGGACGGCGCCCTGCTCGTGGATATCCGTTACGCGGCACTGCGCGAGCGGGACGGGCTGATCCCCGGCGCGCTCGTCGTCGAACGCAATGAGCTGGAGTGGCGGCTGGACCCGTTGGGCAGCCACCGGGCACCCGAGGCCACCAGCCATGATCTGCGGGTCGTGGTGATCTGCAACGAGGGGTACGCGTCCTCGCTCGCGGCGGCGTCCCTCCAGCAACTCGGCCTCCACCGCGCGACCGACCTCACGGGCGGATTCCAGGCCTGGCGCGCGCAGGGCCTCCCGGTCACCGAGGCCTCCCCGTCAGTCACCGGGGCATAGGGCTTCCGGGCACGCAAGCGCAGGGCCTCCCTGCCACGGGCGGCGGCGCGGAGGTACTCGTACGGTCGGGCTTCCGGGCGATCCGCACGTGGTGAGCGAGGAGGCCGTCGGCTCCCCGCCCCGGCCCGCCCCGGGCCCAGGGGCGGGCCGGCCTGGGGTGCCCCGTCCGGGTGCCTCGGCCACGGTGTGCCCCTGGTCTCCGCGTCAGTACAGCCCCTCGTCGAGGCCCTCGGTGTCCTCTCCCTCTTCCTCCAGGGCCTGGCGCACCACCCTCAGCGCCATGCCCTCCCCGTATCCCTTGCGGGCGAGCATGCCCGCAAGGCGCCGCAGGCGGCGGTCGCGGTCGAGGCCGCGGGTGGCCCGCAGTTTGCGGGCGACCAGTTCGCGGGCCGTCGCCTCCTCCCGCTCGGAGTCGAGCTGTCCGACCGCGTCGTCGATCACCGACGGGTCGACGCCCTTGGTACGCAGCTCGCGGGCGAGGGCCCGGCGGGCCAGGCCCCGCCCGTGATGCCGGGACTCCACCCACGCGTCCGCGAACGCCGCGTCGTCGATGAGGCCGACGTCCTCGAAGCGGGACAGGACCTCTTCGGCGACATCATCCGGGATGTCCCTCTTGTGCAGCGCGTCGCGGAGTTGCTTCCGCGTGCGCGGGGTTCCGGTGAGCAGGCGCAGGCAGATCGCCCGCGCCCGCTCAGCCGGTTCCTGGGGCGACAGCTCCTTCTCGGCCCTCGACGAGTCGGGGCTGTCGCCCGGCCATTCGGTGCGCCGGGTCACGGACGGCTCAGCTCTTGCTCGCCGCGGCCGCCTTGGTGGCCTTCGTGGCCTTCGTGGCCGGCGCGGGCACCGACTTCCCCGCGTCGTCCGCCGCAGCGGCCGCCGAGCCCGCCGCGTCCGCACCCGGCTCGGCCGTGGGGGCCTCCGGCTTGACGCCGACGCCCAGCTTCTCCTTGATCTTCTTCTCGATCTCGTTGGCGAGGTCGGGGTTGTCCTTCAGGAAGTTGCGCGCGTTCTCCTTGCCCTGACCGAGCTGATCGCCCTCGTACGTGTACCAGGCGCCGGCCTTGCGGACGAAGCCGTGCTCCACGCCCATGTCGATCAGGCCGCCCTCGCGGCTGATGCCCTGGCCGTAGAGGATGTCGAACTCGGCCTGCTTGAAGGGCGGCGCCACCTTGTTCTTCACGACCTTGCAGCGGGTGCGGTTGCCGACCGCCTCCGTGCCGTCCTTCAGGGTCTCGATGCGACGGATGTCGATACGCACCGAGGCGTAGAACTTCAGCGCGCGGCCACCGGTCGTGGTCTCCGGCGAGCCGAACATCACACCGATCTTCTCGCGGAGCTGGTTGATGAAGATCGCCGTGGTCTTGGACTGGTTGAGCGCGCTGGTGATCTTCCGCAGCGCCTGGCTCATCAGCCGGGCCTGCAGTCCCACGTGCGAGTCGCCCATCTCGCCCTCGATCTCCGCGCGCGGCACGAGCGCGGCGACGGAGTCGATGACGATCAGGTCGAGGGCTCCGGAGCGGACCAGCATGTCGACGATCTCGAGAGCCTGCTCGCCGTTGTCGGGCTGGGACAGGATCAGGTTATCGATGTCGACGCCGAGCTTCTTCGCGTACTCGGGGTCGAGGGCGTGCTCGGCATCCACGAAGGCGACCTGGCCGCCGGCCTTCTGCGCGTTGGCCACGGCGTGCAGCGTCAGGGTCGTCTTACCGGAGGACTCCGGGCCGTACACCTCCACCACACGGCCGCGCGGCAGGCCGCCGACGCCGAGGGCGACGTCGAGCGCGGTCGACCCGGTGGGGATGACCTCGATGGGCTCGTTCGGCCGCTCGCCCAGGCGCATCACGGCGCCCTTGCCGAATTGCCGTTCAATCTGTGCGAGCGCGGCGTCGAGCGCCTTCTCGCGGTCGGTTCCTGCCATGGGTTCCACCCGGTTTGCTTGAGTCGATCGCTTCACGTCAAAGACGCTAACCCCTGCCACTGACAATGCGCCCCGACGCCCGTCCGGCCTGTGGACAACTCGATCGGAATCCCCGGGGTTCCAAGGGATTTCAGAGGTTCTGAGGGCGGCCGGAATCCCATAAGAATGGATGTTCGATTTCGCTGTCAAGCGCACCACGCGCACATCGCGGCCCCCACGCGACGGGGCGCTCGACCGGGTGCGGGCTTCGAATACCGGCTGATCGCGTTCCTCGACGCCGCCGTCGAGACCGGGCGCACGGCCGAGGACGCAGTGCGCGACCGTCTCGCCCAGGCCGGGGACAGCGCCGGCGCCGACCTGGCCACCGTGATCGCCCGGACCTTCCGCGACGAGGACCGTCCCCTCGCCGCCCAGCTGCCGGCCTACCCGCCGACCGACTTCGACGGCGACCACCCCTCGCGCACCGCCCAGTACGACCCCCTGCGCGACGAAGGCCTCGCCTACGCCCGGGCCCTGCGAAAGGCCGGGGGGATGTGTTCGTACGCAACTACGACGGGCTCATCCACGGCTTCCTGAACATGTTCCCCATCTCGCCCGCCGCCGACGCCGCCGTCAGCGAGCTGTTCACCCGGCTCGCGGCGCATCTAGGACATGCAGCGACCTAAAAGGGACCTATCGTCCTCAATCGGGGCGGCAAGCTGTCGCCCTTCGTCCGCAGAGGGAGACCCATGAAGATCGCCGTCCTCGGTACCGGAGCCGGTGCCCGCTGTCACGCCGCCAAGCTCAAGGAGCTCGGCCACCAGGTGACCGTCGGAACCCGGGACCCCGAGGCCACACTGGCCCGTACCGAGCCCGACATGATGGGGACCCCGCCCTTCGCCGACTTCCTCGCCGGCCACCCGGACCTGGCGCTCACCACGTTCGCCGACGCCGCCGCCGCGGGCGAGCTGGTCATCAACGGCATCGACGGCGCCAACGCCGTCCGCACCCTGACCGCCATCCCGTCCGGTGCCCTGGCCGGCAAGGTCCTGATCGACTACGCCGTGCCGTTCATCTACAACCCCGACGTCCCGCACCCCTGGCCGACCCCCTGGGGCACCATGCCGCGCCTGAGCCCTGTCGACACCGACAGCCTCGGCGAGCAGATCCAGCGCGCCCTTCCCGACACGAAGGTCGTCAAAGCCTTCGTCACCCAGGAACAGGAAACCGTCGTGAATCCGGCCGAGTTCGGCGGCGGCGACCACACCATGTTCGTCGCGGGCGACCACGAGGACGCCAAGACGGCCGTCGCCGAGCTGCTGCGCTCCTACGGCTGGAGCGACATCCTCGACCTGGGCTCGCTGCACGCCGCCCGTGGCATGGAAATGCACTCGCACCTGCACACCGCCATCGGACTCGCCCTCGGCGGCAGCCACCGGTTCGGCATCAAGATCGTGCGGACGTGACGAACCGGTTGCGCCGGGCCGGTCGCGACGAACCGGTTATGCCGAACTGGTTATGCCGAGCCCCGTTGTGACGAACCGGTTCTGCCGAACCATGACGAATCGGATCCGGCGAACTGAGCGAGGCAGTGGGCCGCCCCGGACGGCACGGCCACCGGCGCTCCCTGCCTATCCTTCGGGCATGGCTCTCCCCTCCCGCGCCCCCGACGGCGGCCGGATATCCGCGCGCGCCGCCGACATCGCGATCACGCTCGCCGTCACGGCCCTCGTGATCGTGTGGACGCTGGTCGCCATGCGGTACGCGAGCGAGTCGCCGAGCCGCACCCTGATCGGCTGGGCACTGATCGCCGTCGGCTGCGGGGCGCTGTACTTCCGCCGTCGCCACCCCGTCGCGGTCGCCGTCGTCACCCTGGCCGTCTCGGTCGTGTACTACCCGCTCAGCACGCACGACGGGCCGCTGATGATCACCTTCGCGCTGGCCCTGTACACGGCGAGCGCCGAGGGCCGTTTCACCGCCGCGGTCGCGCTCGGCGTCATCACCCTGCTCGCGGTCGGCTTCGGCGAGGTCCGGCAGACGGCCGGGAACCGCCAGATCGACGACACCTCGCTCTTCATGCTGGCCGGCTGGCTGATCAGCATGGTCGCGATCGGCCGCGTGCAGCGCACCCGTATCGCGTATCTCCACGAAGTGGAGCAACGCGCGCTCGCCGCCGAGCGGGAGCAGCAGGCGCGGGCCCGGCAGAGCGCCACCGAGGAACGGCTGCGGATCGCCCGCGAACTGCACGACGTGATCGGCCACAGCATCTCGCTGATCAACGTCCAGTCCGCCGCCACGCTGCACAAGCTCGGCAAGAAGCCGGAGCCGGCGGCCGCCCTGGCCACCGCCGAGGAGGCGCTCAAGGCGGTCAAGGCCACCAGCAAGGACGCCCTGCGCGAGCTGCGTGCCACGCTCGGCGTGCTGCGGCAGGCCGACGAGGCCGCGCCGACCGCGCCTGCCTCCGGGCTCGACCGGCTCGGCGAGCTGGTCGAGCGGGCCCGTTCGGCCGGGATCGACGTACGTACGAGGACCGAGGGCACACCGAGGCCGCTGCCGCCGCCGCTCGACCTGGCCGCGTACCGGATCGTGCAGGAGTCTCTGACCAATGTGACCCGGCACGCCGGGGCGCACAGCGCACTGGTCACGATCGCCTTCACCGACGAGGACGTACGAGTGCGGATCGACGACGACGGCCGGGGCTCCGCCGACGAGCAGGCGCTGGGCAGCGGGATCCGTGGAATGACCGAGCGCGCGAAGGCGTTCGGTGGCGAACTGACCGCTCAGAACACCGTGGACGGCTTCCGGGTGAGTGCCCGGCTGCCGTTCACCACCACCGGGGGGACCCAGGGATGATTCGTGTCGTGCTCGCGGACGACCAGACGCTGGTACGGGCCGGCTTCCGCTCCATACTCGGCGACGAGGCCGACATCGAGGTCGTCGGCGAGGCCGGTGACGGCGAGCAGGCCATTGCGCTCGCCCGCGAACTGCGCCCCGACGTCGTCCTGATGGACATCCGCATGCCGGGCCTGGACGGTCTCGAAGCCACCCGCCGCATCACCGGCGACGAACGTCTCGCCGGCGTGCGCGTGGTGATCCTCACGACCTTCGACGTGGACGAGTACGTCTACGGAGCGCTGCGTGCGGGAGCTTCCGGTTTCCTGGTCAAGGACACCGAACCGATGGAACTGCTGCACGGGGTACGGGTGGTGGCGCGCGGCGACGCGCTGATCGCCCCCGCCGTCACCCGGCGCCTGATCGCGGACTTCGCGGGTCTCGGCAGACGATGGTGCGCTTCTGGGGGCAGTTGTACGTCATCAACTACGCGGTCGGGATCGTCACCGGCATCGTCATGGAGTTCCAGTTCGGGCTGAGCTGGAGCGGGCTGACGCACTACGCGGGCAATGTCTTCGGGGCCTCGCTCGCGGTCGAGACGATCGTCGCGTTCTTCGTCGAGTCGACGTTCCTGGGGCTGTGGATCTTCGGCTGGAACCGCTTCAACAGGTGGGCCCATCTGGCGATGATCTGGGTCGTCACGCTGACCGCCTATCTGTCGGCGTACTGGATCCTCGTGTCGAACGGCTTCCTGAACAACCCGGTGGGACACCGCGAGGAGGGCGGGAAGCTGGTCCTGGCGGACGCCGGGGCCCTCCTGACGAACCCCAGCGCCCTGCTGGCCTTCGGGCACATCGTGGCCGGGGCGCTGCTGACGGCCGGATTCTTCATGGCGGGCGTCAGCGCGTACCACCTGTTCCGGCGCACTCCGCAGTGGCGGCTCTTCGGCAGCGGGCTGCGGACGGGCATGTTCCTGTCGCTGCCCGCGCTGTTCGTGACGGCGGCCTTCGGCGGGGTCCAGTTGTCCTCACTCAAGACACTCCAGCCCATGAAATCGGCCGTGTTCAGCCAGAAGACGGCCGAAATCGCGCAGATCCAGGCTGACATGGTCACCCGGTTCGGTCCTGGCGACTACGTGCCATCGGAGGCCTGGACGCGCGGCGGCGGGATCGTGATGATGCTGTCCTTCGCCCTGATGATGTACCTGGTGGTGCCGGGCGTCGTCCTGGCGTTCTTCCGGACCGCTGTGCACCGCTTCCGCGCCTGGCACGTCGTGCTCATCGCCTCCATGCCGCTCCCCTACCTCGCGATGATCAGCGGCTGGGTGTTCCGGGAGGCGGGCCGCCAGCCCTGGGTGGTGTACGGGCTGCTGAAGACCGAGGACGCCGTCTCGGGCCTCTCCCCAGGTGCGATGCGCGCTTCTCTCATCACCTTCACCACCCTGTTCGCGCTGCTGGCCGCGGTCAACATCTGGCTGCTCGTGCGCTGCGCGCGGCGCGGGCCCGTCGAGGACGGGCTCGGCCACGACGACCGAGCGCACGACGACACAGCCCGTCCGCTTGCCGCCCCGAGCTACTGAGGAGCCGTCGTGGAGACCCTCGCCCTCGTGCTGCTCGGCTTCTTCGCCGCCGGGTACTTCGTCCTGGCCGGAGCCGACATCGGAACCGGAATGCTCGCCCCCCACCTCGGCCGTGACGAGCGCGAACGCCGGCTGGTCATCGCCTCCTTCGCCCCCTTCTTCCTCGGCAACGAGGTGTGGCTGATCGCGACGGCGGGCCTGCTGGTCGGCTGCTTCCCCGATCTCGAAGGGGAGTTGCTCAGCGGCCAGGCTCCGGTGGTCGTCGCGCTGCTGGCGGGCTGGATCACCCGCGACATGGGCCTGTGGCTGCGGGGCCGTACCGGCGGGCGCGCGTGGCGTGCCGTCTGCGACGGGGCCCTCGTGTGCGGGAGCTGGGCCATCGCGCTGGCCTGGGGCTGGCTGCTGGCCGCGCTGTTCGCCGGGGCACCGGGCGCTGTGGCCACCGGGCCGGTCGCGGCGCTCACGGCGGCGGCGGTCGCCGCCCTGTTCGCCGTGCACGGGCTCGGCTTCGCGGCGATGCGGCTGACCGGGGCTCCGTACGAACGCGCCCGCCGGCTGGTGGGGCGGACCGGGCCCGGGAAGTCGTTCGCGCTGACCTCGGTGCTGATGGGTGGGGTGCCGCTGTTCGCCGGGGGTGGGCTGGAGATCGGATCGTACGTCGCCGACGACGCGACGCTCGGGCTGCTCGTACCCGCACTGCTCGTGATCACACCGCTGCTGGTCGCCGTCCAGGCCTGGACGTGGCACGCCTTCCGGCACCGCGTGACCCGCCCCTCCTATCTGTAACCCCTTATCACCTCTGTGATCCCTCATCACCTCTGTGATCCCTCATCACCTGGCCTCTTGATCACCCCTTGGAGAGCGATCATGACCATCGGAGAGCAACCATGACCCTCACGCGCGATGCCGAGCGCTCGGTCCGCCGCCGCGGCAGCGTCTTCGAACGCCTTGCCGCCTTCTCGTACCGCCACCGCTGGCGGGCACTGCTCCTGTGGGTCGTGGTGGTGGTCGGCATCACGGCGGCCTCGACCGCGGTCGGCAGCTCGTACCACAACGATTTCTCGCTGCCCGGCACGGACTCGCAGGCCGCCAGGACCGTGCTGGAGCGGCACGGGTCGGAGCAGGCCGACGCGACCGTGCAGATCGTCGTCGGAAGCCCGGAGGGGATCCGCGGTGGCGCCGTCGAGCGGCGCGTCGAGTCCATGCTCGGCAAAGTCGCCGGGCTGCCGAGCGTGACGGCCGTGCGCAGTCCGTACGAGGACGGCGCCGCGGTCTCCCGGGACGGCACCGTCGGCTACGCGACCGTGACCCTCGACGGCCCGGCCGAGAACGTACCCAAGGAGGACGTACGGAAGATCATCGATGCTGCCGCCTCGATCGAGAGCGACGGCATGGAGCTGAAGACGGCCGTCGGCGGTGACGCGGCGCGCGACGCGGAGGAGGGCGGAGGCGGCGCGGCCGAGGGCGCGGGCATTCTCGGCGCGCTGGTGATCCTGGTCTTCCTCTTCGGGTCGCTGGTGGCCGCGAGCCTCCCGGTCGTCACCGCGCTGTTCGCCGTGGGCAGCTCGATCGGTCTGATCGCGCTCGCCTCGCATCTCGCGGATGTCGCCGACTTCACCCCGCCGATCATGATGCTGGTCGGACTCGGTGTGGGCATCGACTACGCGCTGCTGATCTTCTCCCGCTACCGGGGGGAGCTGCTGCGCGGCGCGGAGCCCGAGGACGCGACCCGCAGTGCGCTGGACGCGGCGGGCCGTACGGTCTTCTTCGCGGGCTGCACCGTGATCATCGCGCTGATGGGTCTGGTGGTGCTGGGGCTGGGTTCACTCCAGGGAGTAGCGCTGGCGGTCGCGCTGACCGTGCTGGTCACCATGGCGGCCTCGCTGACGCTGCTGCCCGCGCTGCTCGGCCTGTGCGGCGACCGGATCCGCCGACAGGTCGGGAAGCGGGCCGCGCGGGCCGCGGCGAAGGGACGCACGGAGGGAGCGGCCTGGCGGCGCTGGGCGACCGGGGTACAGCGGCGTCCGTGGGCGGCCCTGCTGGTGTCCGTGGTGGCGCTCGGCGCGCTGGCGGCGCCGGCGCTCGACATGCGCCTCGGCTTCGCGGACGCGGGCAACGATGCGGAGACGAAGACCAGCCGGCAGGCCTACGACATGCTGGCGGAAGGCTTCGGGCCCGGCTTCAACGGGCCGCTGATCGTGGTCGCGGAGGGCAGGGGCGCCGCCACGGCGGCGGGTGAGGTGCGGGGCGTTCTCGAACGTACGCCGGGCGTCTTCGCGGCCACCCCGCCGGTCCCGACCGAGGACGGGTCGGTCGCGACCGTGATCGTCTTCCCGGACTCGGCGCCGCAGGACGAGAGGACCTCGCGGCTCGTGGACCGGCTGCGGGACGGCGTGCTCCCGCCGCTGGAACAACGGACGGGCACGGATCTGCTGGTGGGCGGCTCGACCGCGGCGACGGAGGACTTCGCGTCCACCGTCTCCGACCGGATGCCGCTGTTCGTGGCGATCGTCGTCGGACTGTCGGCGCTGCTGCTGCTCGTGGTCTTCCGGTCGGTGCTGATCCCGGTCAAGGCCGCGATCCTGAACCTGGTGTCCATCGGGGCCGCGCTCGGCGCGATCACGCTCGTCTTCCAGCACGGCTGGTTCGGGGTGGAGCCCGGCCCGATCGAGGCCTTCATCCCGGTCATGATCTTCGCGATCGTCTTCGGCCTGTCCATGGACTACGAGGTCTTCCTGCTCTCTCGGATCCATGAGGAGTGGGAGCGTACGGAGGATCCGCAGGGGGCGGTGCGCGAGGGCCTCGCGGCGACCGGGAAGGTCATCACGGCGGCCGCGGCGATCATGATCGTGGTGTTCGCGGCGTTCGTGCTGAGCCCGGACCGGATGCTCCAGCAGTTCGGGCTCGGGCTCGCGGTGGCGATCCTGCTGGACGCCGTGGTGATCCGCTGTCTGATCGTCCCGGCCGTCATGCAGCTGCTCGGACGCCGAGCGTGGTGGCTGCCGTCCCGGCTGCGCCGGATGCTGCCGAAGGTGGAGCTGGAGCGGCACTGACACACGGGCACCACTGACACCCATCCACCGCCGGCACTCGTCCTGGCGCACGTCGATCGCCAGGACACGTACGCGCGGAGGAACGTCCGCCTCCGGCGTACGGTCCCGTACGGAGCCTCAGGCGTCGCCCTTCGCGGGCGACGCCTCCTCCTGCGCGTCCTTGGCGCGAAGGGCGCGCTGCACCCGGGCCAGGACCGCCTCGCCGTGCCGCCGATGGCCGTGCATGCGCGGGTCCTCCGCCACGTCGTACCGCTTCACGTAGGCGCCGAGGAACGCCTGGAGGGTCGCGACCGCCGGAATCGCGATCAGCGCGCCGATCGCCCCCAGGAGCGCGGTGCCCGCGATGACCGAGCCGAACGCCACCGCCGGGTGGATGTCCACCGTCTTGGCGGTGAGCTTGGGCTGCAGCACATAGTTCTCGAACTGCTGGTAGATCAGGACGAAGCCCAGCACCCACACCGCGTACCACGGGTCGACCGTGAAGGCGATCAGCATGGGCAGGGCGCCCGCGAGATACGTACCGATGGTGGGGATGAACTGGGAGACGAGGCCCACCCAGACCGCGAGCGCGGGGGCGTACGGCACCCCCAGGGACGCGAGCAGGATGTAGTGCGAGATGCCGGAGACGAGCGCCATGAGGCCGCGCGAGTAGAGGTAGCCGCCCGTCTTGTCGACCGCGATCTCCCAGGCCCGCAGCACCTCCGTCTGCTTCCTCGGCGGCAGCACGGAGCACAGGGCCCGCCGCAGCCGGGGCCCGTCGGCGGCGAAGTAGAAGGAGAAGAGGAAGATCGTCAGCAGTTTGAACAGCCCGCCGAGCACGGTGGCCGAGACATCGAGCACGCCGCTCGCGCTGTTCTGGACGTACTTCTTGAGCCAGTCGGAGCGCAGCAGGCTGTCCTGTATCGCGACGCGGGACAGCTCGGTGTGGAACGTCTGGTTGATCCAGTTGATCACCTGGTCGAGATACTTGGGGAGGTCCTCGACCATCTCCACTATCTGGCCCGCCAGCATCGAGCCGAGCAGCACGACGAAGCCGGCCCCGACGGCGAGCACCCCGAAGAAGACGAGGAAGGTGGCGAGGCCTCGCCGCATGCCGCGCGCGGCCATCCGGCCGACCGCGGGCTCGATCGCGAGCGCCAGGAAGAACGCGATCAGGATGTTGATCAGCAGCCCGATGAGCTGGTGGAAGGCCCAGCTGCCGAGCTGGAAGCACGCGTAGAGAGCGAGCGCCAGGATCATGGCCCGGGGCAGCCACCGCGGCATCCGCGCGGGCACGCCGCCCGGCCCCGCACCGGTGCCCGCGTCCTGCCCCGGCCGGGGCACCGCAGCGGGACCGGCCCCGGCGTCGCCCCCGGATCCGGGGGACGAGCCCGCGGGCGGAGCCGTACCCGGGAGCGGTGCGGCGCGGTCGGCGGCCGCCCCGCCGATGGTCGGCGGGGCGGTCGGGGAATCTTCGCCGCGTACGGTCTCCTCAGTCGATGCCACGGAGCCAGTGTCACCCACCGGCAGGACGACCGGACGTACGCCTGTGGAAAACTTCCGCGGTCATCGCTTGTCGGCGGGGATCCCGACCGCCGCGCAGACCCCCCGCCAGACGTCCTTCGTCTCCCACCCGGCAGCCAGTGCCTCATACACCGTCCGGCCCTCGAGCTCCGCCATCACATGGTCGCGTGCGAAGGAGTCGGCGTAGGCCGCGCCGAAGTGGTCTTCCATCCGCTCCCAGAAAATCGTCAACCGCATGCCACCAGTATCCCGCCCCTGAGAGTGCAGCCGCGTCCGTCTCCCTTGCCGAAAGCCCTTTCCGCCCTACCGTCGGTACATGGCTGGAACTCCCCTGGCACGCGCCGAGCACTTCATCTGGCTGACGGCTCGCGTGCTCGAACAGCGGCGGTTCGCGTACCACTTCCTCGGCGCGGGCGCCGAGCCGGTCGAGGCCGCGCTGACCGCGTATCTCAATGAGGACGGCGGCTACGGCCACGCCCTCGACCCCGATCTCCGCGGCCCCGTGAGCCAGCCGCTGCACACGGCCCACGCGCTGCGCGTACTGGACTCCATCGGACGCTGCGGCGGGCTGCGGGTGGAGCGGATGTGCCGCTATCTCACGGAGGTCTCCACGAGGGACGGGGCGCTTCCCGCGGTCCACCCCTCGCAGCGCGGCTACCCGTCGGCGCCGTTCATCCCCGTCGTCGACAACCCCGCGAGCGAACTGCTGAGCACCGGTCCGATCGTGGGACTGCTCCATCGCAATCAGGTGTGGCACGCGTGGCTGTTCCGGGCGACCGACTTCTGCTGGGCGGCGATCGACGCGCTGGAGAAGTCCCATCCGTACGAGATCGAGGCGGCGGTCGCCTTCCTGGACGGAGTCCCGGACCGGGCCCGTGCCGAGGCGGCGGCCGACCGGCTCGGGCGGCTGGTGCGTGAGCAGCGGCTCGCGGTGCTCGATCCGGACCGGCTGGACGACCACCCGGTCGCCCGGGGATACGCGCCGGGCGAGCACCACTTCCCGTACGACTTCGCGCGCGTGCCGGACTCGCTGGCGCGCCGCTGGTTCACCGACGAGGAGATGGACCGCGCGCTCGACCACCTCGCGGCCGATCAGCGGGAGGACGGCGGCTGGCCGATCCGCTGGCGCGAGTGGGCACCGGGGACGGCCCTGGAAGCGCGCCCGATCGTCACGATCGAGGCGCTGCGCACCCTTCGGGCGCACGGCCGGGCGCTGCGCTGAGGGCACGGCGCCAAGCGGACGGCGCTGAAGGCACGGCGCTGAGGGCACGGCCGCGCGCTGCGCTGAGCGCGCGGCCCGAGGGCACCGCGCCGGCTCAGCCGCCGAGCGCCCGTACGCCCGCGGTGACGAGCACGGCGGCAGCGACGACGACGAGGAAGGGCGCGCGCAGGATCAGGGCGATCGCGGCGGCCGCCACTCCCGCCGCCTTGGCGTCGAGGACGAGGGCGCCGCCCGTGCTGAACGTCTGCTGCGCGGTGAGCGCGGCCAGCAGTGCCACCGGCAGCAGGGCGGCGAGCCGCTGGACGCGTGGACGTTCCAGCACCCCGGCGGGCACCAGCAGTCCGGCCAGTTTGACGGCGTAGCAGGCGACCGCTGTCACGCCGATGGCGATCCAGACGTTCACAGGTCCGCTCCCTTGCGCTTGTCGGTGTTGTTGCTGATCCTGCGGCCTTCCAGCCACAGGACGGCGGGCGCCGCGAGCCCCGCGACGAGCACCGGTACGCCCGCGGGGAGCACGGGCAGCAGTCCCAGCCCGAGGACGACGGCGAGGCCCGCCACGACGCGCTCGGTGGTCGTCCGCAGCATGGGTGCGAGCAGCGCGAGGAAGGTCGCGGGTCCGGCCACGTCCAGCCCCCAGGCGTTGGTGTCGCCGAGGGCCTCGGCGCCGAGCGCGCCGAGCAGCGTGGTGAGGTTCCACAGCACGTACAGCGTCAGTCCGGTGACGGTGAAGCCCAGGCGTGCGGCCCGCCGGTTGGGCTGGGCCAGCGAGACCGCGGTGGTCTCGTCGATGACCCAGTGCGCGGCGAAGGGGCGCAGGGTGCGGGGCAGCGCGAGGAGCTGGGAGAGCCGCAGGCCGTAGAAGGCGTTGCGGGTCCCGAGGAAGAAGGCGCCCGCCGCGGCGGTGAACGGGTTTCCGCCCGCCGCGAGCGCGCCGACCAGCGCGAACTGGGAGGCGCCGGTGAACACCAGGAGGCTGAGCGCGCAGATCTGCAGGAGGTCGAGTCCGGCGCCCGCGGCGGTGACGCCGAAGGCGAAGCCGGAAAGGCCGACGGCGATACCGACGCCCAGGGAGTCCCGTACGACGGCGGAATCCGACTTCACCGGGGTCCCGTGGTCCGTGGAGCCCGGCGTCCCGTGGTCCGCGGGGCGCGCACGTGGTGAGCCTTCGGTGGGTATCTCAGGGGTTGCTGTCTGTTCTGCCACGCACAGGAGGCTACGGACGGGCCTGGTGCCCGGTCTTGTACGTTCTTGCGGTCGGGGACCGGAGCGCGCGGGCTCCGTCCACGCCGCGGCCACGCTGGTACGCGCCCGGCGGTACGCCGACGATCCGGGCGAAGTGCCGGTTGAGGTGGGGCTGGTCGGTGAAGCCGACCGCGACGGCCGCCTGCGCCGGGGTGGTGCCCGCGTCCAGCAGCCGCCGGGCGCGGCGGACCCTCGCGTCGGTGAGCCAGGTGTGCGGCGGCATGCCGTAGTTGTCGCGGAAGGCGCGCAGCAGGGCGAACGGGCCGGTGCCGAGTTCGGCGGCCAGGGACTGGAGCGAGGGCGGGTCGTCCATCCGCTCCTCCAGCAGCGCACGGGCGCGTGCCGCGTTGCGCGCGCCCGCCGTGCGCGGCTCGCGCGGGGGCAGGGCGCTGCCGTACTCGCGCAGCATCCGGGAGACCATGATCCGCAGCATGGTGTCGGCTGCGAGCGCGTTCCCCGCCTCGGCGGCCCGGTGGACCTCGCGGATGAGCCGGGCGGCCTGGTGGTCCAGCACATCGGTCTCGGCGAAGCCCGGGGTGCCGCGGATCGTCGTCGTCTCGGCGGCGATCTCCTCCACCACCCGCGACGACGGGTACAGGGTGTAGTACACCCAGCCCTCGGGCACTCCGGCCCTGGCGGTGTGCGGAACCTCCGGGTTGATCATGACGACCGTTCCGGGTCCGGCGTGGACGACCCCGCCGGGCAGCCCGACGTCCTCGATCCCGCCGGTGATGGTGCCGAAGACGTACCCCTCGTGGCTGTGGCGGGGGAAGGTGTGGCGGACGTAGCGGGCCCGGAGCAGATCGATGCCCGGCAGCCGCTCGTGTTGCCAGTACCGTGCCCACTCACCCTCGGCCATGAGGCCATTCTCGCAGGTCGGGCCCGTTGTCAGTGGTCGGGTGCAGGATGGGTGCATGTCCAGGAGCGCGCTCGATTCCTTCTCCCCCGCGACCCGCGGCTGGTTCACGGGGGCGTTCAGCGCGCCCACCGCGGCCCAGGAGGGTGCCTGGCAGGCCATCGGGCAGGGTTCGGACGTGCTGGTCGTGGCCCCGACCGGCTCCGGCAAGACGCTCGCCGCGTTCCTGGCCGCCCTCGACCGTCTCGCGGCCAGTCCCCCGCCGACGGACGCGAAGCAGCGCTGCCGCGTGCTGTACGTGTCCCCGCTGAAGGCGCTCGCGGTCGACGTCGAGCGGAATCTGCGCAGTCCACTGACCGGTATCCGCCAGGAGTCCGCGCGGCTCGGGCTGCCCGAGCCCGAGGTGCGGGTCGGAATCCGCTCCGGGGACACCCCGGCCGCCGAGCGGCGGGCGCTGGCGACCCGCCCGCCGGACATTCTGATCACCACGCCCGAGTCCCTCTTTCTGATGCTCACGTCCGCCACGCGCGATTCGCTGAGCGGCGTCGAGACGGTGATCCTGGACGAGGTCCACGCGGTCGCGGGGACCAAGCGGGGCGCCCATCTCGCCCTGTCGCTGGAGCGGCTGGACGAGCTGCTGCCGCGGCCCGCCCGGCGGATCGGCCTGTCCGCGACGGTCCGGCCGGTGGACGAGGTGGCCCGCTATCTCTCACCGCAGCGCAGGGTGGAGGTCGTCCAGCCGCGCTCCGGAAAGGAGTTCGACCTCTCCGTCGTGGTCCCGGTCGAGGATCTGGGGGAGCTCGGCGGGTCGCCGACCTCCGAGCCCGACGCGGTCGGCGAGAAGCCGTCCATCTGGCCGCACGTCGAGGAGCGGATCGCCGACCTCGTGCAGGCGCACCGCTCGACGATCGTCTTCGCCAACTCCCGCCGCCTCGCCGAGCGTCTGTGCAACCGGCTGAATGAGATCGCGTACGAGCGTGCCGTCGGGACTGCGTTTGATGCGCGCGGCTCCGCCACGACTCTCCCCGACGGCCATCCTCCTGCAGAGATCATGGCCCAGTCCGGCGCCGCGCAGGGCGCCCCGCCGCTGCTCGCCCGCGCGCACCACGGCTCGGTCTCCAAGGAGCAGCGGGCGCTGGTCGAGGAGGACCTCAAGGCGGGCAGGCTGCCCGCGGTCGTGGCCACGTCCAGTCTGGAGCTGGGCATCGACATGGGGGCGGTGGATCTGGTCGTCCAGGTCGAGTCGCCGCCGTCCGTCGCCTCCGGCCTGCAGCGCGTCGGCCGCGCCGGTCACCAGGTGGGCGCGGTCTCCACGGGCGTGGTCTTCCCGAAGTACCGGGGCGATCTGGTCCAGGCCGCCGTGGTCACCGAGCGGATGCGCACGGGCTCCATCGAGTCGCTCCGTATCCCGGCCAATCCGCTGGACGTGCTGGCCCAGCAGCTCGTCGCCATGGTCGCCCTCGACAGCCGGCAGTTCGACGAGCTGCTGGCCACCGTCCGTCGTGCCGCGCCCTTCGCCTCGCTCCCCGAGTCGGCGTTCACAGCCGTGCTCGACATGCTCGCCGGACGCTATCCCTCCGACGCCTTCGCGGAGTTGCGCCCGCGCGTGGTGTGGGACCGGGTCACCGGTACGGTCACGGGCCGGCCTGGCGCCCAGCGCCTCGCGGTCACCTCGGGGGGCACGATCCCCGACCGCGGGCTGTTCGGCGTCTTCCTGGCCGGGGCGGACCCGAAGAAGGGCGGCGGCCGGGTCGGTGAGCTGGACGAGGAGATGGTGTACGAGTCCCGGGTCGGGGACGTCTTCACCCTGGGCACCACCTCCTGGCGGATCGAGGACATCACCCGCGACCGGGTGCTCGTCTCCCCCGCGCCCGGTGTGCCGGGGCGGCTGCCGTTCTGGAAGGGCGACCAGCTGGGCCGCCCGCTCGAACTGGGGCGTGCGGTGGGCGCGTTCCTCCGTGAGGTCGGTTCCCTCTCCGAGGAGGACGCCCGGCTGCGCCTGATGGCCGCCGGTCTCGACACGTGGGCCGCCGACAACGTGCTGGCGTATCTGGACGAGCAGCGCCGCGCCTGCGGGCATGTCCCGGACGACCGCACGATCCTCGTCGAGCGGTTCCGTGACGAGCTGGGCGACTGGCGGATCGTGGTGCACTCCCCGTTCGGCGCCCAGGTCCACGCCCCCTGGGCCCTCGCGCTCGGCGCCCGTCTCGCCGAGCGGTACGGGATGGACGCGCAGGTCATGCATGCCGACGACGGCATCGTGCTGCGGCTGCCGGACGCCGATCTGATGGGCCTGGACCTGCTCGACCAGGACCCCGTGCACCTGGGTACGGCCCACGACAGCGAGCAGGCCCCGGTCGGCGCGGCCGACACCCTCTTCGACAAGGGCGAGATCGGCCAGATCGTCACCGATCAGGTCGGCGGTTCCGCTCTGTTCGCGTCCCGGTTCCGTGAGTGCGCCGCGCGGGCCCTGCTGCTGCCGCGCCGCAACCCCGGAAAGCGCACCCCGCTCTGGCAGCAGCGCCAGCGCGCGGCCCAGTTGCTCCAGGTGGCGAGCGAGTTCGGTTCGTTCCCGATCGTCCTGGAGGCCGTGCGCGAGTGCCTCCAGGACGTCTTCGACGTCCCGGGGCTCGAGGAGCTCATGGGCGACATCGAGTCCCGCCGGGTCCGCCTGGTCGAGGTCACCACCCCGGAGCCCTCCCCCTTCGCCCGCTCCCTCCTCTTCGGGTACGTGGCGCAGTTCCTGTACGAGGGCGACTCGCCGCTCGCCGAGCGGCGCGCCGCCGCCCTCTCCCTGGACTCGCGGCTCCTGGCCGAGCTGCTCGGCCAGGCCGAGTTGCGCGAGCTGCTCGACGCGGACGTACTGACCGAGCTGGAGCAGGAGCTCCAGTGGCTCACGGAGGACCGCCGGATCAAGGACGCGGAGGGCGTCGCCGATCTCCTGCGCGTCCTCGGTCCGCTCACCACCGCCGAGCTGGCCGAGCGCGGAGCGGACCCGGGCTGGCCGCAGGAGCTCGCCGCCGCCCGCCGCGCCATCCGGGTCCGAATCGCGGGCGCCGAGCACTGGGCCGCGATCGAGGACGCCGGACGGCTGCGGGACGCGCTGGGGACGGCCCTCCCGGTGGGCGTTCCCGAGGCGTTCACGGAGCCGGTGAAGGACCCGCTGGGCGATCTCCTGGCCCGCTTCGCCCGCACCCACGGGCCGTTCACCTCGTCCCGGGCCGCCGCCCGGTTCGGCCTGGGCGCGGCCGTCACCGACGGGGCGCTGCAACGGCTGGCGGCGAGCGGCCGGGTGGTCCAGGGCGAGTTCCACCCTTCCGGAATCGGCCAGGAGTGGTGTGACGCGGCCGTGCTGCGGCGACTGCGCCGCCGCTCCCTGGCGGCGCTGCGCCAGGAGCTGGAGCCGGTTCCGCCGGCCGCGCTCGCCACGTTCCTCCCCCAATGGCAGCACCTGGGGAACAACAGCCTGCGCGGCATCGACGGGCTGGCCCGCGCCATCGAGCAGCTGCAGGGCGCTCCCGTGCCCGCGTCCGCCCTGGAGAAGCTGATCCTCCCGTCCCGGGTGACCGGCTACACCCCCACCCTGCTGGACGAGCTG
The DNA here is from genome assembly GCF_040300305.1 of Streptomyces sp. NPDC000410. NCBI lineage: Bacteria > Bacillati > Actinomycetota > Actinomycetes > Kitasatosporales > Streptomycetaceae > Streptomyces > Streptomyces sp. NPDC000410. Next base: position 130,041 of record NZ_JBEPDM010000014.1, read on the forward strand.
ACGACGACCGGCGAGGTGGTGTGGGCCGGAGCGGGTGCCCTGCCCGGCAAGGACGGCTGGGTCTCCCTCTATCTCGCGGACGCCGCCCCGCTGCTGCTCCCGCCGCCCCACCCGCTGGAGCCGACCGCCCTCCACGAGTCCGTGCTCACCACGCTGTCCGGCGGTTACGGCCTGTTCTTCCGCCAGATCGCCGACCAGGTCCGCGCCACCACCCACCCCGACGCGACCGATCCCCAGCTGGCCGACGCCCTCTGGGACCTGGCCTGGTCCGGGCGGCTCACCAACGACACGCTCGCGCCGCTGCGCTCGCTCCTCGGCTCGGGGCGCACCGCCGGCTCCACGGCACACCGCGCCAAGCGCACCGTCCCGCGCGGGCGTTACGGCTCGCTGACGGCGGCCGCCCGCCCCGCGTCCCGTACGGGCCCGCCGACGGTGTCCGGGCGCTGGTCCCTGCTCCCCTCCCAGGAGCCGGACCCCACACACCGCGCCCACGCGCTGGCCCGCACCCTGCTGGACCGTCATGGTGTGGTCACCCGGGGCGCGGTGGCCGCCGAAGGGGTCGAGGGCGGATTCTCGGCGACGTACCGCGTCCTGTCCGCCTTCGAGGACAGCGGGCAGGCCCGGCGCGGCTATGTCGTCGAGGGTCTGGGCGCGGCGCAGTTCGCCATGGACGGCGCGGTGGACCGGCTGCGGGCCTCGGCCACCAGCCGCGACCGCGCGGACGCGCACACCGCACCCCGGGCGGTCGTCCTCGCGGCGGCCGACCCGGCCAACGCGTACGGGGCGGCCCTCTCCTGGCCCGAGCCGCCCACCGGCGCGGGCCACAAGCCGGGCCGCAAGGCGGGCTCCCTGGTCGTGCTCGTGGACGGCGAGCTCACCCTCTACATGGAGCGCGGCGGCAAGACCCTCCTGTCCTGGCCCACCGAGCCGGACTCCCCCGCGCTCCGGGCCGCCGCCGAAGCACTCGCCGCTTCGGCCCGCGCGGGCACCCTCGGCACGGTCACGGTCGAACGCGTCAACGGAGCCACGGCCCTGACCTCACCCCTGTCCCGCGCCCTGGAGGAATGCGGCTTCCACGCCACCCCGAGGGGCTTGCGCATACGCCCGTAGCAATCCCGCATCTGCGCAGTCCCGCATCATGGATGACATGCCCGAAGGAGACACCGTCTGGCAGACCGCCCGGAGGCTGCACGCCGCCCTCGCGGGACGTACGCTCACACGCTCCGACCTGCGAGTCCCCCGGTTCGCCACGGCCGACCTCACCGGCCGCGAGGTCCTCGACGTCACCCCGCGCGGCAAGCACCTGCTCACCCGTATCGAGGGCGGCCTCACCCTCCACTCGCATCTGCGCATGGACGGTGCCTGGCGGGTGTACGCGGCGGGAGAGCGCTGGCGCGGCGGCCCCACCCATCAGATCCGGGCGATCCTCGGCAACGCCGAGAGCACCGCCGTCGGCTACCGCCTGCCCGTCCTGGAGCTGCTGCGCACCCAGGACGAGCAGAACGTCATCGGCCATCTCGGCCCCGATCTGCTGGGCTCGGACTGGGACCCCGGCGCCGCCGTGCGCAATCTGCTCGCCGATCCCGCCCGCCCCCTCGGCGAGGCACTCCTCGACCAGCGCAACCTCGCCGGCATCGGCAATGTCTACAAATCGGAGCTGGCCTTCCTCGCCCGGGTCACCCCCTGGCTCCCGGTCGGCGACCTCCCCTCCGGCATCCCCGAGCGGCTCGTCGCCACCGCCCATCGCCTCCTGGAGGCGAACAAGGACACCTTCGACCGGCGCACGACACCCCCCGCCCGTGGCACCGCACAGCGCCCCACCGACCAGCGCCTCTACGTCTACGGCCGCGCGGGCCACCCCTGTCTGCGCTGCGGCACGGCCATCCGCCGAGCAGGCCAGGACGACCGCGTCACCTACTGGTGCCCGGGCTGCCAGACAGGCCCCACTCCCCGCCCGGCCACCGATGGTTGACGATCCGTCAGATACGGTCGTACGGTCACCGGCATGCCTCTCCCCGCGTACGACCTCACCGGCCGCACCGCGTTCGTCACGGGCGCGGCGAGCGGCATAGGCCGCGCAACCGCCGCCCTCCTCGCGCAGGCGGGGGCCGCCGTCCACTGCGCGGATGTGGACGAGAAGGGTCTCCACGACACCCGGACACTGATCATCGACGCCGGCGGCACCGCCACGACCCATACCCTCGACGTCACCGACCGGGACCAGGTCCACCACGTGGTCGAGACGGCGATCCGGGCGGGAGGACCCCTGCACATCCTGGCCGCCATCGCCGGAATCATGCACACGAGCCCGGTCCTGGAGACCCGCGACGAAGACCTCGACCGCGTCCTCTCGGTCAATTTCCGGGGTGTGCTGTACGCCTGCCAGGCCGCCGCCCGGTCGATGATCGCCTCGGGCACCGGGGGATCCATCATCACGATGGCATCCGGCGCCGTCGACGCCGCGCAGCCCGGCCTGCTCTGCTACAGCGCCTCCAAGGCCGCCGTCGTCCAGCTCACCAAGACCCTGGCCACCGAACTCGGCCCGCACGCGATCCGCGTCAACGCGATCGCCCCGGGCTGGATCCGCACCCCCATGACCGACCGTCACGACGCACAGCAACAGCAGAAGGCGGAGGCGGCCATGGTCAGGCAGTCACCGCTCGGCCGGGTCGGCGAGCCCGAGGACATCGCTCACGCGGTCCTCCATCTCGCCTCCGACGCGTCGTCGTTCACGACGGGTCAGATCTTCCGCCCGAACGGGGGCGTCGCCATGCCGTGGTAGCCGTGGTCGTTCCCCCGGCCGCACCGGCACCCCCGGCCCGCGACGCCACATGCACCGGCAGCAGGCTGAGCCCCCACCCGCCCGCCGCCACTGCTCCCTCGATGAGCCCCGCCTGCTCCGGCACCAGCGCCAGCCGCATCACGGCCCACCACCACAGCGCGCCCAGTGCAAGCGCCGGCAGCAGGACCCATCGCCTCACCATGGCCGCCTCCTCCGGTCGACGCTAGACCGGACCGATCACTCGGCGGGAGGGCGCACCGGGAGCACATCCGGCGCGCCGGAAGCGTGCCGCTCTCGCACCACCGATGCCTATCCACACGGCCATGCGCTCTCAGCCAGGCTCAAAGCCACGCCACAGGACGCGCTCGAAGCAGCCGGAGCAGCACCGAACGCCGCCTCATGAGGCGCGCTCCCGGCCACCCTAGGACTCCGCCTGGAACATCCAGGCATGCTTCTCCAGGTCGGCGGTCAGTCCGATGAGAATGTCCTGGGTCACCGGGTCCGGTTCCGCCGTCAGCTGGATCCGCTCACGCATCCGCTCGATCACCGCTCCGAGCGCGTCCACCAGGATCCGTACGGCCTCGACATCCTTGATCCAGCCCTCCGGAACAGCTCCGACAGCGCTCGACGACGCGACCGTCGCGGCCCGCCCGTCCGGTGTCACACCGATCGCCGAAGCCCTCTCCGCCACGACGTCCGAGTGCGCCCGGGCGGTGACGACGACCTCGTCCAGCTGGAGGTGGACGGAGCGGAATCGCGGTCCGATCACGTTCCAGTGCACCTGCTTGGACACCAGGCTCAGATCGATCAGATCCACCAGTGCGCCCTGCAAGGCCTCACCGGTGACCTTGCGCTGCTGCTCCGAGAGAGAGCTCTTCACGACGGACATGCATGGCCTCCGTTCACACCGCACTGCCCTCCACAATGGCATATATGCCGCATATCGGACACACGGAGGCAAAGCGAAGCCCCGGCCGGACGCTTCTCCGGTCGGGGCCCACTCAACGAGCAGGTCGGCGGGATCAGGCGGCGACCACGTCCACCGCCTCTGCGGGCGCCTTGATGGTCACCCGTTCCGTCGGCACACCCGCCACCGACGTCACGGACACGGAATTGAGCATCGGGCGTACTGGCGCAGGCACCGGCTCACTCGCCGCTGCCGACTCGGCCAGCTCGGCCAGCGACAGCTCGTCGCTCACTTCACGCATGAGCTCGGACATCCGTACGTCAAGCGCGTCGCAGATCGCGGAGAGCAGCTCGGAGGATGCCTCCTTCTGCCCCCGTTCCACCTCGGAGAGATAGCCGAGCGATACTCGGGCGGACGAGGAGACTTCGCGCAGAGTACGGCCCTGGCGCTGGCGCTGCCGACGCAGCACGTCACCCAGCAGGCGACGGAGCAGAATCATCGGTGGCTCCCTCCTCGGACCGCGTAGCCGCATCCTTCACGCCCCACCGTACCGCCTCGCGCTGCGGCCGTGCGGGGAGCGATGACGTGTTCACTCAGGGCTGCAAACATCAAGTCCCCCCGTTCTGTTCCGTATCCTGTGCCCGCTCATTCCCCGGGAGTTCCCCGGCGAGCGCTCCCGCGAGCAGCTCCAATACGCTCCGTACACTCTCTCTACGAATTTCCGCGCGATCGCCGTTCAACCGCAGCGCGGCCACTTTCCGCCCGCCGCCCGGCCCCACGACCGCCACGAACACCGTTCCCACGGGCTGCCCGTCCTGCTCCTCGGGCCCCGCGACTCCCGTGGTCGCGATCCCCCAACCGGCCCCCAGCCGGGCCCGTACCCCCGCCGCCATCTGCGCGGCGACGTCGGGGTCGACCGCCCCGCGGGCGGCCAGCAGGTCTCCGTCGACCCCCAGGATGTCCTGCTTCAGCGCCGTGGCGTAGGCCGTCACGGAGCCGCGGAAGGAGCGTGAGGCGCCGGGTACCGAGGTCAGCTCCGCGGCCACCAGTCCGCCGGTGAGCGACTCGGCGACGGCCAGTGTCTCGCCACGCTCCGCAAGCATCCGGAGCACCCGGGCCGCCGGGCTCATCGCGAGGGCTCCCCCGCGGACCCTCCCGTCGACGGCCCGGCAGGCTCCCCCGCGGCCGCCGCCTTCGCCTCGGCGCGCTCGGCGCGTTCGGCGGCGAGTCCCTTGCGCCGCAGGATCACCGCCTGCCGCACGTAGTCGAGCCCGGTGACGACCGTCAGGACGACCGCCACGGCCATCACCCACCACCGCAGCGTGGCCAGCGGACCGGTCAACATGAGGACGTACATCCCGACCGCGGTCCCCTGCGCGAGGGTCTTCATCTTGCCGCCGCGGCTGGCCGGAATCACTCCGTGCCGGATCACCCAGAACCGCATCAGCGTGATCCCCAGCTCACGGAAGAGGATCACTCCGGTCACCCACCAGGGCAGATCCCCGAGCGCGGAGAGACAGATCAGACCGGAGGCCATGATCGCCTTGTCGGCGATCGGGTCGGCGATCTTCCCGAAATCCGTGACCAGGTTGTACTGACGTGCCAGATGGCCGTCGAAGACATCGGTGATCATGGCGACGGCGAACGCGGCCCAGGCCCAGGCCCGCCACACCGGGTCGTGCCCGCCGTCCTGGAGCAGCAGGATCACGAAGGCGGGCACGAGGACCAGCCGCATCATGGTGAGGATGTTGGCGATGTTCCACAGGCTGGCCTGGTTGACGGCCGCAGCGCCCAGCTTGCCGCTCGGCGCAGGCCTGCCGGTCCCGCCCGCCGCAGATGCCGGGACTCCGGTCATCTGGCCGCCTCCTCACGACACTCCGATACGACGTCCACGACCTCGCCGACGAACTCGGCGACCAGATCGACGCCCTCGGTCCCCACCACCTTGGCCTCGACCATACGTCCGGGTGCCAGGCCTTCAGCACCCGTGAAAATCACCTGGCCGTCGGTCTCGGGCGCCTGGTGGGCCGCGCGGCCCACAGCCGCGTACTCGTCCTCGTCCTGGTCCTCGTCTCCATCGAACACGGTCTCGACCAGTACCTCCAGGGTCTCGCCGATCCGCTCCTCCGCGCGCTGCGCGGTCAGCTCCTCGGCGAGCCGGGACAGGTGCGCGAGACGCTCGTCCACGACGTCCTGGTCCAGCTTGTGCTCGTACGTGGCGGCCTCGGTGCCGTCCTCGTCGGAGTAGCCGAACACGCCGATGGCGTCCAGCCTGGCCTCGGTGATGAAGCGCTCCAGCTCGGCGAAGTCCGCCTCGCTCTCACCGGGGAAGCCGACGATGAAGTTGGACCGCACACCGGCCTGCGGGGCCTTCGTACGGATCGTCTCCAGCAGCTCCAGGAACCGCTCGGTGTCGCCGAAGCGCCGCATCGCGCGCAGCACGCCGGGCGCGCTGTGCTGGAAGGACAGATCGAAGTAGGGGGCGACCTTCTCCGTCGACGTCAGTACGTCGATGAGGCCCGGCCGCATCTCGGCGGGCTGCAGATAGCTGACCCGTACACGCTCGATCCCGTCGACGGCCGCGAGCTCCGGCAGCAGCGTCTCGAGAAGGCGGATGTCGCCGAGGTCCTTGCCGTACGAGGTGTTGTTCTCGGAGACCAGCATGATCTCCTTGACGCCCTGCTCGGCCAGCCAGCGCGTCTCGCCCAGCACATCGCTCGGGCGGCGCGAGATGAACGAGCCGCGGAAGGACGGGATGGCGCAGAACGAGCAGCGGCGGTCGCAGCCCGAGGCGAGCTTCACCGAGGCGACCGGGCTGGTGTCCAGCCGGCGGCGCAGCGGGGCGCGGGGCCCGGAGGCGGGCGCGAGCCCCTCCGGAAGATCGGCCGGCACGCTCTCGGGCTCGGGCGCCTGGGCGTGCCCCGGCAGGGCCACGTCCGCGGCCGACTGGCGCTCCACCGGGCTCAGCGGCAGCAGCTTGCGCCGGTCCCTCGGGGTGTGCGAGGCGTGGATCCCGCCGTTCAGGATGGTCTGGAGCCGGTCGGAGATGTCGGCGTAGTCGTCGAAGCCGAGAACGCCGTCCGCCTCCGGCAGGGCTTCGGCGAGCTCCTTGCCGTACCGCTCGGCCATGCAGCCGACGGCGACGACGGCCTGGGTCTTGCCGTGATCCTTGAGATCGTTGGCTTCGAGGAGGGCGTCGACGGAGTCCTTCTTGGCGGCCTCGACGAATCCGCAGGTGTTCACGACCGCGACATCCGCGTCGGCGGCTTCCTCGACGAGCTCCCAGCCGTCCGCTGCCAAGCGGCCTGCGAGCTCCTCCGAGTCCACCTCGTTACGGGCGCAGCCAAGAGTGACAAGGGCGACGGTACGGCGTTCGGGCATGGACTCAAGACTACTTTGTCCTGGCCCACGCCCGACCCGCGAGGCTCCCCAGGCCCTTCAGGCCCGCGTGGAGCCCTTGTCTCACCCGGCTTCGGGGTCGCCCTTCGAGTAGGACAGGCGCTCGACCTGCCCGTCCTCGAACTCGTCCTCGAGCTTCTTGCCGTTCACGAACAGTTCGATCGCGCCGGCGTTGCCGAGGATGAGATCGAGCCGCTCGTCGTCCTGGAAGGTCTTGGAGTCGCCCTCCTCCAGCAGCCCGTCGAAGAGCAGCTTGCCGTTGGCGGACTTGGCCGAGATCCAGCTCTTGTCGTCGATCGCGGACAGCTTCACCGTGACCTTGTCCTGCGGGACCGCCGCGATGGCGCTCTCCGAGGGGTCCGGCTTGGGAACGGTCTTGGTCGGGGTGGGCTTGGGGGTGGTCTTCTCCGGTGTGGGACCTTCCGCGACGTGCTTCTTGCCGGAGCCTTCGTCGCCGTCGCCGAAGAGCGTGAAGCCGGCGAAGCCGATGACCGCGACGATCGCGGCGACCATCGCGGCGGTCCAGTTGGGGCGCCGGGGCTCGGGGCGGATACGTTCCGCCTCGAAGAGCGGCGCCGCGGGGGTGGGAGCGGGCCGTCCGCCGTGCTCTTCGTCGTACTGTTCGATGAGCGGGGCGGGATCCAGCGCGACGGCGCGAGCGAGCGTCCTGATGTGACCGCGCGCGTACACATCGCCGCCACAGCGGGAGAAGTCGTCCTGCTCGATCGCGTGCACGATGGGGACGCGCACGCGGGTGGAGGCACTGACCTCATCAACGGTCAGACCTGCGTCGATACGAGCCTGCTGGAGCGAACGACCGATCGAAGGCCGGTCGTCCTCGAATGGAGGCCGGTCGTCTTCGGGGGAGTTGCCGATGGACACGGGGGCGCCTTTCGAGCGTGTAGCCACCTGCTGGAGGTTCAGTCTAGGGGTGGTACGAAAGGGTGGGGCAACCGGGCGGATGCCGTTTGTACGCCATCAGAATGGCCGGACAGCGGGAGGGTGGGACACGGTCCTGTCCCTCCTTCCAACTTGACGTATGACCAAGGGAAACGGTTGCCCCGCATTCCCTTACGAGTCAGACTCCCCCCGGATCACAGCAAGCACTCCATCCAGCTCATCGGGCTTCACCAGAACGTCACGCGCCTTGGAGCCCTCGCTGGGGCCGACGATGTTCCGCGACTCCATCAGGTCCATCAGCCGGCCGGCCTTGGCGAAGCCGACCCGCAGCTTGCGCTGGAGCATGGACGTCGACCCGAACTGGGTGGAAACCACCAGCTCGGCGGCCTGGCAGAGCAGATCGAGATCGTCACCGATGTCCTCGTCGATCTCCTTCTTCTGCTTCGTCGCGACCACCACGTCGTCCCGGAAGACGGGCGCCATCTGATCCTTGCAGTGCTGGACGATCGCGGCGACCTCGTCCTCGGTCACGAAGGCGCCCTGCATACGGGTCGGCTTGTTGGCCCCCATCGGCAGGAACAGGCCGTCGCCCTTGCCGATCAGTTTCTCGGCACCGGGCTGGTCGAGGATGACCCGGCTGTCCGCCAGCGACGAGGTCGCGAACGCGAGACGGGAGGGCACGTTCGCCTTGATCAGACCGGTGACGACGTCGACCGAGGGCCGCTGGGTCGCCAATACCAGATGGATGCCGGCCGCGCGCGCCAGCTGCGTGATCCGGACAATGGCGTCCTCGACGTCCCGAGGAGCGACCATCATCAGGTCCGCGAGTTCGTCGACAATCACCAGGAGATACGGGTAGGGCTGGAGCTCGCGCTCGCTGCCCTCGGGCAGTTTGACCTTTCCGTTCCGGATGGCCTGGTTGAAGTCGTCGATGTGGCGGTAGCCGAACGCCGCGAGGTCGTCGTACCGCAGGTCCATCTCGCGCACGACCCACTGGAGCGCCTCGGCGGCCCGCTTGGGGTTGGTGATGATCGGCGTGATCAGATGCGGGATGCCCTCGTACGCGGTCAGTTCGACCCGCTTGGGGTCGACGAGGACCATCCGGACGTCCTCCGGGGTCGCTCGTATCATCACCGAGGTGATCAGGCAATTGATGCACGACGACTTTCCGGAGCCGGTCGCACCGGCGACCAGGACGTGCGGCATCTTCGCCAGGTTCGCCATGACGTAGCCGCCCTCGACGTCCTTGCCGAGCGCCACCAGCATCGGGTGGTCGTCGCCCGCCGCCTCGGCCAGCCGCAGCACGTCGCCGAGGTTGACCATCTCGCGGTCGGAATTGGGGATCTCGATCCCGACGGCGGACTTGCCGGGGATCGGCGAGATGATCCGTACGTCCGGGCTGGCCACGGCGTAGGCGATGTTCTTGGCGAGCGCGGTGATCCGCTCGACTTTGACCGCCTGGCCGAGGCGCACCTCGTAGCGGGTGACCGTCGGCCCGCGGGTGAAGCCGATGACCTCCGCGTCGACCTTGAACTCGCCGAAGACGGTCGTGAGCGCGGCGGCGATCGCGTCGTTCGCGGCGGTGCGGGTCTTCCCGGGGCCGCCCCGCTCCAGGAGGTCCAGCGCGGGGAGCGCGTACGTGATGTCGCCGGACAGCTGGAGCTGCTCGGCCCGCGGCGGCAGGGTCTGGGGCTCCTCGGGCGCGGGCTTGGTCAGGTCCGGTACGGCAGGCTTGGTCAGGTCCGGTACGGCAGGCTTGGGATCCGGTACGGAGGCACCAGCGCCCGGCTGCTCGGTCCTGGCCCCGGGGACGGGACCGGCGCCGTGCTCCCGGCCGGCGGCCGGGTCCCGTTCGGCGCCGAGGTCGCGGGTCAGATCGGCGACGACCGGCGAGGGCGGCATGCCGTTGAGCACGGCCCCGTCGAGGGCGGCGGCGGCCGCCGCGGCGACGTCGATCGCGTCCATCGGCCGGCCGAGGGCGGCCGGCGCGGGCTCGGTGGTGCCCCTGCGCGGCCTGCGCCGCGTGGAGAGCGCCTTCTGCTCGGCCTGCTCCGCGTCGTACACCTCGGGTGCGGGGGCACCGCGGCGCCGCGACGGCCTGGCGGGCGCCGCCTCGCGCCACTGCTCGTCGTATCCCTCCTCGTACCCCTCGTCGTCGCTCTCGCCCGGCTCATAGGGCGGGTCGACGAGTCCGAGGCGGGCGCCGAGCTGCCGCAGCCGCCGCGGGATGGCATTGACCGGTGTCGCGGTGACGACCAGCAGACCGAATACGGAGAGCAGGAAGAGCAGCGGCACGGCCAGGACCGTGCCCATCATGAAGATCAGCGGCATGGAGGCCGCCCACCCGATCAGCCCGCCCGCGTCCTGCATCGCCGAGCTGCCCGCGTCGCGCCCCGGCGCGCCGCAGGCGATGTGGACCTGGCCGAGCACGCCGATGACGAGCGCGGACAGGCCGATGACGATACGTCCGTTGGCCTCGGGCTTCTCGGGGTAGAGGATCAGCCGCACCGCGATCGCGCCGAGCAGGAGCGGAACGAGCAGATCGAGCCGCCCGAACGCCCCGGTGACCAGCATCTCGACCAGATCGCCGACGGGGCCGCGCAGATTGGACCAGGTGCCCGCGGCGACGACCAGTGCGAGGCCGAGCAGCAGCAGCGCGAGGCCGTCCTTGCGGTGCGCCGGGTCGAGCCCCTTGGCGCCACGCCCTATCCCCCGGAGCATCGCCCCGACGGCGTGCGCGAGACCCAGCCAGACGGCGCGCACGAGGCGGAAGACTCCGCCCGTCGGATTCGGCGCGGGCTTGGGCGCCGCCTTCGCCGCCGGCTTCTTGGCGGGTGCCTTCTTCGCCGGTGCCTTCTTCGCGGGCGCGGTCTTCTTGGCGGCGGGCTTCTTCGGAGCGGGCTTCTTGGCGGGCGCCGCCTTCTTCGCGGCGCCCGTCGCACGGCCGGCGCGCGGCTTCGCGGTGCCCGCCGTGCCCTGGGAACCCTTGCCGGACGTACGTGAGGCCATGTTGGTGAGGTTACCGGTGTGACCGTCGGCGGACACGTGTGCCCACGGCTTCACCCGTCCGTGTCGTCCGTACGCCGTCCGGAAACTGACGTTTCCTCAGCCGATGCCCCGCGCGAACAGACCCCGGGGCCGGGTCCTGCGGGTCAGGCCCTAGCTCTGCGAGGGAAGCGTGGGTGCCCCGGCGCCCGTGCCCGGCTCCAGGGCGTCGAGCGCCCGGCGCAGACCGGTGAGTTTGCGCTCGAGATGGGCGGCGGTGGCGACGGCCGCGGCGTCCGCCGATTCGTCGTCGAGCTGCTTCGAGAGCGCTTCGGCCTGCTCCTCGACGGCGGCGAGCCGCGCGGAGAGCTCGGCGAGGAGGCCGGCGGGCTCCTTGCTCTCGCCCGCGCCCGCGTGACCGCCGCCCTCCAGCTGGAGCCGCAGCAGCGCGGCCTGCTCCCGCAGTTGGCAGTTCTTCATGTAGAGCTCGACGAAGACGGAGACCTTCGCGCGGAGCACCCAGGGGTCGAACGGCTTGGAGATGTAGTCGACCGCGCCCGCCGCGTATCCCCGGAAGGTGTGGTGCGGGCCGTGGTTGATCGCGGTCAGGAAGATGATCGGGATGTCCCTGGTCCGTTCCCGCCGCTTGATGTGCGCGGCGGTCTCGAAACCGTCCATTCCTGGCATCTGGACGTCCAGCAGAATGACCGCGAAGTCGTCCGTCAGCAGCGCTTTGAGCGCTTCCTCCCCTGACGATGCCCGCACCAGTGTCTGATCGAGCGCAGAGAGGATGGCCTCCAGCGCCAGCAGATTCTCCGGCCGGTCATCGACCAGGAGGATCTTGGCCTTCTGCACCATGCCTCGCCCTCCTCGCCCCGGCTTGGGGTCTCCCCAGCTCGATGAGCCGGGGGAAGCACCGGGCGCCGCCCCAGGGGACGACTCCCTTGCGCCGTCCGCCCTTGTGCCGGTCATGGTAGCCGCACCCCGCCTGTCGCCACACCCTGTCACCGCGATGTCACTGTGCACGTAGCAGAAACGCGGCGGGAGACCAGAAGGTTCCCCGGATACTGCCTCCTCACACGCCTTCGGCCACAGTCAGTCAGCAACTCGCGAAAATTCGCACAGTCCGCAATCAGACCGTGATGTCCCCGCGATCGACCTCCGTCACTTTCCGCGCATCCACTGCAACATCACCGAAAGCAGATGATCGGGGTCGACCGGCTTGGTGACGTAGTCGGAGGCCCCGGATTCGATGGCCTTCTCCCGGTCGCCCTTCATCGCCTTCGCGGTGAGCGCGATGATGGGCAGCCCGGCGAACTGCGGCATCCGGCGAATCGCCGTAGTCGTAGCGTATCCGTCCATCTCCGGCATCATGATGTCCATCAGTACGACCGTCACATCGTCGTGCTGCTCCAGGACTTCGATGCCCTCGCGACCGTTCTCCGCGTACAGCACGGACAGTCCGTGCTGCTCCAGCACGCTGGTGAGTGCGAAGACGTTGCGGATGTCGTCATCGACGATGAGCACCTTCTCGCCGTGGAACTCGAAGGCGGGGCGCGGCTCGGGCGACCCCTCCTGCTGGTGCTGCCCCACCCACGACTCCTGCACCGCGCCCGGCGATCCGGCCGGCTGTCCGGGCAGCGCGGCCCTCAAGTCCGCGGCGCCCAGTGCCTTGCGGCGGCGCCGGAACAGCATGGCCGGACCGGGATGCCCGTCGATGTGCGCCTGCTGCTGCGGCGAGGACGCGGGCTGCTGGCCGGCCGCCTCGGCCGCCGCCGGATCGTCGGCCGGGGCGAGCTGCTCCTCGGCGCCGGGAACGAGCTGCGGATAGCCCTGGGGCGGCAGTTCGCTCGCGTGAAGCGGCAGATAGAGCGTGAACGTCGAACCGCGGCCCGGCTCGCTCGCCGCATGGATCTCGCCGCCCAGCAGCCGGGCGATCTCCCGGCTGATGGACAGGCCGAGCCCCGTACCGCCGTACTTACGGCTCGTCGTGCCGTCGGCCTGCTTGAACGCCTCGAAGATCACCCTCATCTTGCTCGCCGCGATCCCGATACCGGTGTCGGTGACCGAGAACGCCATCAGGTCGCCGTCCGCGTCACGCAGCGAACCGGCCTCCAGCAGCTGCTCCCTGATCGACTGCGGCACATCCGCGTTGGCCGGCCGGATCACCAGCTCCACCGCGCCCGTATCGGTGAACTTCACCGCGTTCGACAGCAAATTGCGCAGGACCTGAAGCAGCCGCTGCTCGTCCGTGTGCAGCGTGGCCGGCAGCTCCGGAGACACCCGTACGGAGAAGTCCAGCCCCTTCTCCGCCGTGAGCGGCCTGAACGTCGCCTCCACGTAGTCGACGAGCTGCACGAGGGCGATACGGGTCGGGCTGACGTCCATCTTGCCCGCCTCGACCTTCGACAGATCGAGGATGTCGTTGATCAGCTGGAGCAGATCGGAACCCGCGCCGTGGATCGTCTCCGCGAACTCCACCTGCTTCGGCGTGAGATTGGTGTCGGCGTTGTCCGCGAGCAGCTTGGCGAGGATCAGCAGCGAGTTGAGCGGGGTGCGCAGCTCGTGCGACATGTTCGCCAGGAACTCGGACTTGTAGCGCATGGAGACGGCGAGCTGCTCGGCCCGCTCCTCCAGTACCTGCCGCGCCTCCTCGATCTCGGTGTTCTTCACCTCGATGTCGCGGTTCTGCTGGGCCAGCAGCTCGGCCTTGTCCTCCAGCTCGGCGTTGGACGACTGCAGCCGCTTCTGCCGGTCCTCCAGCTCCTCGGAGCGCTGGCGCAGCTCCTCGGTCAGCTCCTGCGACTGCTTGAGCAGCACCTCGGTCTTCGTATTGACGCTGATGGTGTTGACGCTCGTCGCGATCATCTCGGCGATCTGGTTGAGGAAGTCCCGCTGGATCTGGGTGAACGGCTGGAACGACGCCAGCTCGATCACGCCGAGGATCTTCCCCTCGAACAGCACCGGCAGCACGATGACGTGCGCGGGCGAGGCCTCCCCGAGCCCGGAGGAGATCTTCAGATAGCCCGGCGGGACATTGACCTGGATCGTCCGCTTCTCCTCGGCCGCCGTCCCGATCAGGGTCTCCCCCGGCCGGAACGACGTGGGCATCGAGCCCGCCGAGTACCCGTAGCTGCCGCGCATCACCAGCTCGTACGAGCTGTCGCCGCCCGCGCCGAGCTCGCTGCCGCCCGTCGGCATCGCCAGGAAGAACGCGCCGTGCTGCGCCGAGACGACCGGCGTCAGCTCGCTCATGATGAGCGAGGCGACGTCGTCGAGGTCGCGCCGGCCCTGCATCAGACCGGAGATACGGGCCAGGTTGCCCTTGAGCCAGTCCTGCTCCTCGTTGGCGAGGGTGGTGTCACGCAGGTTGGCGATCATCGTGTTGATGTTGTCCTGGAGGACCTGGATCTCGCCGGCCGCGTCCACATCGATCTTGAGGTTGAGGTCGCCGCGGGTCACCGCGGTGGCGACGGCCGCGATCGCGCGCACCTGGCGGGTCAGGTTCCCGGCCATCTCGTTCACGGACTCGGTCAGGTCGCGCCAGGTGCCGTCGACGTCCCGTACCCGCGCCTGGCCGCCGAGCATGCCGTCCGTGCCCACCTCACGGGCCACACGCGTGACCTCCTCGGCGAACGACGACAGCTGGTCGACCATCGTGTTGATGGTGTTCTTCAGCTCCTGGATCTCACCGCGGGCGTCGATGTCGATCTTCTTGGTGAGATCGCCCTTGGCGATGGCGGTGGTGACGGTGGCGATCTGCCGCACCTGACCGGTGAGGTTGGACGCCATCGAGTTCACGGACTCGGTGAGGTCCTTCCACGTACCGGAGACGCCGGGAACGCGGGCCTGGCCGCCCAGCTCGCCCTCCGTGCCCACCTCACGGGCCACACGCGTGACCTCGGCCGCGAACGACGACAGCGTCGTCACCATCGTGTTGACGGTGTCGGCGAGCTCGGCGACCTCGCCGCGCGCCTCGACCGTCACCTTCTTCGTCAGATCACCGTTGGCGACCGCCGACGACACCCGGGAGATGTTCCGCACCTGGGACGTCAGGTTGGCGGCCATCGTGTTGACGTTGTCGCTGAGGTCCTTCCAGATACCGGTGGCGCCGCGCACCCGGGCCTGGCCGCCGAGGATGCCCTCCGTGCCCACCTCACGGGCGACTCGCGTCACCTCGTCGGCGAAGTTCGAGAGCTGGTCGACCATCGTGTTGACGGTCGTCACCAGCTCCAGGATCTCGCCCTTGGCGTCGACGGTGATCTTCTGCGACAGGTCGCCGTTGGCGACCGCCGTCGTCACCTGGGCGATCTGCCGCACCTGGGACGTCAGGTTCCCCGCCATGAAGTTGACGGACTGGGTGAGCTCCTTCCAGGTGCCCGAGACGCCCTGCACCTCGGCCTGGCCGCCCAGGATGCCCTCGGTGCCCACCTCGCGGGCCACCCGGGTCACCTGCTCCGCGAAGTTCGAGAGCTGGTCCACCATCGTGTTGAGGACGTTCTTCAGCTCCAGGATCTCGCCGCGCGCGTCCACGTCGATCTTCTGCGACAGATCACCCCGCGCCACCGCCGTGGCGACCTGCGCGATGTTACGCACCTGGGCGGTGAGGTTCCCCGCCATGCCGTTCACCGAGTCGGTCAGATCGCGCCATACGCCGGCGACGCCCGGCACCTGTGCCTGGCCGCCGAGGCGTCCGTCCGTACCCACCTCACGGGCCACCCGGGTCACCTGCTCGGCGAACGCAGAGAGCTGATCGACCATCGTGTTGATGGTGTTCTTGAGCTCCAGGATCTCGCCGCGCGCGTCCACGTCGATCTTCTGCGACAGATCACCCCGCGCCACCGCCGTGGTCACCTGCGCGATCTGGCGCACCTGCGACGTGAGGTTCCCCGCCATGAAGTTGACGGAGTCGGTGAGTTCCTTCCACGTACCGGACACGCCGGGGACCCGGGCCTGGCCGCCGAGCCGGCCCTCCGTACCCACGTCCCGCGCCATCCGCGTCACCTGGTCGGCGAACGACGACAGCTGCGCCACCATCGTGTTGACGGTGTTCTTGAGCTCCAGCATCTCGCCGGCCACGTCGACCGTGACCTTCTGCGTCAGGTCTCCGTTCGCGACCGCCGTCGTCACCTGCGCAATGTCCCGCACCTGACCGGTGAGGTTACGGAACGCCGTGTTCACCGAGTCGGTGAGGTCCTTCCAGGTCCCCGCCGCGCCCGGCACCTCGGCCTGACCGCCCAGCCGGCCCTCGACGCCGACCTCCCGGGCCACCCGGGTCACCTCGGAACCGAACGACTGGAGCTGGTCCACCATCGTGTTGACGGTGTTCTTCAACTCCAGCATCTCGCCCGCGACATCGACGGTGACCTTCTGCGACAGGTCACCGTTCGCGACCGCCGTCGTCACCTGGGCGATGTCCCGCACCTGCGTCGTCAGGTTGCGGAAGACCGTGTTCACCGAGTCGGTGAGGTCCTTCCAGGTCCCGGCCGCGCCCGGCACCTGCGCCTGACCGCCGAGCAGACCCTCGGCGCCGACCTCGCTCGCCACCCGGGTCACTTCGTCCGCGAACGTGCGCAGGGTCTCCGTCATCTGATTGATGGTCTCGGCGAGCTGCGCGACCTCGCCACGCGCGCTGACCGTGACCTTCTGCGACAGATCGCCGTTGGCGACCGCCGTGGTGACCTCCGCGATGCCGCGCACCTGCGAGGTCAGATTGCCCGCCATCGTGTTGACGGAGTCGGTGAGGTCCTTCCACACACCGGCGACGCCTGGCACCGTCGCCTGGCCGCCCAGCTCGCCCTCCGTGCCCACCTCGCGCGCGACCCGCGTCACCTCGGAGGAGAACGACGACAGCTGGTCCACCATCGTGTTGACGGTGTTCTTCAGCTGGAGCATCTCGCCGGCCACATGGACGGTGACCTTCCGCGACAGATCGCCCTTGGCGACCGCCGTCGTGACGAGAGCAATGTCACGCACCTGAGCCGTCAGCCGGTACGCCATCGTATTGACCGAATCCGTGAGGTCCTTCCACGAACCCGACATACCGCGCACCTGTGCCTGGCCGCCGAGTTTGCCCTCGGTACCGACCTCCAGCGCGACCCGCGTCACCTCGTCGGTGAACGCCGACAGCTGGTCGACCAGATTGTTGACCGTACGCGCGACCTTCAGGAACTCCCCGCGCAGCGGGCGTACCGACCCGTCCGATCCGTCCGGAGCGTGCGACCGCAGCTCCATACGCTGCTCCAGGTCGCCCTCGGCGACCGCCGAGAGCACCCGGCCCACCTCGGACACCGGGCGCGCCAGATCGTCCACCAGCGCGTTCGACGCGTCGATCGCGGCGGCCCAGGAGCCCTCACAAGGGCCGGGCTCCAGCCGCTCGGTGAGCTTGCCCTCACGGCCGACCACCCTGCGCACCCGCGCCAGCTCGCCGGTCAGATGCAGATTGCGGTCGGCGACCTCGTTGAACACCGCCGAGATCTGCGCCATCAAGCCGTCACCCGATACGGTCAGCCGCTTGCGGAAGTTCCCGTCCCGCATGGAGACGAGCGCCATCAGCAGCCGGTTGAGGGCCGCCGTGTCGACTTCCGTAGTGCCGTTTCGATGCCGCTTGCTTCGGGACTGTCCGCCTTGTGCGCGCGTGCCAGTGCCCCGCGCCGCTGCGCCAGACTCCACCGTGTCCCTCCCGCAGGGGTTGACCGTCATGCTCGGGCCGTCTCTGGAAAGCCTTCCCAGTGTTTCACCGCAGCCGAACCAGGCCATAACAGTTCGGCAGCTTCGCTTAGCGTCCCCGCCCCCGGAGGGCGGAAACAGCGGTGACCGGCATCCGCTCGGACAGCGAAGGTAAGTAACCTGGCATCCGGCTGTCCAACCGCCCCGGTCGCCCGGCGGGGGCGGCATGGCGGAGAACTACCACCGGGCACCGGGAGGGACGGCACCGACCATGCCAGAGCCGGGCGTCGAAACACGTACGAGAAGTTCCGTGATCACCGCACGGGCTGCTGCCACTTTCGACCCCGTCGGACGGTCGGTGGCAACGGCTCGGACATTTGTGCGGGACACCCTCCAGGGGTGGGGCTACTCCGACGTCGTCGACGACGCCGTCGTCCTCACCAGCGAACTCGTCACCAACGCGGTCATCCACGCCGGTACCGCCGCCGATGTGCTCTGCCTGCGAACCGACGAAGGCGTACGGGTCGAGGTCTCCGACCACTATCCCGAGCGCGAGATCCCTCTCCAGGGCACCGGCCGCACCCTCGCCCACCCCGACCGCGAGAACGGCCGGGGGCTGCTCCTCTGCGCCGCTCTCGCCACCCGCTGGGGCGTCGAGTACACCCCGACCCACAAACAGGTCTGGTTCCAGCTCGACATGCCGCAGCGCACCGTGGGCACCCGCTCGGCCGGCCCCGTCCTGCCCGTCGGCCTTCTCCCCGTCGCCGACGAACGCGTCCGCGTCGCCGTCGCCCAGATCGACCGGAACGGCGCCATCACCTCCTGGAACGACGACGCCGAGCACCTCTTCGGATACGCCGCGGACCAGGTACTGGGCAAGCCCCTCGGCGACTTCGCCGCCTGGCCGCACACCCCCGGCATCGCCACCGGCATCGCCGAGGCCCTGCGCCTGTCCCGCTGGGAGGGCAGTTACGGCATCCGCGGCACCGACGGCCGCGTCGTCCCCGTCTACGCCTCCCACTTGCGCGTCCGCGACACGCACGGCGAACCCTCCACGGTCTGCCTGCTCGTGCGCGACTACGAACGCGCGGTCCTCCAGACCCCCGTCCGCACCCCCGCGACCGACGGCGCCGGACACGCGGACAACCGCAACGCAGACCCCTTCGAGGTCTTCATCGGCTCCCCCGCCCCCGACGACCTCGACGGCCTCCTCCAGCGCACCGTCGAGCGCGCCCGCGACATGCTCGACGGCGACTCCGCCTTCCTGCTGCTCGCCACCGACGACGAAACGGAACTGGAGGTCCGGGCCACCACCGGACTCCCCTCAGCCCGCCAGCGGTTCGCCCGCGTCCCCGTCGAGGCCGGCACGGGCCGCTACGGCTCCGCCCGCATGCCAGCCGTCCACGAGGACCTCACCGCCGTCCCCGGCGCCGTACCGCTCCTCGGTGGCACCGGCATGCGCTCCGTCGTCACCGTCCCGCTCAAGGTCGAGGGCCGCCTCACCGGCTCCCTCGGCGTCGCGGCCGAGGCCGCAGGGCGGTACTCCAACGAGGAGGCCCTGCGCCTCCAGTTCGCCGCCGACCGCATCGCCCTCGCCGTCGAGTCCGCCCGCCTGGGCGAGCTCGAACGGCTCCGCCGCGGCTCCCTCAGCTTCCTCGTCGAAGCGTCCGACCTGCTCGCGGGCACGCTGGACCGGGACCAGACCCTGGCCCTGATGGCCCAGATGACGGTCCCCACGCTCGCCACCTGGTGCGCGGTCTACACGATCGCCGATCAGGCCTCGGAGCCGTACCTCTCCTACGTCCTGCACGAGGACGAGGAGCGCATCGACGGCCTCAAGGCCCTGCTGTCCAGAATCGAACCCCCGGAGCCCGTGCCCACCCCGGGCGCCCGCGTCTGGACCGCCCCGGGCACCGCCGCCCACCAGGCGGCCCTGCGCACGTCCATGCGCGAACTCGGCCTCGGAGCCACCGACTTGTCCTCCGGTATCGGTACGACCCTGGCCACGGCCTCCGCGGTCGGCGGCGAAACCGTCGTCCTCCCGCTCGTCGCCCGCAACCGCGTCATCGGCATGCTCACCCTCGGCAAACCCTCCGACGACCACTTCCGCCAGGAGATCCTCGAACTCGCCGAGGACCTCTCCCGCCGAGCGGCCCTCGCCCTGGACAACGCCCGGCTGTACTCCGAGCGCACAGCCATCAGCCAGAGCCTCCAGCGCAGCCTGCTGCCCCCCGGCCTCCCCCAGGTCCCGGGCGTCGAGGTCGAGGTCATCTACCGTGCGGCGGGCGAAGGCAACGAAGTCGGCGGCGACTTCTACGACCTCTTCCCCATCCGCGACGGCGCCTACGGGTTCGCCATCGGCGACGTCTGCGGTACGGGCCCGGAAGCCGCGGCCGTCACAGGCCTCGCCCGCCACGCCCTGCGCCTGCTGGCCCGCGAGGGCTTCGGCGGCCCGGCGGTGCTGGAGCGCCTGAACGCGGCGATCCTCGACGAAGGCGCCCGCAGCCGCTTCCTGACCCTGCTGTACGGCGAGTTGTGGCCCCAGGAGGATGGCTCGGCGCTCCTGAAGGTCGTCTGCGCCGGCCATCCGCTTCCCCTGCGCCTGCGCCAGGACGGCTCGGTGGAGCCCGCGGCAGAGCCCCAGCCGCTGCTCGGCGTCATGGAGGACCTGGAGCTGTACGAGCAGACCGTCACGCTCGACCCGGGCGACGTCCTCCTCTGCGTCACCGACGGCGTCACGGAACGCCGCGAGGGCACTCGAATGCTCGGCGACGACGGCCTCATCGATGTTCTGACGACCTGTACGGGCCTGACGGCCGGCGCGGTCGCCGCCCGCATCCTCCGCGCGGTCGAGCGCTTCGCCGCCGAGCCGGCCTCGGACGACATGGCGATCCTCGCGATGCGTGTCCCGGAGCCGCAGAAGAATTGAACCGAACATGAAGAAGGCCCCCGCCTTATGGCGGGGGCCTTCTTCATTGTGGAGCCCCCAAACGGAATCGAACCGTTGACCTTCTCCTTACCATGGAGACGCTCTACCGACTGAGCTATAGGGGCCAGTTGCGCTTTCGCGGTCTCCCGCAGCAACGAGATAAAGCATACCCCGAACTCACGACTGCACCAAACCACTCTGCATCGCGCCCGCCTGTCGGTGCATCACTTCGGAGTGTCGCTCGCCAGTTGGGGCTGAACGCGGAAAAGCCCCGGACCGTTACCCGGTCCGGGGCTCTCCACACAATTTGTTCGGCGGCGTCCTACTCTCCCACAGGGTCCCCCCTGCAGTACCATCGGCGCTGAAAGGCTTAGCTTCCGGGTTCGGAATGTAACCGGGCGT